>NZ_CP084580.1:4670065-4981403 GCF_021869765.1 Chryseobacterium sp. MEBOG06 | reverse complement strand
GACTCCTTTGTTGGAATTCTGATTCAGCACATATTCATAAGTTGAAAATTCGCTTCTGAGAAGTTGGTTGTCAATTGATTTTATAGGATATACGTACAGGGTAAGTGCTGTTTTGTTTTTCTTTCCTTCTTCCTGCACATAACTCACCGCGACATGCTTATTCTGCATATCATAAGAGTATATGGATTCTCTTTGAAAACCTGACCAAAGTAAGGGGAAAATTACTGAAGTGGAGATATGGGTGAAATCTCCTTTTATGGCTAATTTTACAGGTTCCTTCCTGTTTTGAGTGAAAAACAGAGTGTACAAAAGGGAGAAAATAATAAATAGATTTTTTTTTAATGGAATCATGTGTGGTATATATGTTGTTATTGTCAACGCCAAATTAAATATATAAATTAATGAATTTAGGACAAAATTTAATCATAATAATATTGTTTTAATCATTAAACATTTTACAAAAACTTCTATATTTATAAGTTAAAAAACGATCAGATGGCAGACAAAGCACAATTTATTGAAGAATTAAATGCGAGATACACTCCAAAGGGAGAACATATTATATTAGGAAAAGGAATGCTGGATGGAGAAGTGGTTCCTGAGGTGAATGTAACCATTCCTTTGAAAACAATCAACCGTCATGGTCTTATTGCAGGCGCAACAGGAACGGGAAAAACAAAAACATTACAGGTGTTTGCTGAACAACTTTCCCATCAGGGAATTCCGTCTCTTGTATTAGATATTAAAGGTGATTTTTCAGGAATTGCAGAAGCTGGTCAGATGAATTCGATTATTGAAGAAAGATACGCTAAGACACAGCTTCCTTACAATCCACAAGGATTTCCGGTGGAACTAATGACAATTTCCGGTGGAAAAGGGGTGAAATTAAGGGCAACGGTTACAGAATTCGGCCCCGTTTTATTAAGTAAAATCCTGGAACTTAATGATACCCAGCAAAGTATCATGTCTATTGTTTTTAAATATTGTGATGATAAAGGACTTCCGCTGATTGACCTGAAGGATTTAAAGAAAGTTTTACAGTATGTTACAGATAATGCAAAGGGAAAAGCTGAACTTGCCGCTGATTATGGATCGATAGCATCGGCCTCTTTAGGTGCTATCTTAAGATCTATTGTTGCACTGGAGCAGCAAGGAGCAGCAGACTTTTTTGGAGAATTGAGTTTCGATGTGCAGGATTTACTGGAAACGCGCAATGGAAAAGGGGTTGTCAATATCTTGAGAGTCGCAGATATTCAGAATAAACCACAACTGTTTTCGACCTTCATGCTATCGCTTTTTGCAGAAATTTATATGACTTTCCCGGAAGAAGGAGATAGTGGCAGGCCCAAACTGGTCTTGTTTATAGACGAGGCTCACCTTCTTTTTGATGAAGCATCAAAAGCCCTTCTTTCACAAATTGAAACAATGGTGAAACTGATCCGTTCTAAAGGAGTTGGGATTTATTTCATTACCCAAATTCCGGGTGATGTTCCGGAAAGTGTACTTTCTCAATTAGGGCTGAAGATACAGCATGCCTTAAGAGGGTTTACGGCTAAAGATAAAAAAGAAATCTCCAAAGCAGTAGAAAATTATCCTACTACAGAATACTATAATGCATCCAGCCTGATCCAGAATATGGGGATTGGAGAAGCATTTGTAACAGCTTTGGACGAAAAAGGAATTCCTACACCACTTGTTCACACTTACCTTATCTCTCCGGAGTCGAGAATGGATGTCCTGAGTGAACCGGAGATTACAGAGCTTACCGCAAAATCAGCAATGGTTGCCAAATATGAAGAGGCGATTGATAGAGAATCAGCGTATGAAATGCTAACCAGCAGAATGGAACAGGCAGCCCAGAATGCTGCTCCAACACAAAAAACCAGGCCGGTAAAAGAAGAACCGGGAATGTTCGAACAGGTATTGCAGAGCAAGGCCGGAAAAACTTTCACCAGTACATTAATGCGTGAAGGGGCAAAGGCTATTCTCGGAATGCTGGGGTTAGGAGGCCGAAGAAGATAGTTTTAACGTATAATATAAAGTAAACTGCTATGTTTTTGACATATTTTTTGTTATTTTAGCAGGTTATCTTTACTTATATGGTAAAAGTAAACCCAGATTTTGATGGGAATTAAAAATGGGTTTAATATAAATTAGAAACAGCAGTTAACAGAAATTCAATGTATTCAATTATAGATATAGAAAGTAATGGTGCAGGTTATAGAAATGAATGCATTATAGATATCGCCATCTACAGATATGACGGTCAGAAAATTACGGACCAGTTTATATCTCTTGTAAACCCTGAAAGTGATATCACTCCTTTTGTTCAAAAGCTTACGAGTATCACTCCTAAAATGGTGAAAACTGCTCCTAAATTTCATGAAATAGCCAAAAGAGTTATCGAAATTACCCAGAATACAACATTGGTAGGGCATAATATTGATTTTGATTACAGAATGCTTCGCCAGTCCTTCAAAAGGCTTGGTTATGATTTTAAAATCAATACTTTAGATACCATTCCATTAGCTAAAAAAATGATTCCGGATGAGGTAAGCTACTCATTGGGAAAACTGGTGAAGTCACTGGGAATTCCTTTGACCAATCATCACAGGGCTGATGGAGATGCACGAGCCACATTGGAACTTTTCAAACTGTTGATCTCAAAAGATACCGAAAATGAGATCATTCAAAAGCAGCATGATGAGTCCAATGCGAAAACCTATATCAACAAGATTAAAGAGCTTACCCAGGATCTTCCGAATGAAAAAGGGTTTGTTTATTTTCAGGATGAAGTTGGACGAATTATTTTTTCTGATTATGTGCAGGATATCAACAAGTATTCAAAAAAAATGTTCAATTCCAAGTCAAAGAAATGGGAGCCGATCCAGAGAGATGTTGAGCAGATTAATTTTGAACTTACCGGAACAGATATTATTGCGAAGCTGATCCTGAATTCTAAAAATATTAAAAAGAAAGAAGTTTTACCTTTTGGACTTTATTTTAGGAACGGGAAATATATCGTTGAAAAAAATCAGCTCAATAAAACAGAAAAGCCGGTTTTAAAATTCAGATCATTTACACAGGGTACAAAAGCCGTTCAGTTTATTAATTCTCATGAAGAATACAATGATTTTTCTGTATTAAAACATAAAATTGATTTCAAAAAAAGAAATGAATTGTGGCTGGGTGCCGGAAGAAAATTAGGTGAGAAATTATTTTTGATTATTGAAAACGGGAGGGTAATGTCTTTTGGTTTTTATGAGCTGTTTACACAGATTCAGACGCTGAGTAAGCTTGCCAAATTAAAAATTGATCTTCCTTTATCTTCTACGGATCTGAACAACGAATTGCAGCTGGCAATGCTGCGTGGTGACTTTGAGACACTGCCTTTGCCAAAATAACGGAAGAATTTAGACTGTATAATCTTTTATAAAAAAGAAGATGCTTTTCAAATCAATTTTCTTAAAATAAAAAATAAATAGTATTTTTGTAAAAAATAAAACGAAGCAATGCAAAATTTTAAACAAATTAAAACTGGAAAAAAGGGAGCTGTAAAGTTCTCTAAGGTTTGGAATATTTAAAAGAGTTGTCTTGCATAAAAATAATTAATGTGGCAGACTCTTTATCTAAGAATCTGCCTTTTTTTATGTTAAAATGAAATTATGAATTCAAAAGAATTATTAAAGATTGCCAATGAGTTTGGCACCCCGGTGTATGTTTACGATGCTGAATCCATCAAAGTTCAATATGAAAAACTTACATCTTCTTTTTTAAAACACACAAAGTTTTTCTATGCTGCGAAGGCATTGACAAACATCAATATTTTGAAGTATGTCAAGAACTTGGGTGCTTCTTTGGATTGTGTATCTATTAATGAAGTCAAACTTGGACTGAAAGCAGGATTTCCGAAAGAGAAAATATTGTTTACTCCAAATTGTGTTGACTTAGCAGAAATAGAAGAGGCAATGGCTTGTGGAGTTCATATAAACATTGATAACATTTCTATTCTTGAGCAATTCGGGAATAAATACGGAAATACATATCCGATTTTAGTAAGGATCAACCCGCATATTTTTGCTGGTGGTAACTATAAAATTTCAACAGGACATATCGACAGTAAATTTGGTATTTCTATTCACCAGGTTCGTCACATAGAAAGAGTGATGAAATCTACCAACCTGAATGTGGAAGGACTTCACATGCATACAGGAAGTGAAATCAAAGATCCTGATGTATTTCTTCAGGCTTTGGATATCATGCTGGAGCTTTCTGAGCATTTCCCCAACCTGAAATATCTTGATATGGGAAGTGGCTTCAAAATTCCTTATCAGGACAGCGAAGAGGAAACTGACGTTAAAACTTTAGGTAAAAAAGTAGAACACGTTTTAAGCGAATTTTCAAAAACAACGGGGAAAAAATTCGAGTTATGGTTTGAGCCTGGGAAATTCCTGGTAGGAAAGAGCGGCTATCTATTGGTGAAAGCTAATGTGATTAAGCAGACTACCGCTACAGTTTTTGTAGGTGTTAATTCTGGATTTAACCACCTGATCCGTCCGATGTTCTACGATTCTTACCACACGATTGAGAACTTATCTAATCCAAAGGGAGCGGAAAGAATCTATACTGTAGTAGGAAACATTTGTGAAACAGATACATTCGCATGGGACAGGAAGCTGCATGAAGTGAGGGAAGGGGACGTCCTTGCTTTCCATAATGCAGGAGCTTACGGGTTTGAAATGAGTTCTAACTTCAACTCAAGATTGAAACCTGCAGAAGTATTATTCCTGAATGGAAAAGCTCACCTGATCCGTAAAAGAGATGAATTTGAAGATTTATTAAGAAATCAGATCGAAGTAGTGATCTAAAGACTTAAAAAAATATATATAAATGGCTGTCTTTTGGATAGCCGTTTTTCTTTTACCGGAAAATACGGTACTATTTATCCAATATAAATACTGCAAGATTTTTTGCTTTTGTTTTAAAGGGATTTTGTCTTTGTGTTTAACAGATGTTTAAATCCAAAGAACCTTGCGGATTTTGCCTGAAAATAATAATTCTTTTCTTCCCAAGAACCTATAAAGTCTGATCATGAATTTAGGAACCTTTAACATTGAAACCCTGCGGAAGTTCCAATTTAATTAGTTAATTTTGATAGAGATATAGAGGCTTATCTTTATATCCATTACTATTTTTCATAGAAAAACAACCACCAAAACATATTAATTATGGCTAAAAATATAGCAGAGCAAATTGTAGAAATGCTCGAAAGTGCTAATGTGAAAAGAATTTATGCAGTAACGGGTGACAGCCTTAATCATCTTAATGTAGCTGTTAAGAAAAGCAGTATTCAATGGATCCATGTACGGCACGAGGAAGTGGGAGCCTATGCGGCGGCGGCTGAAGCCGAGCTGGATGGTTTGGCGGTATGTGCGGGCAGTTGTGGTCCGGGACATGTCCATTTGATCAATGGGGTGTATGAGGCGCACCGGTCTCATGTTCCGATGTTGGTCATAGCTTCCACTATTCCCAGTGAAGAAATGGGAATGGATTACTTTCAGGAAACCAATACGATAAAGCTATTTGATGACTGCAGTTATTATAATCAGATGATTACAAGACCGGAACAGGTGCAGAGAACTATTCAGACAGCCATTCAGCATGCAATCTCTAAGAAGGGAGTTGCGGTAATAGGGCTTCCGGGAGATGTCTCTGAACTGGACGCGGAAGAAACAACTACCTCTACCCAAATATTTAGGACTAATCCCGTTATACGCCCTTCAGATGAAGAGCTGAAGCGTTTAGCTAAACTGATCAACGAAAGCAAAAAAGTAACCCTGTATTGCGGAATTGGAGCAGCAGGAGCAAGCACAGAAGTAATAACATTATCTGAGCTCTTAAAAGCTCCTGTAGGATATTCATTCCGTGGAAAAATGGATATTCAGCCTAATAATGCTAATGAAGTAGGGCTTACCGGGCTCTTAGGATTTCCATCAGCGTTTCACGCAATGCATGAAGCAGAGCTGGTTATCCTTCTCGGAACAGACTTTCCTTATCAGAAATTCATGCCTTTAAAAAATAAAATCGTGCAGATAGACGAGAGCCCGGAGAGGCTGGGCAGAAGAGCGAAACTGGAATTGGGGCTCACAGGAGATATAAAAGAGACAATCCTTGCTTTGCTTCCTTTGCTGGACGAGAAAACAGACGTTCATTTTCTTAATGAGCAACTAGCATTTTACGAAAAAGTAAAAGAAAACCAGTTAGAATACGTCAAAGACTATGGTAAAGAGAATGCAATTCAGCCGGAGTATGTTGCACATACTTTAGACCGGCTTGCTGATAAAGATGCTATTTTTACCGTAGATACAGGAATGTGTTGTGTGTGGGGTGCCAGATTTATTACCGGAACCGGAAAAAGAAAAATGCTGGGATCTTTTAATCATGGATCAATGGCTAATGCAATGCCTATGGCTATTGGTGCTGCTCTTTCACATCCGGAAAGACAGGTTATTGCAATGTGTGGAGATGGAGGACTGTCGATGCTTTTGGGAGACATGGCAACCATTTTTCAGTATAAGCTTCCCGTGAAGCTCATTGTATTCAATAACAGGACGCTAGGAATGGTAAAACTTGAAATGGAAGTAGGCGGAATGCCGGATAATGAAACAGATATGATCAATCCTGATTTTGCAATGGTTGCCCATGCAATGGGATACCCTGGGAAAAATGTGCACCTACCTGAAGACGTACAAAGTTCTATAAAAGAATGCCTGGAGCATAACGGACCTTACCTCTTGAATATTTTTACAAATCCTAATGCCTTGGCGCTCCCTCCCAAAATTGAATTTGAACAGGTTATGGGAATGACGAAATCTATGGCACAGCTCATGCTTGGCGGAAAAATGGATGAGGTTTTTGAAACAGTGAAAACTAATTATAAGCATATCAAAGGCCTGTTGTAAAATGACGGTCCTACAAAAGAGATAAAATCACCATATTTTTAAAAACTTCACATCTGATGTGAAGTTTTTTTTTCCTATCAATGAGGTAAATATTTACCTTTGCTAATAATTAATACTAGCTAACAAAATTATGAGAACGATATTTTTATTCTTAGCCCTATGTGTTGCCAATTTTTCCTTTGCACAGGACCAGGAAGATAGAGATGATTCTTTTATCAGAGACAGCAATAAGAATCTTTTAAAGATAGATATCAAGGAACCCTTTATGCAGGTTGCTGTTAAATGTAATGACTTTAGGCCCGCGGGCTTTGAAGGAGGGGTGGCAGCGTATAAAAACATATTGAATAAATATATGTATGCCTATCTGAATTCGGATTTCTATGCATTGTCAGGAGATTTTACATTCACATTAACTATTGATGCTAAAGGAAAAGTAATTGATGTTACAGGAGTGCCTAAGGTGGAGAATAGCAAGGTTTTCTTTGATGATATGCAATATGTTGTAAGAAGAATTAAGAAAAACTGGACTCCTGCATCATGTGGCGGACAGCCTGTATCTTCACAGATGAAAATTAAAATGAGCTTTTCATCCATATCTACAGATATTGATTAATCCATGAAAAAATATCTTTTAATTTTACCTTTATTACTTTTAAGCGGTAGGGGTTTTTCGCAGGAAGCAAAGGCTCAGATTCAAACTCAAAATGGAGAAAATTTCCAGAAAGCAGAATTTCCAGGTGGAGATGATGCCTTTCGGAAAGAATTTCTGAATATGGTACATGCCTATATTGATGTTGCTTTATATGCCATTCAGGGACAAGTGACTTTCCTGTTTAATATCAATTCAAAAGGGAAAATTGATAAAGTAGATATACTTCCAAGATTCAGAAATGATGAAACATTTATTGATGATATGAAGTTCGCTCTTAAAAAGGTAAAAGGAAAGTGGACTCCAGCTACAAAGAATGGCGTCCCCGTTGATTCTAAACTTATCATGAAAATCAATTTTCAGAATAATGTCTATGACCATGATTAAAAATTGATTGAAAATCATTTTGGCCCTTTTCGGAAAATTAGAATGAAGTCTTCTGAGAATTGTTCCACGTGATATGTCTATACGAGACTTAAAACAATCGAAGTTTTGTATTTCTGCAGCCATTCTACATCTTATATATTAAAATAACTAATTAGAAAACTATATACTATTGAATAACTTTAATTGGGGGGCGGAGAAAATCCTCTTTATTTTGTGCCTTGCTTTTGCATCTCAAAACAAAGCACAAGTTCTAGATGAATACCCCCGAAATCAGGATTTTTATGAAGGCGGCCTGGTCAATTTTTATAAAGAGGCTCATGAATATATTGTCAACAATAAACTGAAAGAGTGTGATGAAAATGAGATTTATCAGCCAAGAATCTTAGTTACAAAAGAAGCAGGAGTAAAGCTGGTTAAAGATTTTGACACCATAAATATTGCAAAGAACAAGTGTGCTTACAACCTATCCAGAGAAGTTATAAAAAATCTTATCCATTGGAAAGCAGCTGAAGTAAAAGGAGGTAAAATAGGAGCTGTTGCAGAATTCATTATTTATCCTAAAGATCTGATGAGCAATTATAGATCAGGATATAATGCCAATGCTTTTGTGAGGCCGGCTGAATATGCAGGAGGAAAAAAAGAATTTAATAAAGATTTTCATGATAACTTTATGGTATTGTTCGAAGATTACCATATCAACGGAAAGATAAATCTGGAATTCTATATCAACAAGGAGGGGCATATTGTAAATCCAAGATTTTATCCGGAGGTCAATAACCGAAGTTTTAATATGGATTTCCTGAGAACACTTGCGAGAATGAAAAAAGTGTGGAAGCCAGCTCTGTATGCTAGCCTTCCTATAAAACAAAGGATTGCAATCCCAATAGATTTTTCAATAACATTCAGAGAAGATAGATAGCCCTGACATTCTGTCACAATATTTTGTATCTTTGCAGACTTATTTGTTCGTAATTTAAAATTCACGGAAAAATTCTCTGTGTTTTAATCCCGAACCTAAATTGATTATCGTGCAGGAAAAATATATTGACGAAACAAAACAAGGCGAAGCTTTTGCTATTGCTGAAAAACCTGAGAATTCTAAAAAATTGTTTTTAGAAAGTTATGGTTGTCAGATGAACTTCTCTGATTCTGAAATCGTTGCATCCATTCTTAATGAACAGGGGTACAATACGACGATGAAAGTAGAAGAAGCAGACCTTATTTTGTTAAATACCTGTTCCATTCGTGAGAAAGCGGAACAGACTGTAAGAATGCGTCTTGCCCAGTTCAAAAATCTAAAGAAAGAAAGACCGGGCATGACGGTAGGAGTGCTGGGATGCATGGCGGAAAGGCTAAAAACTAAATTCTTAGAGGAAGAACAGCTTGTTGACCTCGTTGTAGGTCCGGATGCTTATAGAGATTTGCCTAACTTATTGAAAGAAACTGAAGATGGTAGAGATGCTATTAATGTCATTCTTTCCAAAGAAGAAACATACGCTGATATTAATCCGGTACGTTTAGGCGGGAATGGAGTGACTGCTTTTGTAACCATTACCAGAGGTTGTGATAATATGTGTACATTCTGTGTAGTCCCTTTTACCAGAGGAAGAGAAAGAAGCCGGGATCCACATTCCATTCTTGACGAATGTAAAGATCTTTGGAATAATGGGTATAAAGAGATTACCCTTTTAGGGCAAAACGTAGACTCTTACCTGTGGTATGGAGGAGGTCCTAAGAAAGATTTCGCAAAAGCTTCTGAAATGCAGAAGGCTACAGCTGTGAATTTTGCAAATCTGCTTGATTTGGTGGCTAAAGCTGTTCCTGAAATGAGAATCAGGTTCTCAACTTCAAATCCTCAGGATATGAGCCTTGATGTATTCAGAATGATGGCAAAGCATAATAATATTTGTAAATATGTACATCTTCCTGTACAAAGCGGAAGCAATAATATGCTTGAAGCGATGAACAGACAGCATACCCGCGAAGAGTATCTGGACTTGATCAGAAAGGCCAAAGAAATAGTTCCTGACGTATCTTTTTCTCAGGATATGATTGTTGGGTTCTGTAATGAGACCGAAGAGGATCACCAGGATACTTTAAGCCTGATGAAAGAAGTAGAATATGACTACGGATATATGTTTGCGTACTCAGAAAGACCGGGAACTCCTGCTCATAAAAAAATGGAAGATAATATTCCTGCCGATGTGAAACAGAGACGCCTTGCTGAGGTGATTGATTTACAGCGTGAGCTTTCCAGACAGAGAATGGAATCTTATGTTGGAAGAACGCACCAGATTCTGATTGAAGGAACTTCCAGGAAAAATGAAAATCAATGGAAAGGAAGGAATTCTCAGAACGCAGTATGTGTTATTGATAAGATTGAAGGGCAGAAAGTGGGTGACATTTTGGATGTTTTTGTTTATGACAATACCCAGGGCACACTTTTAGGGAGGCTGACAGAATAAAATAAAGTTTTGATCAAAGCGGTTTATTTCTTTACCCTGTTTTCTTCTGTCTTGATTTCCTGTCAGGTGGAAAAAAATAGTAATAAATATCCCAATACCGTAGGAGATATTGAATTTGATGGAAAACCGGATGATATTGATTTTAAAAAATGTGGAGCAGGAAAAGACGCTCCCTTTAGTTTTCAGTATTATCAGGGGACAAAAGGGTTTGATTATAAAGGAGAGAAAATTGCCATTGTTGAAAAACTTAAAAAAGAAAATATATACTCTAAAAAGAAGATCTATGGTTATATTACCGTAAGATTTTTAGTAAATTGTGAAGGAAAAACGGGGTTATTCAGACTGAAAGCTATGAATTCAGATCTGAAGGATGACGTTTTAGATGAAGAAGTTGAGAATAAACTGCTGAAATTTACAAAATCATTGGATGGGTGGCAGCCCAAGGATATCAAAGGTTTCAAAGTAGATTACTATCAGTATTTAACCTATAAAATTGAAAATGGAAAAGTTTCAGAGGTATTACCTTAGCTTTTTGTTACTTATAGTTTATACCAATACTATTGCACAGGTTAACTGTAATGCAGTAGAGGGAGAGGACTGCAAAAAAGCGTGCGAGTTATACAACTGGGCTTCATACTTACAAGGTTCAGGAGAATCTCAGGAAGGCTTTGATAAAGCCATTGGGCTATGTCCGGATTTCTCCCATGCTTATATGGAGAAATCAGTTCCATATCTTAAAAACGGAGATTTTGTAACCTGGAAAGTACTTATAGATAAAGCTGTTGATTTAGATCCTAAATTGTATCTGGGCTACAGAGGCTGGTGTAAATTCCAGTTTCTGCGTGATTATAGCGGAGCTATCCAGGATTTAGAAGAATTAAAGAAGTACTATCCTGAAGACTTAGGAAGATCTCAAAACGGAGATTATAATCTGGATGTAGTGAGAGCTATGTCTTACAGTGCTTTAGGAAAGAAAGGAAAAGCTGCAGGAATAATAGAAAGACTGCTGGCAGCAAGAGGTTATGTCAAAGGAATGTTTGACCATTACCAGCTGGGAGTGACTTATTTCGAACAGGGAAAATATGACAAAGCCCTGGAAAATTTTGAAAAACAAAGCAAAGAATACAACTTTGCTGAGAACATATACTTTAAAAGTAAAGTTTCTAAGATCAGAAACAAAGATTATTTGGATTTAAAAACGTTGGCACTTAGAACGTATGATGAAGGAAAAACGATGAAAGACATCTACACCCATCATTTTAACAAGGTCTACAGACAACAGATAGAAGAGCTGTAGATTATTATTAAATCAATAATCAAAAATTTACTTATGAGCAATGAGCTGCAAAATATAAAAAACCGTTTCGGAATTATCGGGAACTTTCCGGCACTTAACAGGGCCCTGGAAAAATCAATTCAGGTCGCTCCCACAGATATTTCCGTTCTTGTAATAGGAGAAAGTGGAGTGGGAAAAGAATTTATTCCGAAAATTATCCATTCAGAATCCAGAAGAAAACATCAGCCTTATATCGTTGTAAACTGCGGGGCCATCCCTGAAGGAACAATAGATTCCGAACTTTTCGGGCACGAAAAAGGAGCCTTTACAGGAGCTACGGCTACCAGAAAAGGATACTTTGAAGTGGCAGATGGAGGTACAATCTTCCTGGATGAGGTGGGAGAACTACCACTACAGACGCAGGTTCGCCTTTTAAGGGTGTTAGAAAGTGGTGAATTTATGAAAGTAGGTTCTTCACAGGTGCAGAAGACCAACGTCCGAATTGTAGCGGCTACCAATGTTAATATGATGAAAGCGATCCATGACGGAAGATTTCGTGAAGATTTATATTACCGTTTGAACACCGTTCAGATTGATATGCCTCCTTTAAGAGAAAGAAAAGGAGATGTTCATCTGCTGTTCAGAAAGTTTGCAATAGATTTTGCTGAGAAATACAGGATGCCTGAGCTTGAACTGGAACCTAGTGCTGTTCACTATATTGAAAACTACCCTTTCCCGGGAAACATCCGACAGTTAAGAAATCTTGTTGAGCAAATGACTGTTGTGGAAAGGAACAGAAGGATAACAGCAGAAAAACTGGCTGAGTATATCCCGATGGAGACCCACCTTCCAATGGTGGTGAATACTCAGAATATATCCAAACAGAATGACTTTGGAAGCGAAAGAGAAATCATGTATAAAATTCTTTTCGATATGAGGAATGATATTAATGATTTAAAATCCTTAACTTCGGAATTGATCAAAAACAGAGGCGCAGGAGATCTAAGCAGTCAGGAAAAAAACCTGATCAACAGGATTTATACCCCTGAAAGCCAGCCTCAGGTAAGTTCAGGGTCTTTATTATATTTTGAAAATAACAATGATGCACCGGCTGTTCAGACCCCTACAATCATGTCGGCACCTGAAGATAGCTACGAAGACATTGAGGATATTGAAGTAGAAGAAAACAGACCCGAGTCTCTTTCTCTTCAGAACAATGAAAAAGACTTGATTATCAAAGCATTGGAGAAGCATAAAGGCCGCAGAAACAGAGCGGCAGATGAATTGGGAATCTCACAAAGAACATTATACAGAAAAATAAAACAGTATAATCTGGAAGATTAGATGAATATCTAGACCTTTAAATAATTCCGGAATTTAATTATACGAAATAAGTGAAAAATGAATATTAATATCAAAAATATTAGTCTGAAGCAGTCAATGGTAGTTGGAGTGCTTTTTGCGCTGCTGGGAGTTTTAAACTCCTGCTATAGCTTTACAGGATCCTCCCTGAAAGATGAAAAGACTGTTCAGATCAATGAGTTTCCTAATAATGCATCTCTTGTAAACCCGGCACTGGCACAACAGTTTTCTACTGATATTCAGAACAGGTTTCTCCAGAGAACAACGTTGAAGGGAACCAAAGAAAATCCTGATATTCTGATAGAGGGGGAAATTACAGACTATACAATTACCCCAACCACGATAAGTTCCGGTACACAGACCAATTCTGCGGGAGGAGTAGTGCAGCAGGCTCAGAATAAACTTACGATCACAGTAAAAGTGCATTATGAAAATAAACTGCATCCGGAGCTGAGTTTCGACAGAACTTACACTGATGAAGCTGCTTTCAACAGTAACTTATCACAGAGTGATATCGAAACCTCACAGGTGAAAATTGTTACCGAGAGAATTATTAATAAGATATTTAACGACATTGTAGCGAATTGGTAAGATGAATCCGAGAATTTTAGAATTAATAAAAAATCCGAAAAATATTCAGTTAGAAGACCTTGGTCTTTTGAAAGAAGAGATTCACACTTTTCCTTATATCCAAAATATCAGGGCACTTCATCTGTATGGGGTGCATCTGTATGAAAAAGAAAATTATCAGAAAGAATTATCTGTTACTGCGGCATATACCACAGATAAAAAAATTCTTTATCAACTGATCAACGGAAAAATAAAACAGGAAGAGAAAGTAGAAGTGCAGCCTGCCAAACCAGCTGATAAAGCAGTACAGCAAGCTTATAAAAATAAAAGCTTCCCGATTAAAAGAGAAGACGAAATTCCTTCGGAGCAACAGAAGGAAGAGGAAAGTGTCTGCTTATTATCCACTTCAGAGGAAATTCTCCCTATCTATGTGAATGGGGAAAGAAACAGAATCCTGTTTGAAGGAGAAGAAAACTTTTTGGAAGACAAAAACTCTGAGACTATAGATATTGAATCTACTTTGGAATCAGGTACTTTAATCACTCAAAAAGCTGAGCCCGCAACAGAACCTGAGCTGAATGAAAAGGAAGAAACACAAGCAGAAATAGAAGAAAATGGCGGTGAAGAATTTACTTCAGAAACCATTATTAACGAAGATGAAATTTCATCAGAACCGGAGGAAGAAAAAATAGTAGAAGAAGAGAATATAAGCTTTGAAGAAACAGAAGCAATATTGCCGGAAGTTACTATTGAAGAAAATACCAGCGAAAAATCTACAGAACCTGAAGCAGTATCTGAAAATGAAGATATCCGTTCTGTAGAAGTAGAACAACAGGTACAGGAACCCGATGCAGAAGTCAGTTTCCATGGTACAGAAGCCTTCCTGCCTGATGTAAAAATAGAGACCAGTAACGAAGAACTTGCGGAGACTGCAGAAGTCTCTCAACCGAATGTCAATAAGCATGAGGATGAAATGCGACGCCTTATCGAAGAGGTTGAGAAAAAGATGAAGGAAGCGAAATCTGCTCCTGAACACGAAAAAGTGGAAACAGAACCTGTGCCTGATCACGAAATCAGTTTTGCAGAAACGCAAAGCTTTCATTTTTGGTCAACCAGTGAAGAATCTATCCCATCAGAGGAAGTAAAAACAGAGGCAGAACCGGAAGAAATTACAGAAATAAAAGAATCTGTAAGAACTGATGATTCTAAAGAAGAGATCGGAGGCAAAGAACTTCCTGAAGTTCAGTCTACATGGAAACCAATGAGTGTTGAATCCAATGTTCCGGATTCTTTAATCAACAAATCAGCTGAAGTTTCAACTCCTCCGGTAGCAGCTTCTATAGAAGAAACTACGGTGGTGGCTGCTGAAGAAGTGAAAAAAGAAAACCAAGAACCGGAAATTGCCGAAGAAACTCTTTCTGAAGAGATTTTACCTGCTGCAGATCCTGTTTCGAAGCTTGCCAATGATCACGCTGAGAATAATGAAGCCCTGAAAGAATCTCCTGGGACCATTGCCACAAAAGAAGATGAGGTAGCTGTAATGAATGTTTCATTCTTTGGAACAGACATTTCAAGCCTCAGCGTCCAGGAAAAAGAAAATAAAGATAAAGAGGAGTCTGTAAAAGAAGAAACAGCACAAGAGGCTATGATGAAAAAGACAACTCAACCTCCGGCAGACAGCAATGTCCCCGGATTTATCAATACATGGCAAAGCTGGCTGAAAATCGACAGAATAGAAGAGGTGGAAAAAGTAAAAGTGGAGATTAAGGAGAAAGCAATTGAGACTTTTATTGAAAATAATCCTAGAATCAGTCAGTTAAAAGAGGAAAGCACCTATGTCGTTAAAGAGAAAAATGATGATATTTCCCACTTGATGACAGAGACTTTGGCCAAACTTTATTTTGAACAGAAACTTTATACGAAAGCAATAAAGGCATTTGAAATATTGATTAAGAAAAACCCTGAAAAGAAAGACTATTTCAAATCAAAAATTCAGGAAGTCAAAGATTTCAGAAGTAAAAACTAAATAAAAAGGTACAGTGTTTTGAGACTGTACCTTTTTTATTTTAAATCTAGAGCGTCCCTTTTCTGCGCTGTATTTTTTTCAATGCTCTGCGACCGAAGACAATGATGAGAATCAACAAAACAATTGAAGCAATGGCTGCAACAAAAGGAAGTGCTATAGCTAGAACAGACATAATCCCTGCTCCGGCTGTTTCAGTAGTTCCTACTACAGAATTTCCCAATCCACCAGTCGTAGCAGTAGAAGCTGCCCGTATTCCCGCAAAGCCTGTACTTATGGTAGCTGCCGTTCCTCCGCCTGCAATCAGTGCTAATGCCCATTGAGGAAAAGTTCCCAATTCAGCAAACTGACTGGCAAATAAAATAGAACCCGCCACAGTAGCCATAGGAATAGAAATAGTGTCCAGTAAATGGTCTATAAAAGGAATATAATAGGTAAGAATTTCTGCAACCGTTGCGATTCCTGTTGTGATAAGAGCAGGAAGGCCGGCAAGCCATTCAAAGTGTTCATTCATGGGAAGCCAGTGAAAATAAGAAGCCAGACTTACAATGAACATGGGAAGAAAGACCCGGAAGCCTGTAGCCGCAGCCAGCCCAATACCGATGAATGCGCTCAGTATATAGGACAAATAGGGAATATTGTCTAACATATTAATTTTCAGATTTATTGTTTTCCTTAAAAATACAAAAACTATCCGAAGAATTAATAGAAATTTCAGCTCATAAAAACTTTCACATCCATTTCCATCACTAGAGTTTATCCTCCCTGTAAAATGGGATTAATATTATACACCATTATTGATGAAGGATTGATACAGGAGAGTGAAATTATCCTGATGTATCTAAGCCTGTTTTTTCTGCGCCTCACAAAGCTTTATAAACTGTGCCTCTACCTCCTGATACTTTTGAGGCATTACAGGAGAGACCCAGAATAACATTGCCATCGTCTTTTCTCCAAAGGACTGCCGGAAGAGTTCCTTGTTAAGGCGGTAGCATTCTCTCAGTAATCTCTTTATACGGTTTCTGTGTACCGCTCTCTTGAAATATCTCTTAGAAACCGAAACTCCAAATCGGGTAGCTTCTATAGGAAGGGTGGGCTTATCTTTCAGAATGATGATTCTGAGATTTCCACATGTCTTCCATTTACCTTTGTCAAAAAGTAAACTGATCTCAGTGTTTTTTTTAAGCTTTTCCGCTCTGGAGTATTGGAAATTCTGCATTAATCTTTTTTTACTAAATAATTGATTACTTCAGCAGCAGCATACAGACCAAAAATAGCCGGAATGAAGCTTACTGTTCCATAAAAAGATCTTTTATAATTTGCCCCGTCCGTCATTTTCAGACTTTCTTCATTTTGAAGCTCATTAGAAAAAACACATCTGAAACCTTTATTGATGTTTTCCTTTTTTAATCTTTTTCTTATCTGTCTTGCAAGAAAGCAGTTTTGTGTTTTACTGATATCCCTTACCATTACTTTGCTTGGGTCGCTTTTACCACCCGCTCCCATAGAACTGATAAGTTTTATCTTTTTCCTTTTAGCGGCTTTTATCAGACATAATTTGGGAGTTACACTGTCAATACAGTCAAGAACATAATCAAACTTAGCAGAATCTAAAACTTCTTCCATTCTTTCAGGATTTAAAAACTCATTTATCTTCACCAGTTTGATTTGTGGGTTGATATCAAGAAGCCTTTCAGCTACCACATCCACTTTGTGCTTTCCAACAGTAGAGTGCAGCGCGGGAAGTTGTCTGTTGATATTGGTAATATCTACCGTATCTCCATCCACAATCGTCATATTTCCCACTCCTGCTCTAGCAAGGAATTCCGCAGCAAAAGAACCTACACCTCCTAAGCCTATCACCAGCAGATTAGCTTTGATCAGCTTCTCTAATCCCTCTTCTTTTATTAGCAGTTCAGTTCTTTCCAGCCAGTATTTATCCATTTCTTATCGTGTGTAAATTTTCTAAAATTTGTTCGTTGAGTTGTTCCAAAGAAATCGCCCTTATTTCAGAAACTTTCAGGTACAATTCTTCGATGTTAAAATCCTCATTGTCAGTTTCTAAAAAGATTTTGTCCAACGGGGTGTCTTTTAAAATATTCTGCAAAGATAAATTATACAAAACAGCTTTCCCAAAACTCAGATAAAAATTATTGGCCAGAAGGTCTTCTGCAATTTGTCTTTTCTTATTGAAACCGTGGATGATCATAGGCTGTTCAGCCTTCTTCTTAAAAGAAATAACCTCATAAAACTTTCTGACACAATGAATAATAATAGGTTTCTTTACCTCATTGGAAATCATTATTTGTCTTAGAAAAACTTCTTCCTGAATACTCTGGTCAATAGGAACAAGAGAATCTAATCCACATTCCCCGATAGCAAAACAGTTTTTAAACATCATACTTTTCATCCAGCTCAGCTGTATATCAATAGTATTAATATCAATATCATTAGGGTGAATCCCTATGGAATAAGAGAAGTCAGGCGGAATTTGTTCAATATCCAAATTGTAAATTCCGTTGCTGATATATTTCTTATGATGATGAAAATCAAAAAAATCCATTTTCAAAAATAGGACTTTCTACAATTAATTTAAAATTATTAAACGATCGTTTATAAATGTGTTAAAAATTTCTTAACTTTACTCAAAGTGCACTCTATGAAAAAAAAATTTACGGACAAACAGATTCATATACTTGATATCGCGGAAGAGCTGATTGCAAAAAAAGGATATGAAGGTACATCTGTGAGAGACATATGTTCCAAAGCCAATATTAATGTGGCAATGATCTCTTACTATTTTGGTTCCAAAGAAAAAATGATGTCTTATCTCTATCAGTACAGAGTATTGAAAACCAGAGAGAATTTTTCAGAATTTGCAGATACAATCAAAGATGGGAAGCCGGAAATGCAGATGCGTGAAATGATAAAATACATTGTTTCTCAGTTATTTAAGTATAATTATTTCCATGGGTTTGTAACGCAGGAGCTTCGTCATACAGAAAACCTGAAAGATGAATTGCTTGATTTTTACCAGCTATTTGTAAAAAAACTGGATGAAGTTATTAAAAAAGGAGTGGCTTCCGGAGTTTTTACCTTCACTCCAAAACCCGAAGATATTCTTACCATGATCATCGGATCCACCCTATTTGTGATCAGAAATAAAAACTTTTATGAGCTCTATGTCCCTAGCAAAAATGAAGAAACCTATACAAAAGAAGCCGAAAAAAAAGTGAGGATGAACCTTTTATTGAGTGTTTTTGCAATTTTGGGATACGCTGCAGACTAAAATTACGTTAAATATTCATAAAAAAAAATCTATTGGCAAAAAAGTTATATTTTTGCAAATTAGTAAATCGGCTGTGTAATCCGTAAACTGTTGAATTTTTTATATGAAAAAATATATTTTAGGTCTTTTTGCTGTAGCGGTAATTTCATCTTGCGTAAGCCAGCAGGAAAAAGCAATGAGAAGTGCTGACAAAGAGTTTATCTTAAAAGCAGCTAATGAAAATTTCGCTAAGAAAAAGTGGAAAAACGCATTGGCTCTTTATGACAGACTTGCAAATCTGGTAGCAGGAACAGATGATTTTCCTAACGTAGGTTTTAATACTGCCTATGCCAATTATTATGATAAAAGTTACAAGTTGGCAGGTCACCAGTTTAAAAATTTTGCAGTTAGTTTTCCAAAAGATCCAAGAGCAGAAGAGGCTGCTTATATGTCTGCCCTTTGTTATTATGAAGGATCTATGGATTACAACTTGGACCAGTCCAGCACAGAGTTGGCTATCAATGAGCTTCAGGACTTCCTGACTAACTATCCTAATTCTGAAAGATCAAAAAATATTACCCAGCTTATTGATGAGCTTTCTTATAAATTAGAGTTTAAAGCTTATGAGAACGGACGTCAGTACTTTAAAATGGCTGAATATAAAGCGGCTGGAGTTGCTTTAGAAAATGTATTGGAAGACTTTCCAAGTACAAAACTTCGTTCTAAAATTTATGATTATATCATGAAATCGCGTTATGAATTGGCAGCAAAATCAATTTATAGCCTTAAAGAAGAGCGTATTGAAAGTGCACTTACCTATACAAAAATGGTAGAAAAGGAACTTCCTAATACAGAATATTCAAAAACGGCAACAGACCTTAGAGAAAAACTGGAGAAGGAAAAACAACACTTCGCTATCGTTAAGAAAGAAACAGAAGCAAAAATCGCAACTTTAACTGCAAGACAGAAAAAAGAGGCTGATAAGCTGGCAGATAAAAATAAAACTGAGCAGCAAATCAAAGATCAGATCAGTAATGAAAAGCAGGCAAAGCAGATCCAGAGGGATAGTGCAGCACTTCAGACCCCTCCTCCTGCAGCGACTTTCAAAATTCAAAGATAATTCGTAAATTTGTCGTCTTATAAATAAAATAATTTTCTCAAAATGAGTGTAAAAGATACAAAAGCAGAAGTAAATACTATTACTTACGATAAAGATAAGATTGAAGATAAAGTGGGTTCAATCTATGAAGCTATTGTTATCATGGGAAAGAGAGCAGAGCAGATCAATGCGGAGATCCGTACGGAACTTCATAACAAATTGGATGAATTTGCCGTTCACAATTCTACATTAGAAGAAGTTTTCGAAAACAGAGAGCAGATAGAGATCTCTAAGCATTACGAAAAGCTTCCAAAGCCAACTTCAATTGCTATTGAAGAATGGTTAAATGAAGATATCTATTTCAGAAAAACAGAAGACAGAAAATAATCATCTGTGTTTTTATAAATGAAGGTCATAAAGGAATCAGGTTCTTTTATGACCTTCTTTGTTTTAAAGCCTTATTGTGGGAAAAAATAAGTATTTTAGTGTTTCAAAAAATTAAAACTAAATGAGTATTTCCGGTAAAAAGATACTGATCGCCGTTTCTGGAGGAATTGCAGCTTACAAAACTCACTTTCTGATAAGAGATTTTGTAAAAAAAGGAGCCGATGTACAGGTTATTATGACCCCTGATGCTGAACAATTCGTAACGAAACTAAGCCTGTCTACCTTATCCAAGAAACCTGTATATTCAGACTTTTATGGAGATAACGGAACATGGAACAGCCATGTGGAGCTGGCTTTATGGGCAGATATCATGATGATAGCTCCCTGTACTGCTAATACCTTATCTAAAATGGTTCATGGGATGTGTGATAATTTGGTGATTGCCACTTATATGTCTGCGAAATGTCCCGTATTCATTGCACCTGCAATGGACTTAGATATGTATATACATCCGTCTACAAAAAAAAACCTTAAACTTGCAGAAGACTTTGGGCACATTATAATTCCTGCAGAAAGCGGTGAGCTGGCAAGCGGACTGATCGGACAGGGAAGGATGGCAGAACCGGAAACAATTTATACTGCTGTTGAAAACTATTTTACAGGAAATATCCCTGCAAAAAGTCTTGAAGGGAAAACTGTTCTAATTACGGCTGGGCCTACCTATGAAGCCATAGACCCTGTAAGGTTCATCGGAAATCATTCTTCCGGGAAAATGGGGTTTTCTCTTGCGGAGGAAGCTTCAAAAAGAGGGGCAAAGGTTATCCTTATTTCTGGGCCCAGCGCTCAGGTCCTTAAAGATTCGAACGTAGAACTTTATAAAGTAACTTCTGCCAGGGAAATGCTGGCAAAAGTATTCGAGTTTTACGACAAGATAGATATTGGAATTGCAAGTGCCGCAGTAGCAGACTATGCACCAAAGGAGGTGGCGAAGGAAAAGATTAAGAAAAATGATGATAACCTGACTATCGAGTTGGTGAAGAATCCTGATATTCTTAAAATAATGGGAGAAAAGAAGACCCACCAGTTTCTGGTAGGATTTGCGCTGGAAACCCAAAATGAAGAAGAAAATGCAAAAGGAAAACTGGAAAAGAAAAATCTGGATATGATTGTTTTGAACTCCTTGAGGGATGAAGGAGCCGGGTTTAAAAACGATACCAATAAAATCAAAATATTTACCAAAACGGAAAAGAAAGAATTTAACCTGAAGTCTAAAGGAGATGTGGCCAGAGATATTCTCAATTTTGTTGAATCTCAACTTTTAAAATAATTTTAATAAATTTCCGTTCTCAATTTTTAATAGACAATGAAAAAAATTATAAGTTTATTTTTTCTGTTTTTTCTATATACTCAAAGTTTTTCACAGGAATTGTTAGCAACAGTTCAGGTAAACTCTCAGCAGATAGGAGGAAGTAACCAGCAGGCTTTTAAAGCGTTGGAAAAAAGCCTTAGAGACTTTATTAATAACACCAGCTGGACTGGAAAAAAGCTACAGAATTTTGAAAAGATAAAATGTGGGTTTGCCATTGTTATTTCGGAAAGAGATGTCAACAAATTCAAAGGTTCTATTGTAGTCCAGGCTGTACGTCCCGTTTACAATACCACTTACGAAACCCCTTTACTGAACCTTCAGGATCAGAGATTTGCTTTTGAATATATTGAAAATGAGAATCTTATTTTTAATGAAAGACAATTCTCAGGTAAAAACCTTACAGATGTTATCAGTTATTATATTTATCTTATTTTAGGATATGATGCTGATAGTTTCCAGTCTATGGGAGGAACTCAATGGTATGCAAAAGCCCAGCAGATTGCCCAGAACTCACAGAACAGGAACTATGAAGGATGGAATACCATCAATGAGCCAAGAAGCCGAAGCATACTGATCAATGAAATTGTTAACCCCAACTGGAGCCAGCTGCGCTCAACGATATATACTTACCACAGAGCGGGAATGGATAACTTATTCAATCAGGATCAGACTGCAGGAAAGAAAGTGATCTTTGATGCGCTGATGCAGCTGAAAATGTATGAAAATACTTTCCAGCAGGCTTATTTCTTTAATCTTTTTATGGATACGAAAAGTGATGAGATCTTCAATATTTTCAATTCCGGAAACAATGGAGGGCTTATGCTTAATGATTTAAAACAAACTATGATCATTCTGTCTCCTAAAAATATTGAGAATAAGTGGAATAAATGGAAGATTTAAAGAAGGGAAATCCCTCAAAAACATTTTCGTAATTCATTAAAAAAAAACTTACTTTTACAGTTCAAACTCAAATTGGATCATAACCCGGACTATCAATGCTTTCGAGAATTTACATTAAAAACTTTGCCCTGATTGATACTCTCGAAGTATCATTGAAAAATGGTTTGCAGGTAATAACCGGTGAAACAGGTGCAGGGAAATCTATTATTTTAGGAGCACTTCGACTTATTTTGGGAGAAAGAGCCGATGTAAAATCCATTGCCAAAACTGAAGAAAAAAGTGTGGTAGAAACCGAGTTTAATCTCAATAATCAGTTCAAGAAGTTTTTCATTGAAAATGATCTGGATTACGAACTTCAGACCATTATAAGACGAGAAATACTTCCTTCAGGAAAATCAAGGGCATTCATCAATGATGTGCCGGTAACATTAGATATTCTCAAAGAACTTTCTTCTAAGCTTATTGATATTCACTCACAGTTTGAAACCTCCAATCTTTTTACCTCAGAATACCAGTTTAAAATTATTGACGGACTTTCTGAGAACAAAAGGATCATTGAAGAATATCAGCATGAATTTTCCGACTTTCAGAGCCTGAAAATGCTGTTGAAGAAATTGAAAACTCAGCTTTCAGAGGCCAATAAAGAAAGCGATTATAAAGAATTTCTGCTGAACGAATTGGAAGAGCTGAAGCTGGATGATGTAGACTACGAAGATATTCAGAATCAACTTTCAATTCAGGAAAATGCAGGAATGATTTCCGAAAATGTGGGTCAGATTTTGTCTCGTTTTCATCAGGAAGAGATCGGTATTCTCTCCTTCTTTAATGAAGCTAAAAGCAGACTTTCAAAAATCTCCGAAGTTTCTACCAGTTTTGCAGAACTAGATGAAAGATTTGAAACCTCTTTTGTAGAATTAAAAGATATCATTTCTGAACTTGAAAACGAAGCTGAAAGAGTAGAAATCAATCCGGAAAATCTATTATATCTTACAGATCTTAATAATAAAATCAATGCTTTATTTCTTAAGCATAGCGTTTCAGACCTCAATGAGCTGATAGAGATCAGAAGCCAGCTGGCCGGAGATCAGAAAGGAGCTTCAGAGCTGGAACTACAGATCGCTGAAACTGAAGAAAATATTACCAGGAAAGAAAAAACACTTCAGAGTTTAGCTGGCAGACTTTCGAAAAACCGTCATAAAAATGTTTCTGTTTTCGTAAAAAAAGCAGAAGGGCTTCTTAAAAAATTAGGTCTTGAAAAAGCGAAAGTTGATATCCAGCTGGAAGATGCACAGGAATTCAATGCATTTGGGAAAGAAAGCATCCAGTTGCTTTTTCAGGCGAATTCAGGTTTCCCGTTAAAACCCATACAGACTGCGATCTCCGGTGGTGAAAGATCCAGAGTAATGCTGGCTGTAAAGAAGATTATTGCAGAAAGTGATGAGCTTCCGACCCTTATTTTGGACGAAATTGATACAGGTGTCTCAGGTAAAGTTGCAGAAGAAATCGGAAATCTGATGAGGGAAATGTCTGAGGATATGCAGCTCATTGTTATTTCCCATCTCGCGCAGGTGGCGGCTAAAGGAAATGATAACTATAAAGTTGTGAAACAGGATGTTTCCGGAAAAACGCAATCTACTATCATTCCTTTAAGTGATGCAGAAAAACTGAATGAAATTGCACAATTGCTTTCAGGAAGCAAGATTACTGAAGCTGCTTTAGCACAGGCAAAGGAACTTATCGGGTAGTGATGAATCTTTGGGTTTTATATTTTCCAATTTATTGATGATTTTGTGATGAAATCTGTAACATTTTTTGCATTATACATACTAATGTAAAAAACTAACATATGTTTCTAAAGTTCCTTAGACTGGAAATTAAAAGCTTCTTTCGCGGCAGTTCTTTGGGGATCAATCTTGCCATGAAAATTCTGAGACTTTTCGGGATTTTTTATTTCATGGTGTGCCTCATTGCCGGAGCCTGTATTTCTTTTTATTATGTACAGGGGGAGATGCATCAGAATCCATTAATAATAGCATCAAGATTCTTAATCATTGCCTGGGTTATAGATTTAATTCTAAAATATCTATGGCAGGAAATCCCAACACAGAATATCAAACCTTTTCTTACTCTGAGTATCAGAAAGAATACACTGGTTAATTATATGCTGGCAAAAACATTTCTTTCAGCATTCAGCTGGCTGAGTTCTCTGTTTTTTGTTACATTTTCTATAGTAGCTCTGTTCAACGGATATAGTTTCTTTGGAGTATTCACCTGGTTGGTAGGAATCTCAATGCTTCTTTATATGAATAACTTTATCAATATTTTCTTTAATGGTAAAGAGACCGTGGCTTTGTTTGTAGGGATATGCTTTGCTGCAATAGGAGCTTTGGGGTATTATCATATTATTCCGTTACTGTCTTATTCAGAATCTGTTTTTTATAGCTTTTATGATAAGCCTTACTTTGTGTTGATACCTATTGCTTTGTTTGCGGGGCTTTGGTTTGTATGCTTTAAATACCTGCGTCGGGAGTTCTACCTAGATCAGGGACTTGAAGCAAAAAAAGCAGTTGGAAAAACTGAAAATATTGCTTTCCTGAATAAATACGGCGTTACAGGGACATTTATCAATAATGATATTAAAATGCTCAGACGTAATAAGGTGACAAAAGGAATCCTTTTGGGAAGCTTTATGTTTCTTTTTTATGGTTTGCTGATGTATGCCAACGTTATGTATAAAACTCCGGCGATGATTATGTTCATGGGACTTTTTGTAACAGGAGGATTCCAGTTTCTGTTTGGGCAGAGAGTTCCTGCATTTGACAGTTCTTATTACCCTTTAATGATGACCCTGAATGTTCCTTACAAAGAATATATAAAAGCAAAATGGTGGCTCATTAATATTGTAACAGGAATCTCTATAATTATAGCTTTGTTTTATGCCTATTTTGGCTGGGAGATTTATGTTACATTTTTTGCAGCAGGGCTTTACAATATTGGGGTAAACTCTCAATTTACCCTCTGGTCAGGAGCATTCAATAAAAGTCAGATTGATCTAAACTCAAAGGAAAAAAGATTTGGGCAGAAAGGAAGTTTCAACATGATTGCATTACTTCTTCTGATTCCTAAAATGCTCCTTCCAATGGCGGTCTTTGCCATCGTAAAGTATTTCTCGGGAATTACAGCAGCCGTTATCTCAATTGCCGTTTTAGGGTTTATAGGATTCCTGCTCAGAGAGAAGATCTTTGATATCATTGTAAAACATTACAAGAAAGAAAAATACAGTACACTTGAAGCATTTAAAAATAAAGGTTAAGCCATGATCAGTATAAATAATTTATCAAAAACATACGGAACAGCAACGGTTCTGAACATTGAGAATCTTGAAATTCCAAATGGCGAAACATTTGGTCTGGTAGGGAATAACGGAGCGGGAAAAACAACGCTTTTCAGTCTTATGCTCGATTTGATTCAGGCAAGTACGGGGTTTGTAAGCATTGACGGAATTAAAGTAAATGAATCCGAAGTCTGGAAGAATAAAGTTTCAGCTTTTGTAGATGATACTTTTCTCATCGGATATCTTACTCCGGAAGAATATTTTTATTTCATTGGTGAGCTGAGAGGCCAGAATAAAGCTTCTGTAGATGAGTTTCTGAAACCCTTTCATGATCTTTTTAACGGGGAAATTCTTAAATCCGGAAAGTACATCCGTGATCTTTCTAAAGGGAACCAGAAAAAGGTGGGAATTGTAGGAGCAATTATCGGAAACCCGGAAATTATTATTCTTGATGAGCCGTTTGCCAATCTTGACCCTTCCACACAAATCAAACTTAAAAATCTTATCAAAGAATTATCCAAACAGGATGGGGTGACTTTCCTTATTTCCAGCCATGATCTTTCCCACACGACAGAAGTCTGTAACAGAATTGTAGTGGTGAATAAAGGGCTTATTGTAAAAGATATTCAGACCAATCCGGAAACCTTGAAGGATCTTGAACAGTATTTTGCAGATCAGGTTTCAGAAGTGACGATCTAAATGAATCTAGATATAAAAAAGGTCAGGAATATTTCATTTCTGACCTTTTTACTTTTTAATCACACATTCCTATAGGAAGCATGCACATTACAGTCGTTGAGCAGGGGTTATTGATCTGTTCCTTGCAGCAAGCATAGTATCCATTGAAGCCTACAAGATATTGCAGCCTTCCGGAACATGTAGGTACAGAGCCTCCTCCAGGAAAATGTTTTAAATTTTGTCTGTTTACTTTTTTTAAATTTTTCATGGCTTTGGATTTATAAATTTGGTATTCCTAATGTAAGAAAAATAGAATTAATAGACTGAAATTCAAAATTTTATATACTGATGGAAATATGTAGAGCATTGTTTTAGAGCTTTCACGAGCCATTCCGTTTAAATAAATTTCAAAAAAATATATTTTTCTGTAACTTTTTAAAATATTTGTTGTCTTTAATACAAGAAACAGCATTAGAATGAAACTTTTGTTCGTAAATAAAAAAGAAGATTTGTTGAGCCGCCTGAAAAAACAGGATCCGGTGGCACAGAAGCTTTTCTATGAGAAGAATGTAAAGAAATTCCTAAGCATAAGCAAGAGCTATGTAAGTGACTTGTATCAGGCAGAAGATTGTCTCATCAAAGCATTCTGTAAGATTTTTAAGCATATTGAAAGTTTCAGAGGTGACGCTAATCTTGAAAGCTGGGCAAGGCGGATTGTTGTTAACGAATGCCTGAACTTTATCAAAAGCCATAAAACGGTTTTTTATCTGGATGAGATTAATCATTCTTTCCAGCAGGATATTCATGATCCGGACATCGCTTTCGACTTTAATGCTCAGGAACTTCTGGACCAGCTTCCGGATGCTTACCGAATGGTTTTCAATCTTTACGTTTTGGAAGGCTATTCTCACCAGGAAATTGCTGATGCTCTGCAGATTTCGGTTGCTGTAAGCAAAACACAGTTGTTTAGAGCAAAAGAAAAACTAAGAAAGATCTATTTGCAACAACAAAAAAAAATGAAAAATGAACACGTCTAAAGATAATTTCGAATGGCAGATCAAAAAACAGATCGAGGAAAGAGAAGTTGCCCCTTCCAGAGATCTGTGGTCTGAGATTGAGTGGCAAACCCAAAATAACAAGGCTCCCAAATTAAAGATAAACTGGATATTGGTAGCTGCATGTATTATCCTGACTTTCAGTTTAGGCACTGTTCTGTTGTTCCTTAAAGAGGAACCTTTGGTAGAGCAGCCCAAAATTGTAAAAGAGGTAAAAGAACAAAATGAAGATCAGATCATTACTGAACCAAATAATGATAATCCTATATTGGCAGCGCAAAACCCTGTAAAACAAGATATAAAAAATATCCCTTCAAAGGAGAAAACAGAAAAAATAACCGCTATACCGGTACCAGATAAAAACACTATTCTCACTAAAGAAGGGCTTCCGGCAAGAAAACTGGAAGTAATCAGAATGACCGATCCCAAAATTCTGGCAAAAGCTGATTCCTCAAAAATTCAGGTTAAAAAGAAAAAATATGTGGACCCTTCTGCATTGCTTTTCTCAGTAGAACACAAAGATGTGATTGAAAAGACCAAGGATGGGAGTAATGTGGCTACAATAGAACTCAATAGAAACTAATTTATTTAAAATTTAAAAATTAATAATATGATCAAGAAATTTATCCTGATGGGATTGGTGTGTCTTTTCTCGTCCTCATTTTACGGGCAAAAGACATTCAATATCAATCTTGCATCTAAAAAAGATACGGAGGTAAGTCCTATCGTAAAAGATAAAATTGAAGAGTATGCTGGCCAGATTAATGCTATCATTCAGGAAGAGAAAAAGCTCATGGAAGCAGAGTTGTTGAATCTTCAGTCTAAAAATCTGGATAAAACTGAATTTGACAAGCAAAAGGCTCAGATCGCAGACCGCTATTCAGAGAAAATAGATAAAAGGATTGAGGAACTTGGGTTTGATCTTGATGGAGTTATTCAGAAGCAGGTAAGATATTCTCTTCTCAATACGGATGCTGCATCCAAAGAGGAGCTTAAAGCAAAGCTTCTGAAAAAATTCCGCCCCAGCAGAAGTATTACAGGATACTTTTCTTACGGAATTATGACAATGACGAACAGCCTTCAGGATAATGATCTGGATAAAAATATTGGATATTCTAATAATTTAGAATTCGGCTTGAAACTAAACTATCAGCTCAGCAGAACCAGTCCATGGGCCATTATATCCGGATTGGGATTCTCATGGAGAACACTTCGCCTGGATAATAATATGGTCTTTGCAAAGAATGCTGATAATAATGTTTATCTGGACCATTATAATGGTGATATAAGCAAAAGTAAACTGAGAACGGGTTATATTGTAGTTCCTCTGGGGCTTCAGTACAATTTTTCCAAACTTAGAAATGCAGGTATGGATGTTCAGTACCGGAACTATTACAGAGGGTTAAAAATAGGGGCTAATGTGTATGGAGGAGCAAGAATGTCCACCAATAATATTATAGACGGAAACAACGGAGAATTAAGAAAAAGAGACAACTATCAGGTGAATCCTTATATTTATGGCGGCCAGCTTACTTTGTCCTATAACAGTGTGAGTATTTTTGTGAAAAAAGACTTCAGTAATTTCTTTAAAGACAGCCACTTTAAAAATGATAAAGCGTTGGTGTTTGGAATTAGCATTGGATTAGAATAATTGAACTTTTTATTCAACTAAAAACTCCGGGGAAAAATCTCCGGAGTTTTTTCAAGTCTATGAATGAAATTAAATCTAATTATTTTAAACTTCCTACCATATCTTCAGGTTTTACCCATTCGTCAAACTGTTCTGCTGTTAACAGACCAAGATTGACTGCTTCCTCTTTTAAAGTAGTTCCATTTTTATGGGCGGTTTTTGCAATCTTTGCTGCGTTTTCATAGCCAATATGAGTATTTAAGGCAGTGACAAGCATTAAGGATTTGTCCACCAGCTCTTGAATTCTCTCATGATTCGGTTCAATACCTACTGCACAATGATCATTGAAAGAAATAGACGCATCAGCGATTAATTGGGCAGACTGCAAGAAATTATAGGCCATTACAGGTTTGAAAACATTCAGCTCGTAATTTCCCTGGGTTCCTGCAAAAGAAATTGTAGTATCATTTCCCAATACTTGCGCACAAACCATGGTCAGAGCCTCATTTTGCGTAGGATTTACTTTTCCTGGCATAATGGATGATCCCGGTTCATTTTCAGGAATATGGATTTCCCCGATTCCTGAGCGGGGTCCAGATGCCATCAATCTGATATCCTGTGCAATTTTAAATAGAGATACAGCAAGTTGCTTTAATGCACCATGGCTTTCCACAATAGCATCATGAGCCGCAAGTGCTTCAAATTTATTTTCAGCAGTGATGAAAGGGTGATTGGTAAACTTTGCGATATATTCAGCTACTTTTACATCATAGCCATTAGGAGTATTCAATCCCGTTCCTACAGCTGTTCCCCCTAAAGCCAGCTCAGAAAGATGGGGTAGCGTATTTTTTAATGCTCTTAAGCCAAATTCCAGTTGAGCCACATACCCTGAAAACTCCTGTCCCAGTGTAAGTGGAGTAGCATCCATCAGGTGGGTTCTTCCGATTTTTACTACATCCTTGAATGCTTTGGATTTTTCAAGCAGCGTATTTTTCAATTTTTCAACCGCGGGAATAGTCACTTCCACTACCTTTTTATAAGCAGCGATGTGCATAGCCGTAGGATAAGTATCGTTAGAAGACTGGGATTTGTTGACATCATCATTCGGATGGATTTCTGATTTCTCGCCCAACGTCCCCCCGTTGTTCACATGAGCTCTGTTGGAAATCACTTCATTCACATTCATATTGGACTGCGTTCCTGAGCCTGTCTGCCAGATGACCAAAGGAAACTGATCATTAAGCTTTCCTTCCAGAATTTCGTCACATACCCGGGCGATCATATCTCTTTTTTCAGCAGGAAGAACTCCCAGATCAGTATTGGTATAAGCTGCAGCCTTTTTCAGATAAGCAAAAGCTTCAATGATCTCATGTGGCATAGATCCTTCAGGTCCGATTTTGAAATTGTTTCTGGAACGTTCCGTCTGTGCACCCCAAAGCTTGTCCGCAGGTACCTGCACTTCTCCCATGGTGTCTTTTTCTATTCTGTAATTCATTGTGATTGAAATTTTTATAAAGTTAGTGATAACCGAAGAATTCTGCAATTTATAATCATTATAAATATCAATTTTAATGACTGACTTTGCTCATGTTTTTTTAAAGGAAGCCGTATTTTTGTACAAACAAAAAATTGAATGGATTTTAGATATCAGGATCCGTATCCTATTCAGAAAGATGATACGGTGTATAAAAAGCTTACATCAGATTATGTAAAAGTTGAAAAACTTGGCGACAGAGAAATTTTAACAGTAGACCCTAAAGGATTGGAATTATTGGCAGAAGAGGCGATGGCAGATGTTTCCTTTATGCTTCGTTCTTCTCACCTTGAAAGTCTTAAAAGAATCATTGATGATCCTGAAGCTACAGACAATGACCGATTTGTTGCTTACAACCTTTTGCAAAATGCAGCCGTAGCTGTTGAAGGAGCACTTCCCTCATGTCAGGATACGGGAACTGCCATTGTAATGGGTAAAAAAGGGGAAAATGTATACACAGGTGTAGATGATGGAGAATACCTGAGCAAAGGGATCTACAATACTTACCAAAAAAGAAACTTAAGATATTCTCAGGTTGTCCCTTTGACTATGTTTGAGGAGAAGAATTCGGGATCAAACCTTCCTGCACAGATTGATATTTATGCTAAAAAGGGAGATTATTATGAATTTTTATTCCTTACAAAAGGAGGAGGTTCTGCGAATAAGACTTTCTTATACCAAAAGACGAAATCTCTATTGAACGAAAAATCTCTGGAAGAATTCGTTAAAGAAAGAATTTCCGACCTTGGAACAGCAGCTTGTCCGCCATACCACTTAGCTTTGGTAATAGGAGGGACATCAGCAGAAGCAAACCTTGCTACAGTAAAAAAAGCTTCAGCAAAATATTATGACAATCTTCCAACAGAAGGAAATGAAGCCGGGCAGGCGTTCAGAGACCTTGAGTGGGAGGCAAAAGTTCAGAAGATCTGTCAGGAAAGTGCAATTGGAGCACAGTTTGGCGGTAAATACCTTACTCATGATGTAAGAGTGATCAGGCTTCCAAGACACGCAGCTTCTTGCCCTGTAGGAATGGGAGTTTCATGTTCTGCAGACAGAAATATAAAAGGTAAAATTACAAAAGAAGGTATTTTCCTTGAGCAGCTGGAACAAGACCCGAAGAGATTCTTGCCGGATACCCCTCCACATCTGGAAGAAGCCGTTGAAATTGATTTGAATAAGCCAATGCCTGAAATTTTGGCAGAGCTTTCAAAATATCCAATCAAAACAAGATTGAAATTAAATGGAACATTGATCGTAGCAAGAGATATCGCTCACGCAAAAATCAAAGAAATTATTGACAGTGGTAAGCCAATGCCGGAATATTTCAAAAACCACCCAATCTACTATGCAGGACCGGCAAAAACACCGGAAGGAATGGCCTCAGGAAGTTTCGGACCAACTACAGCAGGAAGAATGGATGTGTACGTTGATGAATTCCAAAGTCACGGCGGAAGCATGATCATGCTGGCAAAAGGAAACAGAAGTAAAGATGTTACCAATGCGTGCGGCAAATACGGAGGTTTCTATCTTGGATCTATCGGAGGACCTGCAGCGATTCTTGCAAAAGACAATATTGTATCCGTAGAAGTAGTGGACTTTCCGGAATTAGGAATGGAAGCGGTAAGAAAAATTGAAGTAAAAGATTTCCCTGCATTCATCATTAGTGATGATAAAGGAAATGATTTCTTCGCAAATCTTGCCCATTAATTAAATTAAAAACGATTATTAAGGCCTCAGATATTAAGTCTCATGGCCTTAAAATCTATATAGAATTAAAATAAATAATAAAATAGAGCACTGATCTTTTGTGTAAAAAGGAAAAAAGTTCTATTTTTGCCTAAAATCTTTAAGAGAATGATAACGATATTATCAGCATTTTGGCCGTTCTACCAGTTCCTTTGGACTATCTTCTTCATTACTATGTTCTTAGTGGGATTCTGGTGTATTTTCATGTTCTTCGGATGGGTTATCCCAATTTGGTTGACTGAAGGTCTGAAGGAGTACTTCGGAAAAGTAAAGCCTTTCGATCCTGAAGATATCAGAAGAAAGAAAGTATACGAACAGGAAGGTGTAGAGGTGATCTACAACGAGCCTAAAGGTAACGGACCGTTCCTTCACGATCACGGACATCATCATTAATTGATTGTCATTGCTTTTTCACCTGAATTCTGAAAAAGTAATATCAAAGCAAAACAACATATATAAACCGCTTAATTTTTTAGGCGGTTTTTCTTATTTATTATTCCTGAGGTTTTCCGGAGATATTCCGAATTTCTTTTTAAAAGCCCGCGTGAAATTCTGCAGATACTCATATCCGCATTCTATAGCAATTTCCTTGATCATAATTTCCTTATTGGTAATCAGTTTTTTAGCTTTCAGCATTCTGAGGTCTGATATATAATTGGAAATTGTAGTGTGGTACTGTGCCTTAAACTCTCTCCTGATGATATTCGGATTTACGCCTATCAGTTTTCCCAGTTCCTCAGCTTTTATATTTCTGTGGTAGTTTTCATCGATGAAATTCTTAATCATTTCAGTTGCCCTTGGTGTTATCTCCTGAGTGTTTTTTTCATTGAACTGTTCAAAAATTAAAATAAGAAGTTTGATGATCTTTGCCTCAATGAATAATTTCTGCATAATTCCTCTCTTGGAATATCCCAGGATCTCCTTTACTATCATATGCATTTCAACAGTCATGTCCGGGGGAGTTTCTTTGTGAAGGAATATAAAATTATTAGAAATCATATTTTCCAGAATCTCTGCGTTCTCCCGGTTAAGTTCCGGATTGATGAGGTTAAAAATATATTGGTAATTAATTTGGATTTGGAAGTATTTCAATATTTCCTGGTTTTCAGTCCATAGCTCAGCCTTACTTTCTTTAGACGAATAGTGCAGTATATATTGGTTTTTCTTAAATAAAAATTGAGTTCCACAGTCATAAGCTTTCAGATTGACATCCGGGCTCAGGATAAAGAGAAGATTAAAACTTGATTTGCCTTCAAGCAAATGTGATTTGAAGGATTGGTCAGGACACAAACCCTCCTGTATAGTGATTTTGATGTCTTCGGATCTGAACAAAAGTCCACTTTTAGGTTGATTCCTCATACAACACATTTTTACTGCCATGGTACAAATAACTTTAAGCAAAGTACTGCGCAGGATAACCAAAAGTTTGAAAATGATAACTCGGGGTTAATTATGTGAGGTACTTTTGCGCAAAATTAAATTAAATTTAGAATAATTAAAAATAATATTTAATATGTTTAAAAGTTTACATTTTGCAATAAAGAAAATAACAACGGGATTAGCGTTGTTGACCGTTGCGGGAAGTTATTTATATGCCCAGCAATGGGAGAATGTTGGAGGTGTTCAGAATGTATCAGCAGGAGGAAGCAGTTTTAATAATCTGGTGATTGATAATAGCGGAAATTATTATCTATCCTATTATGATGTTTCCGTTGCCAGAGGTTCTGTTCAGAAATTTGATGGGACAGCATGGTCATATCTTGGTGGAAGTGCCGGTATTACCACCGGAACAGCAACCTACAATTCCTTGTCAGTGAGCCCTTCAGGAAGCACTATATATTATACCAACCAGCTTGGCTATCCGGGATCCGGGATGGAAGTACGCTTGTTTAGCGGTTCTTTATGGTCTCAGCTTCCGAATGCTACAGAAAGTTCTGTTAATTATCAGGCTTCTGCTGTATCTTCGGACGATATTTTATTTACTTACGGGTCTTATAATTCGGGAACTGTAAAAAGATATGTTAACGGAGGATGGGAGCAGGTAGGAAATGCAGGATTTTCAGGAGGAGCTGAATTTGCAGAAATGCATATTGGAACTAATAATATGGTGTATACCAGCAATGTATCAGGAGGAGTAAAAGTATATCAAAACAGTACAGGCGCTGATGCTTCACAAAACTGGAGTCTTGTAGGAGGGGCAGCTGTGGATGCAGCATCTTCAGGTGAGCAGTACAATACTGATATGGCATTGGATGCTTCCAATACAATCTATGTTGCCTATGTTTCCAATTCAGGAGGAGGAAGAAGAGTGAACGTTAAAAAATTCAACGGAAGCTCTTGGGTTCAGGTTGGAAACGCTAATTTTTCTGAGGGAGGAGTTCAGCATATAGCTTTAGCAGTGACGGCATCCGGTACTCCATATGTGGTAGCCAGCCGTTTTGAAAATGATAACTTCCTGAGAAATACAGTTTATAAACTGGATGATTCTCAGAACTGGGTAAGCTTTGGAGGTGATTTTGTCTCTGATGGTGAAGCAAAATACAATGATCTGGCTATAGATAAAGCTCATAATTATCTTGTACTGGCTTATTCAGAAAACGAAACAAAAGTTAAAAGAATATCTCTTACCAATACACCACAAGTATGTACCAATACAGATCCGGGTGTCAATACCGGAGATATAGGCTGCGTAACTTTTACATATCAGGGACAGCCGGTTTCTTATACCACAGTAAGAGGAGCAGATGGAAAAATATGGCTTCAGCAGAATTTAGGAAGTTCACAGGTAGCTTTGTCAATGGATGATGCTGCTTCCTATGGTGATGTTTTCCAGTGGGGAAGATGGGATGACGGACATCAGCTTAGAAATGCTCCCACTGCACCTGCACCTACACCTAACACACCTGAAGGGGCAGCAGCAGTTGCCGGATCTTTTATAGCGGGGTCGCCTGCCTGGTGGACAGGTTTTGTTTCTACAGATCAATGGAATGCCGTATCACCTGCTCAGGCCGGCAAATTCTTAGGAGTAGATCCATGCAAAGCCATCGGGACAGATTGGAAAATGCCTTCCCAGGCAGATTGGACTGCTTTGGTTGTTGCAGAGGGTATTAATAATCCGGCCAATGCTTATGGAAGTAATCTGAAGCTGCCGGCAGGAGGATACAGAAGTTCCAGCACGGGAGATTATACTTTTGTAGGGCAGAAAGGATATTTCTGGAGTTCAGATACTTCAGGCTTAGGAGGGAAATATCTGTATATTGGGACAACCATTGCTAATGCATCTTCAGGGGCTATGAGAGGGCAGGGATCTTCTGTACGATGTATCAAGCCATCATCTGCACTGGGTACATCAGAAATTAGCCTGAATACTGCATCTTTAGGAGTATATCCAAACCCTACCAAAGGAATTCTTTATATTAAAGCTGATTCAAATATTGAAAATGTAAATGTTATCAATGCCGTAGGGCAAAGAATGAATGTACTATTTTCAAATAACCAGATCGATATGACCGGACTGGCTAATGGAGTATACATTGTTGATCTGAAATTAAAAAACGGACAGACAATTTCTAAAAAAATAATTAAAAACTAGTGTAAGATTGTATATACAGTCCTATACTTGTAAAAAATAATAGTTCATTACAATTACTTTTATTGGAAAGTCCATGAAATTTTCATGGGCTTTTTTTGTGATAAATAATAAAAACACTAAGGATAAAATAAAAAATAGATGCTGCAAAAAAGAAAATTAATATTATATTCGATAAAAATAAGACATGAAAAAGCTTTACTCTGTTGTTTTTCTGATTGTTGCAGTGTTTGTTTTTGGACAGATCAATTATAGCATTACTCCAAATCTATTCAATGAAACAGATAATGTCACTCTAACGGTGCCGGGAGATCAGATCGACGAATCGGTATGGGGAATTACTGATCATTCAGTTTACATTTGGTCATGGTCTTTTGATACCAGCTATCAGAATAGCCAGGATTGTCCTACGAATGGCAGTTGGAATAATTCCGGTGATCTGAATAAACTGATTTATAACGCAGTAACAGATACCTATTCATTCACTTTTACTCCGACTGTTTTTTTCGGAAGGACAGGGATTGGAAGATTTGGATTTTTATTAAAAGATAAAACAGGATCACATCAGACCTCACCGGATATTTTTGTAAACGTTGGAATTTTAAATATGACTTTAACCAATCCAATGGCAAATAGTCTTACCTCTGTGCAGGCGGGAAGCTCAATCAGCATTACAGCGGCAACCAATGTAAACGCAACTTTCCAGTTAAAAGCGAACGGAACCGTCGTGAATTCTACAAGTGCTCCTTCACAATCTTATTCTTACAACTATAGTGTTTCACAGGATGCCAATATGGAGCTTGTTGCTACCCAGGGATCAAGTTCTAAAAGAGCAGCATTCATGTTGCAGATTCCCAGAAATGTGGTTTCCGAAGCGATTCCGGGCTGGATAAAACAGGGAATCAATTACCATCCCACAGATCAGACAAAAGCAGGACTTGCTTTATATGCTCCCGGAAAAAATTTCGTGCATGTGATTGGAAGTTTCAACAGCTGGACGGTGGATGATGCCTATTTAATGAAAAAAGATACCACAAACCCTGATCTTTACTGGATTGAACTAAGTGGGCTTACCTCGCAGCAATTATATTCTTTTCAATATAGAACCAATGATTTAAAAAAAGTAGCAGATCCCTATTCACCACAAATTCTTTCTTCTTATGATGATCAATGGATCTCATCTTCCACTTATCCCAATCTACCGGTATTTCCTGCGGGGCAGGACTTTGAAGTTTCAACATTTAAAACAGGACAGACACCTTATAACTGGCAGGTAGCGAATTTCCAAAGACCCGCAAAAGAAGACCTGATCGTATATGAGTTATTGCTAAGGGATTTTACACAGGAAAAAAACTGGCAGTCGCTGATTAATAAGATTTCTTACTTAAAGAACCTGAAGATTAATGCGATTGAACTGCTTCCGATCATGGAATTTGATGGAAATCTTTCGTGGGGATATAATACATCTTTCCATTATGCTCTGGACAAAGCCTATGGAACTCCGGAAAAATTCAAAGAATTTGTAGATCTGTGCCATCAGAATGGGATTGCTGTTATTTTAGATGTTGCTTTCAATCATGCAACAGGACGTTCACCATTAGTGAGGCTTTGGAATATTGATCCGGATGGTGACGGATATGGAGATGTTGCTCCCAATAACCCTTATTTCAATCAGGTTCCAAAACATTCCTATAATGTATTTAATGATTTTAACCACACAAGTACCTCAACTCAATATTACGTTGAAAGATGCCTTCAGCAATGGCTGACAGAATACCATGTTGATGGATTCCGTTGGGATTTAACAAAAGGATTTACCCAAAGCTGTTCAGAAAATGATGAAGCGTGTACCAATGCCTATCAACAGGATAGGGTGGATATCATGAAATATTATGCAGACAGACAGTGGGCAATCGACCCGAATTCTTATATGATTTTCGAACATCTGGGAACAGACGCAGAAGAACAGCAATGGGCCAATTACAGAGTAGCAGAAGGGAAGGGAGTATTACTTTGGAATAAACAGACAGACCCTTACAATCAGAATACAATGGGATATAAGGAGAACAGCAACTATGACAGAATGAATCATACTCTTCACGGCTTTACCAATATGCGCGCTGTAGGATATGGAGAAAGCCACGATGAAGAAAGGCTGATGTTTAAAAACCTTGCTTATGGAGCGATAAACGGAAGCTATAGTGTTAAAAATCTTGCGACAGCTCTCGAAAGAATGAAAACCTTTGGCGCTGCGTTCTTTACTATTCCAGGCCCAAAAATGATCTGGCAGTTTGGAGAATTAGGATATGAATTCAGTATCAACAGGTGTGCAGACGGTACTATTAGCAGCGGATGCAGAACAGATGAAAAGCCCGTGGCATTTACATTGGGCTATGATACTGATGCGGCCAGAAAAGAAGTATATGATACCTGGGCAAAAATTATCAGCATCCGAAATACCAACCCTGTATTCAAATCGAAGACATACAGCATAGAGTCAAATAATCTGACAAATGATCCAAATGGTCTTATCACAAGAATTTATATATACGATGATACGATTAACGGAATGAAGAATGTTGTCGTACTGGCCAATTATGCGGCTTCTGTACAAAATGTTGTTCCCTACTTTCCATATGCAGGGCAATGGCAGAATTTGATGGATAACACGGTTACTAATATTATTTCCACAACTGCCCCAATAACCCTTCAGCCCGGAGAATTCAGAATCTTTGGCAATTATGCAGGAGCTTTATCAACAGAAGATGCAAACGCGGTTCACAAACTCTCACTTCAGATTGAGAATAACCCTGTAAAAGACGGCTTGGCAAAACTATTATTTAACAAAGCTAAAAATGGTAATATTTTGATTTTTGATATGAACGGTAGAAAGATTGATGAATTTAAACTGAACAAAGAGAGTGGAACTTATGAATTGAAAGTTAATTATCCGGCAGGGACTTATTGGGTGCAGCTGAAATCAGAAACGGGAGTTGCCATTCAGAAAATGATCGTTAAGTAGACCAATACAACACAAATATATTTTTTAGAAAGATCTAATTTTAACTCAATGAGCACTCATTCACATCAGATTGGCTGGAAAACGGCTGCCGCTATCGTAGTGTCCAATATGATAGGAACAGGAATCTTTACAACGTTGGGATTTCAGCTTTCCGATATCACCAATACCTACAGTATTTTTTTATTATGGGTCATTGGGGGGATTCTGGCATTGGTCGGGGCTTTCTGCTATGCCGAGCTGGGATCTCATTTTAAAGGAAATGGCGGAGATTTTATCTATCTTAAGGAAACCTATCATCCTGTGTTTGGATATCTCATAAGCTGGATATCATTAATTATCGGGTTTTCATCCCCTGTTGCCTTAGCCGCATTGGCCATGTCAAAATATTTGTCAGTATTCAACTACAGTTTTGGAAATGGTTTTGCGATCATCGCTATTTTTCTGATTGCTATGGCCTTATCATTCAGTTTAAAAACTTCAAGCAGATTTCATAATTTTTTTACTTTTGTGAAAGTGATTTTTATTATTTTTCTCATTATTCTGGGAGTAGGCCTTTCAGAATCACCTCAGATAGGGAACAGTTTGAATTTCAGTAACAGCTGGCAGAAAGAAATCCTGCTTCCGGCCTTTGCGACTTCAATGGTTTTTGTTACCTATTCCTATACTGGCTGGAATTCAGCTTCTTACATTGCGGGAGAAATAAAAGATGTTCAAAAGAATCTTCCAAAATCCCTGATCATAGGAACTGTTTTTGTGACAGTAAGCTATCTTCTGGTTAATTATATTATGCTGAAGCACGCTCCTGTAAGCCAGCTGGCAGGAAAAGAAGATGTAATGGGAGAAGCTGCTGTTAATATGTTGGGACTTTCCTTTGGAAAAATCGTCAATATTTTTATTGCATTACAGCTTATTGCCACGGTCAGCGGTTACTTGTGGGTTGGCTCCCGGCTGACTCAGGCTTTTGCAAGAGAAAGCTATATTTGGAAGCCCCTGTCATTTGGGAATAAAAAAGGAATTCCGGTGATTGCTATATTTGCCCATGCTGTTATTGCTGCCATTATTATTTTAACAGGAAGTTTTAAAGAAATATTCGTCTACACAGCCTTTATTTTGCAGCTGTTTGCAAGTCTGGCTATTTCTACCGTATATTTTCTTAAAAAAGAAGACCGCAAAATATTTAAATCCAATACTTTTTATATTTTTCCCACTGTTTTTTTATTATTCAGCGTATATATTCTCTACTTTACATTGGTTCATAATCTTAAAGAAAGCTTAATAGGACTGGGAATCGTTGCAGTAGGAATTATTTTATACTTAATAGACAGAAAGCTGTCTGAAAAAAGCTGATATTCAAAATATAAATAAACTCTTTTCATGCAGATTGATAGGTGAAAAAGTAGAATTTCGAAATATGCTTATAAGCCCTTTGTGCTTTATCCCTCATGCTCAAAAATTTATGCTGATTTGTAATTTTAATTTTGAATTAATAATTCTTATCTTTGCACCCACAAAAATTCCATAATGTCTAAATCATTAATTCCAAAATTAGAAGCTATAAAACAAAGATATAATGAGGTTGCAGACCTTATTATACAGCCTGATGTCATTTCAGACCAAAAAAGATATTCTTCTTTGAACAAAGAATATAGTGATTTGGGGAAAATTGTAAGAGTTTACGATCAGTATAAAGGGGCATTAGATAGTATCGAAGAATCTGAAGAAATCATTGCAGATGGTTCAGACAGAGACTTGGTAGATCTTGCTAAAGAAGAAAAGCTTGAAGCACAAGCCAAAATTCCTGGCCTTGAAGAAGAACTGAAAGTACTCCTGATTCCTAAAGATCCTGCAGATGATAAAAACGTTATCGTGGAATTACGTGCCGGAACCGGTGGTGATGAAGCGGCTATTTTTGTGGAAGATGTCTACAGAATGTACACCATGTACTTCAAAACGAAAGGCTGGAAGCATGAAGTTACAGATTCTAACGAAGCTGCAAAAGGTTACAAGGAATTGATAATGAAGGTGGAAGGAGAAGGTGTTTACGGAATTATGAAGTTCGAATCCGGAGTTCACCGTGTACAGCGTGTACCGGAAACAGAATCTCAGGGTAGAGTTCATACCTCTGCTATCACAATTGCTGTTTTACCAGAGGCTGAAGAAGTAGATTTTGAACTGAATCCTGCAGATATTGAAATGCAGACTTCACGTTCAGGTGGAGCCGGAGGTCAGAATGTAAATAAGGTTGAAACGAAAGTTCAGCTAACGCATAAGCCTTCAGGACTTGTTGTTGTTTGTCAGCAGGCCCGTTCTCAGTTAGCAAACCGTGAATTGGCAATGGAAATGCTAAGAACAAAGCTATACGATATCGAGCTGCAAAAAGTACAGGGAGATATTGCAGCACAACGTAAATCTATGGTTTCTACAGGAGACCGTTCTGCAAAAATTAAAACCTACAATTATCCTCAAGGTAGAGTTACTGATCATAGAATCAATAAATCTATGTATAATCTGGATGCTTACATGAACGGAGATATCTCTGAAATGATCGATGCCGTAATTATGGCAGAGAATGCAGAGAAAATGAAGGGAGAAGAAGATAACTACTAAATTTTATAAAAAATAAAGATAAGACCTCTGATTTTTTCAGAGGTTTTTTTGTAATAATTAAAATTCAAAAATAAGCTATGAAAAACTACAAAATTATTTTATTATTACTCCTTACAATGATGGGGCAATATCTTACTGCTCAGACAGAAGTAAAGAAACCTGCTGAAGCATTTGAAATGTTCTTCGGAACTTTCGTAAATAATGATGAGGCAGCACTCAATAAGCTTAATGATTATCTGAAACCCACAGTGAATGGTGAGAATGCCTATCAGGTAAACTTTAAAGAGACCTCAGGAGAGATCATGAAAAGCAGCGTAGAGAATTTCCTTTCTGCCTTCTCTAAAACTACAGGATCAGCATGTCAAAAAGAAGCAGAAGACTATTTTAAAGCAATGTTTGAAAACTTCAAAAACGGGAAACTTACCATTAAAAATGTGAAAGTAGTTCCTAACGAATATGTTGAAGGGCAGAAAATTGCCGAGGTAAGTTATTCTGTAAGCTTTAAAGTGCCGTCAAAATTAACAGTCGGGCCAACAGGAGATACCCAGAAAGTAAAAGCTGAAGACTTGAAAAAATACTTGACTCAGGCAGCGAAGGACTTTAGCAATGCAGATAAAACAGTAACCACCGATCAGAATTTTAATCTATACGAATTGAAAGAAGACGGGAAAATATATTATTGGAATGGAAGTCCCGATGAGATTGTGAGCAGCCTGACAGATTTTTATTTTGAGAGTTTCGGGCCAAAAGAATAGTTTGACTAAATACCCTTTAAGAGATACAAAGTTCTGATTTTTCAGGACTTTTTTTATTTCATATACTTTGCGTATTTTTGAAAAAACCGATCAGTATGAATTTTAAACCTATGTTATTAACGGCTGGAGTTTTGTTTTCAGCCACTTTTTATTCTCAGAAAATGAATTATCCTAAAGCATTAAAAGGAAATCAGACCGATACTTATTTTGGAAGTACAGTTTCTGACCCGTTCAGAGATCTTGAAAATGATTCTGAAGCAACAAAGAAATGGGTAGATGAAGAAGTCGCTTATAGCCAGAACTATCTTTCAAAAATTCCATTCAGAGATAAAATTAAAAATCAGTTGAAAGACATCTGGAATTATGAGAAAATTTCAGCCCCTTTCAAAGAAGGAGATTATACTTACTATTATAAAAATGACGGTTTACAGGCACAGTCTGTTTTATACAGAACCAATAATGCTACAAAAGCAACAGACGTATTTTTAGATCCTAATAAGTTTTCAGAAAAAGGAACCACTTCACTTTCTAACCTTTCCTTCAATAAAAAAGGAAACCTTGCTGCTTATTCTATCTCAGAAGGAGGAAGTGACTGGAATAAAATTATTATCATTGATGCTATTACCAAAAAGCAGATTGATGAAACAATTCTGGATGTAAAATTCAGTGGAATTTCATGGCAGGGAGACGAAGGATTCTATTATTCAAGCTATGATAAGCCGAAAGAAGGAACCGTGCTTTCCGGAATGACGGATAAGCATAAAGTCTATTTTCATAAACTGGGAACTAAGCAGTCTGAAGATAAGCTGATCTTCGGAGGAGACAAAACACCAAGAAGATACCTGAGTGCCGGAGTTTCTGAAGATCAGAGATTCCTGATCATTTCTGCAGCAAATGCAACCAATGGAAATGAACTGTATATAAAAGACTTGAAGAAAGGAGGAGACTTTGTGCAGATTACCAAAGGATTTGATATCAACGCCAGTATTGTAGACACAGAAGGAGATAACCTTTTTATTTTCACAGATAAAGATGCCCCAAATATGCGTCTTGTAAAAACTACAATCAGCAATCCAGCTCCTGAAACATGGAAAAATGTGATTCCTGAGACCGAAAATGTATTGGGAATTTCTTCCGGAGGTGGCTATTTCTTCGGAACCTACATGATTGATGCTATTGATAAGGTGAAACAGTTTGACAAGACAGGTAAGCTGATCAGAGAAATTACTCTTCCGGGGAAAGGAAACATTTCCGGTTTTGGAGGGAAGGAAAAAGAAAAAGACGTTTATTATTCATTCAGTAACTATATTACACCGGGAACTACTTACAAATTTAATGTAGATTCAGGACAATCAGAAGTATATCAGAAACCGAAAGTGAAATTTAATCCGGATGATTATGTTTCTGAGCAGGTATTCTATACTTCAAAAGATGGGACAAAAATCCCTATGATGATCAGCTATAAAAAAGGGACGAAGTTTGATGGCAAAAACCCTACTATTTTATACTCATATGGTGGTTTCAATATCAGTTTACAACCTTCTTTCTCTGTAGTGAATGCTATCTGGATGGAAAATGGGGGAATCTATGCTGTTCCAAACATCCGTGGTGGAGGTGAATATGGTAAAAAATGGCATGATGCAGGAACAAAAATGCAGAAGAAAAACGTTTTTGAAGACTTTATTGCTGCCGGAGAATATCTTCAGAGCAAAGGCTATACTTCAAAAGAATACATGGCACTTTCAGGAAGATCTAACGGAGGATTGCTGGTAGGTGCAACCATGACAATGCGTCCGGATCTGGCAAGAGTAGCATTCCCGGGAGTAGGAGTTCTGGATATGCTGAGATATAATAAATTTACAGCAGGAGCTGGCTGGTCATATGATTATGGAACAGCAGAAGACAGCAAAGAGATGTTTGAGTATCTTAAATCATATTCTCCGGTACATAATGTAAAAGAAAAAATATGCTATCCATCCACTATGATTATTACCAGTGACCATGACGACAGAGTAGTTCCGGCTCACTCCTTCAAATTTGGTGCTGAGCTTCAGGAAAAACAGGCATGTAAGAATCCTATTTTATTAAGAATTGAAAAGAATGCAGGTCATGGCGCAGGAAGAGCAACTGATCAGGTTATCAGTGAAAATGCAGATCTTATATCATTTGCGTTGTTTGAAATGGGAATTAAGAAATAATATATAAAATATTAAAATATCACTTAAGCGACTGATTTATTAAAATTAGTCGCTTTTTTTATAGTGATTATTTGGATATAATTACTAATTTTAGCTCGGATATTTAAATTTACTAATTTTTATTTAATTAGGTTATTATGAAAAAAAGAATTTTACTAGTTTGTGCACTGGCAGCTGGGCTGTCCAGTGTTAATGCACAAAGGTGGGAGCCGGCCTCGCAAAAAACGTCTCAGATCAGAAAAGAAGTAGAAGTTCAATACTCCTACAGAGTAGACTTACAATCTCTTAGAAATATTTTAAAAGATGCTGTAGAAACAGGGAAAGGAGCTCAGGCAGTTACTGTTTCTTTGCCTACAGCAGAAGGTAAGATTGAAAGATTTGCGGTATATAGTGATCCTGTAATGGAAAAATCTTTAGCCGATAAATATCAATTGGGATCTTATGTAGGTGTAGGATTGGATGATCCTTCTAAATATTTAAGATTCAGCACCTCTCCAACAGAAATGCAGTCCATGATTATTAAAGATGGTGTATTTCAGTTTATAGAACCCATCACTACTGATAAACAAACCTATGGTGTTTTCTATAAAACAAACAGAACAGAAGGACTACATGGATTCGAATGTTCTACAGATGAAAAAGGTATTGATATAAAAGCATTAGAAAGTTACGGAAAAAAAAATCTTTCTAGTGTAGGAATTACGAATAGACCTGCAAGTACAAAATACAGAACCTATAGATTAGCTCTATCAGTTACAGGAGAATATACACAATATTTCATGACTCAGGCTGGTGTACCTGCTACTGCTACTGATGATGAAAAAAGAGTTCCTGCACTTGTGGCTATTAACAATACAATGAGCCGTGTAAATGGTGTCTTTGAAAAAGATTTCGGAATAAAATTACTTGTTCAGGATTTTCCAAATATCATCTATACAAATTCTGCCACAGATCCCTATTCCGCAGCAGCTACAGGATCTGCCGGGGCTTGGAATCTGGAACTTCAAAATACTATAACAGCCCAGGTAACGAATGCCAATTACGATATAGGGCATTTATTTGGTGCATCTGGAGGAGGAGGTAATGCCGGATGTGTAGGTTGTATATGTGTTAACCCAACAACCAGTGTGCCTAGGGGTAAAGGTTCCGGATTTACTTCACCGGCGAATAGCATTCCAAGTGGAGACGCTTTTGATATCGATTATGTAGCTCATGAAATGGGACACCAGCTAGGAGGAAACCATACCTTCTCACATGCTTCAGAAGGATCAGGGGTTAATATTGAGCCAGGTGGGGGTACTACCATCATGGGATATGCAGGAATTACACAGGATAATGTTCAGGCTAATTCTAATGCTTACTTCCATTATTCTTCCATTAATCAGATTCTGAATAATCTTGATGCTAAGACAACATGTGGAGTAGCAGAAAATATTACAAATAATAATGCTCCTGTTATTGCTGCTCTTACACCATACACTATTCCTAAAGGAACAGCTTATTATTTAGAAGCTTCAGCTACAGATGCTCAGGGTGATCCTATTAATTATACATGGGAGCAATATGATAGTGTAACCGCTAAAGGTTCTATTTCAGGTGACAGTGGTTGGGGCTTCATTACAGAAGGTTCTATCGCAAGATCATTTACGGGTACGGCAAGTGGAAGAAGATACTTCCCTAGCTTTCCTCTTGTAATGGCTGGAAAGCTTACCAATAAGGCAACTTGGGAAACGGTATCATATGTTCCAAGGGTTCTTAATTATGCAGTAACGGCAAGAGATACAAATGCTCAAAGACCAATGCTTTCATCTTTAGAAACAACAGTTACAGTAGGGAATGATGGACCATTTAAATTTAATGGTATTACAGATTCTACTGTGCTTTACAGTAATGCTTCCAATACTATATTATGGGACGTGGCCAATACAAATGCAGCTCCTTATAATGTGTCAAATGTAAAGATTGAGTATACTACTGATCTTACTAATGGAGCATCATGGACAGAACTTGTGGCATCTACTCCCAATACTGGAAGTTACAGCGCACAAATGCCATCTGGATTAACAGGGGATATCAAGTTAAGAATATCTGCTGTAGGGAATATATTCTATGCAATATCTCCTAAAGTAAGTGTTGCAACAGCACCAACATCTTCTACAGCAGCACCTGCCGGAGTTTTTGCTCAGGATACAGAAATTTTTAGAACCTCAGCAAGATTATCTTGGAATAGTGTACCAGGAGCTACCTATTCAATCAACTACAGAAAAGTGGGGGAGACTAATTGGCAAAATGCTACGAGTCCTACCAATTCTGTATCAATATCCGGTCTTGAAGATGAAACAAATTATGAAACTCAGGTTGCAGCTGTTGTAAACAGTGTAGCAGGTGCATTCTCTTCAAACTATGCTTTTAAAACAAAAGGGTTAAGAACCGGATATGATTACTGTCTAATGACAACGGGAGGAAATAATATGAATGGTGCGTTTTATAGTGGGCTAATTGGATTAAACGTAGGAGGACTAAACTATTCGGAAACTACTGTAGCTGGAGTCGCAAGAACTTATCTGGATTTTAGTGCAGATCCTACTAAAACAGTTAATTTAACAAAAGGAACTCAATATACTGGTACATTTAGAACTTTAGGTAACCCTAGTAATTATAATGACTGGCTAGAAGTATGGATCGATTTTAATAGAAATGGTATTTTTGAAGCTTCAGAAAAAGTAGGTTCTCATAGTGCCGTTCCGGTTAATGATCCAGGAACTACTGGATACAAATATCATGATGGCTCATTTACATTTATAGTGCCAACCAGTGCATATGCCGGAGATAAAACTCTTAGAATGAGAGTGGCAACTACATTCTTTAATGCGGCATCAGGACCATGTGGTTATCCTTCTGTTGCTTCTGGACCAAGTAGTATTGTTTCAGCTGGGGGATTCAGAGACTTTAATGTGAAAATTTCAGAAACGTTAGGCGTAAATGAAACAAAAAATACAAAAGCATCAGAAGTATCTATCTATCCTAACCCTGCAGACACTTTCGTAGAAGTGAGAAATCTGAAAGGAAAAGCAGATTATAAAATCTATACTGCTGACGGAAGATTGGTTCAGGAAGGTAAAATTGATGGAAGAATCAATGTAGCTTCATTGATCAAAGGAATGTATGTAGTGACGATCAAAGACGAGAAAGGCACTTACAATACAAAGCTTATCAAAAAATAAGCAGACAATATATAAATAACAGAAGACCGGGCATTCGTCCGGTCTTTTTCTTTCAATAAACATCAGAAAAACTGTATGTTAACAGATGTTTTGTGTTTCGGTCAAAAAAATTAACTTTACGGAGACAAAAATTATTGGAATGCGAAAGACAATTTCTGTGAAAACCCCGGATTTTAAAGTGTTACCTCAAGAGAGAGAAATCTATAACTTTGAAAAAGACGGACTTGAACTTAAATCATCTTATGAAAAAAAAGATGTAAAAGATGAATCTTTAACACAGACTTCTCCAGGAATTGAACCCTACCTTAGAGGGCCGTATTCTACTATGTATGTTCAGAAGCCGTGGACCATCAGGCAGTATGCCGGTTTCTCTACAGCTGAAGAATCCAATGCTTTTTACAGAAGAAATCTTGCCGCAGGACAGAAAGGTCTTTCCGTAGCATTTGACCTTGCTACCCACAGAGGATATGACTCTGATCATTCAAGAGTGGTAGGAGACGTAGGAAAAGCAGGAGTTGCTATTGATTCTGTTGAAGACATGAAGATTTTGTTCAACGAAATTCCGTTGGATCAGATTTCAGTGTCCATGACAATGAATGGAGCTGTACTTCCGATTTTGTCTTTCTATATTGTGGCAGCAGAAGAACAAGGGGTAAAACAGGAACTGCTTTCAGGAACCATTCAAAATGACATTCTGAAAGAATTTATGGTTAGAAATACCTATATCTATCCACCAGCACCTTCTATGAAGATTATTGCAGATATCTTTGAATATACCTCTCAAAATATTCCAAAATTTAATTCTATTTCCATCTCAGGATACCATATGCAGGAAGCAGGCGCTACTCCGGTGCTGGAAATGGCTTATACACTGGCAGATGGTCTTGAATACGTAAGAACAGGCATCAAAGCAGGTATGAATGTTGACGATTTTGCACCAAGACTATCATTCTTTTGGGCAATCGGAATGAATCATTTTATGGAAATTGCTAAAATGCGTGCTGCAAGATATATTTGGGCAACACTTTTAAAACAATTTAACCCTCAAAACCCTAAATCCCTTGCATTAAGAACCCATTCTCAGACTTCAGGATGGTCTTTGACAGAGCAGGAGCCCTTCAATAATATTACAAGAACTGCTATTGAGGCATTATCATCTGCCTTAGGAGGAACGCAGTCATTACATACCAATGCTTTGGATGAGGCCATTGCCCTTCCTACAGACTATTCAGCGAAAATTGCAAGAAATACTCAGATTATTCTCCAACAGGAAAGCGGAATATGCGATGTCGTAGACCCGATGGGAGGAAGTAATCTGGTAGAAAGCCTTACCCAGCAGATGATTGAAGAAGCAATGAGATACATAGATGAGGTAGAACAGGAAGGAGGAATGACGAAAGCTATCGAGGCCGGAATTCCAAAGATGAGAATTGAAGAAGCAGCAGCTAAAAAGCAGGCTAAAATTGATAGCGGGGAAGAATTCATCATTGGGGTAAATTCTTTCAAATCCTCATTAAAACAAGATGCAATAGAGATTCTTGATATTGATAATACCGAAGTTCGCAGAAAACAGATCGAAAGACTGAATAATATAAAAACAGATCGAAATGCAGAAGCAGTAGCCCAGATATTAAACGATATCCGTGAAAGTGCAAAAACTGGAAAAGGAAACCTTTTGGCGTTATGCATTGAGGCTGCAAGAAGAAGAGTTACTCTCGGAGAGATGAGCGATGCGATGGAGGAAACTTTTGGAAGATATAAAGCAAACATTAAAACAATCTCTGGAGTATACGCTATGAACGCAGGTAAAAACGAATACTTTGAAAAAGCTCTGAATCTGACGCAGAAATTTGAAGAAGAAGAAGGACGCCGCCCGAGAATAATGGTCGCTAAAATGGGCCAGGATGGGCATGACAGAGGTGCAAAAGTAGTAGCAACAGCTTTTGCCGATATGGGATTTGATGTTGACGTTGCTCCATTGTTTCAGACTCCGGAAGAAGTTGCTAAACAGGCCATTGAAAATGATATTCACATTTTAGGAGTATCCTCCCTGGCTGCAGGACATAAAACTCTGGTTCCACAAGTAGTGGAAGAACTGAAAAAATTGGGTGCTGATGATATTACCATCGTTGTAGGAGGTGTGATCCCACAACAGGATTATGAATTCCTATATGCCAATGGGGCAGACTTCATATTTGGCCCAGGTACGAACCTTCCGAAATGTGCTGTAGAAATTTTAGAGAGATTTTTAGAAAACTAAACTTTAAAAATTTTAATTTTAGTTGAAAGATAAATTGAATGAATTTTAAAAATAAGATAAAGCCTGCGAAAAAGAAGATCATTCTTTTCGTAGGCTTACTTTTTATGGGTGCTTTGTTGCTAAGCTTAGTCAGAAGAGAGAAGCCTATCATACAAAAATCTACGAATACTGCTGATATTGAGAGAGTAAAAGAGCATTTAACGGTACTTACCCAGACATCTCAGTTCCGGAACCATAAAAATATAGATCAATTGAATGCAGTGGCAGACTATATTCATCGGACCTTTAAGACTTATAGTGACAGTACAGAGTTTCAGGAATATAGTGTTGAAGGGAGGATCTATAAAAACGTAATTTGTTCCTTTGGGACAGAAAACAGCAAAAGAATTATCATAGGAGCCCATTATGACGTTTGCGGAGATCAGCAGGGTGCAGACGATAACGCGACCGGAGTTACTGCCCTTTTAGAACTTTCCCGATTGCTTAAAGGACAAAAGCTCAACTACAGAATAGACCTGGTGGCTTATACCTTAGAAGAACCTCCCTATTTCAGAACCGAGAATATGGGAAGCTACATCCATGCAAAATCGTTGAAAGATAAAAATATTGACGTCTATGGGATGGCAAGTGTTGAAATGATTGGCTACTTCAAAGATGAAAAGAACTCCCAGAATTTTCCTGTAGGAATACTTTCATGGATCTATGGCAATAAAGGAGACTTTATTACTTTAGTCAGAAAACTCACCGGAGCAGGCCCATTTGTCAATAATTTTATTGATAATTTTAAAAATTCAGAGCAGATCAAGACAGAAACTTTTCCCGCTCCCAAATTCGTGGGCGGTGTAGATTATTCCGATCATATGAATTATTGGAAATTTGACTTTCCAGCTCTCATGATCACTGATACCTCGTTCTTTAGAAACAAAAATTATCACAAATCTACAGACACTTTAGAAACATTGGATATCCAACGGATGACAAAAGTTATTGATGCTATTTTTCTAAGCATTATTTACCTCAAATGAAAAAATAAAGGCTGTTTCAACATCTGAAACAGCCTTTATTCTATTTTTTCTGAACGATTTTACCATCATCCATAATCTGATAATGAGTTTTAGTTATCCTTTGACTATTTCCATCAATCTTATGATCTGTTGTCACAGTGATTTCTCCTGCTTTATTGATTTCATAGCTGCTGAATTCCTCCTTCTTATCATCCTTTCCGGGATCAAACCAAATACCTTCTACATAGGCTTCGTCAACGATGCTGTTATTCAGCACAGTAAGAAGATAATATCGGTAATCAAAATCTCCGCAATCCATCGGAACAAGAATCAGTTCAACATCCTTGTATTGAGCTAAAGGAAAATATCGGAATGCTGGCTCTCCACAGCTGTACTTTTCTGAACCTTCCACCGCAAAATCTGTTTCGATAAATTTTACATCTACCTGAGGAAGACTTTCAATTGGTAAGCTATAAAGCCCTGGTTTTAATAAAGATTCCATTGCGGCAGGCTCATTTTTGCTTTTTCTCCATTGCTCAATAGAAATATATTCTCCGGATACGGGTTCTAAAATAGTTAAAATGTTACATTGACTACTTGAAGCATGGAAAATGTGATACGTTTCAAAACGGTCTGGCCCATTATAACCTACGGAAATTGAATAATCCCAGCCATTATTTGCTTTTGTGCTGTCTACAAGAAAACCGATTTTCCCCTTTCCTTGGGTTTGTGAATTCAGAAATTTTGCCTGATCTTTTATTTCCTCCAAATCAAGAATTTTTTCCATGAAATTCGTAGAGAAACAGCCTTTTTCTGATACTTTTACCACCTCCTTTTTTACAGGTTCTTCTTTCTTACATCCTATAAAAAGCATTGGAAGTAAGGCCAATAAAACTTTATACATAAAACTCTTTTTTCACAAAAATAAGATTTAAATAATTGATGATTAAAAAAATAATTCTATATTTGCACCTGAAAATCAAGTTTAACCAATTAAAAACAACGAAGCAATGTTCAGAACAAAACAGAATTCTACAGTTGGATTACCCCTTTTGGTGGTAAGGCTTCGCGGTTTGGTACATTCTTAGAATAATAGTACAATACAATATCAAAACCCGAAGTCGTAAAGATTTCGGGTTTTTTATTGCGCAATATTTCAAACTTCAAGTTTCCCCGAAATCTTTTTTAGTGTCACATAAGGACAAAAACAGGATGAGGTATGTCCTCAAAGCCGTTGGCGTCTATTATTAATCCATTCAACTAGTATTTTAGTTGATTAAAGTTGTGTGAGGTAAGATAAGCTAACTTCTAATATCTCACATCTAACTTCTCTTAACAATGGAAAATGATAATCTTCTGTCTTCCCGCTTGAGAAGCGTAAGAAGCAGAAAAAGAACAAGTAGAAAAGATGTAGAAAAACAGATCAGAAAAAAGTATAAACGTAGTAAAGAGCTTTGGAATATAAGAAGAAACATTCCATTGATTCCTTTAGATAAACCCTATCAGAGAGGTTTTGTAAGATTCTTTGTGGTAAGGGAAGATGTCATGAGAACTAAAGACGGAGATTTTTTTGACGGAATTCTGAAGAAAATCAATATTTACATGTATTCTGAAAGCAGGCAGTTTCTCAAAAAGAAAAGAAAATTCGGACGAAGAATATATGTAGAAAGAGAGCAAAAGCTTAGCAGAATTTCTTCTTACTCTTGGAATGATCCGAAGTTAGGGCTTACACCAAGGGAAAGACAGTATTTTTTGAAACTTGAAGAATATTGGCCTGTAAGAAAGAGATACGATACTTACTACGAATTCATCGAGCCATGGAGGTTTATCCTGAGAATAAGACCCAATATGATTACCCACTACAAGCCTGTGGACTTTGAACTAGAAAAAGAATATGCAGAGCTTGAATCCTATCTGGGACAACATAAAGTGTCAGGAATTATTCATAAAACAATGCATGGAAAACCCAATCCATGGAAGATGAAATACAAATCTGATAAAACGGGAAGTACAAAATACTTTCACTACAAAATGTCTGCAACAGCGATTGCAGAAAACTTACAGGACTTATAGGTCCAACTGTTATTTAAAACAAAAACAATGGGAAATTTAAAACTAAAAGGAAAAGATATATTAAAATTGGGCTATCCAAATAACCAAAGCGTCAATGTAGCTTTGGAGGTCATGAAAAGGAATTTTGCAACCAAAAATATTCATCATGTAAAATCTATTTTAAAAGAAATCCTTGCGAATCCTGAGAATTTTGAAAAAGATTTAACCTTCGGGCAAATTGCAGAGACCTTATTATCCTCCAAAAAAACTGAAAAAAGAATGCTCAATTCACAACGGGCTTCTTTCCAGATCTTTGGCAGTAATATTTCAGAAGAAGCAAAAAATCAGTTGTACACTGGCTTAAAGCTTCCAATATCTACTCAGGGAGCATTAATGCCTGACGCTCACAGTGGCTACGGACTTCCGATAGGAGGAGTACTTGCTGTAGAAAACGCAGTGATCCCTTACGGAGTAGGAATGGATATTGGCTGTAGAATGAGCCTCAGTATTTTGGATACCCCGGTTTCATATCTTGAAGGTGCAAGAGATAAATATGAAAAAGCTCTTGCTGAACATACAAAATTCGGAATGTATGAAGTCCATAAGTCTCATATAGATCATGAGATTTTTGAGAGAGATACATTCGATATGATCCCTATTCTCAGAAGATTAAAAGGCAAAGCCATCAAGCAGATGGGCTCCTCAGGCGGTGGAAATCACTTTGTGGAATTCGGAGAAGTGGAAATTACAGAAGTAGATGACCAGATTGGATTGCCGAAAGGTAAATACCTGGGAATTCTCTCACACAGCGGCTCCAGAGGGCTGGGAGCAGAAATTGCCCAATACTATTCAAGAATGGCTACAGAACAATGCCCGCTGCCAAAAGAAGCTCAGAACTTTGCCTGGCTGGACCTGAGTACACACCTCGGACTGGAATACTGGACTGCCATGAATCTCGCCGGAGATTATGCTTCAGCCTGTCATGATGATATTCACAGAAGACTGGTAAAGGCTGTTGGGGGGAGAGTAAAAGCCAGAATAGAAAATCATCACAACTTTGCCTGGAAGGAAATTCACAGCGGAAAAGAAGTGATCGTTCACCGTAAAGGAGCTACTCCTGCCAATGAAAATGAATTGGGAATGATTCCGGGATCTATGTCCGCAAAAGGATTTATTGTACGTGGAAAAGGAAACCCGGATTCTCTGAATTCAGCGTCGCATGGAGCGGGAAGAGCTTACTCTCGTGGAGAATGCAGGAATCTTTTCACGCAGCACGATATTAAGAAAGAGCTGAAGCTGAAGAATGTCACATTAATGGGTGGAAATGCAGAAGAAGCACCAATGGCCTATAAAGACATTAATGAAGTGATGAATGCACAAAGTGAATTGGTAGACATCCTGGGAACATTCCAGCCAAGAATCGTAAGAATGGATCGATAGTCAGAATGATAAACCTTATAGGTTCTTTTAAGCCTGTAAGGTTTATTAAGATTTAGCAAAAATTAAAAAAAATGGGAGCACCGCATAACATAAAAAGATACGGAGAACTCTGGCCGGAATTCAGAATCCGGTTGGGGCTCGAAATTTTAGAACAATTAAAAGATAAAGTTATTATATCAGGTGGTTGGGCATGGCATTTCATGTCAGAAAGTGGACATATAGAATATAAACATGCTCATGATCATAAGGATATTGATGTTTTTGTAAAAAAGGAAAACGTTGCAGAGGTTGTTGTGATCCTTTATCAGGAAGGATTTCAGAAAGTCTGGACCCGCTATGACCATCTGGCAAGTGAGGAAAACTTTCGTAGGTATGAGAAAACGGTAGAACAGGAAAATGATAAATTCTACAGGATTACAATAGATTTCTTTGAAAGAAATGATCTTGAGACAATCAAAGCAAATGGTTTTACTGTTGTGAAACCTGATGTTTTACTGTCATTTTACCGGAATATTCATTCCAGTGATAAATGCTGGGCTGTGATGGCAGCAACAGAATTATTAAACAAGGGAATAGATCCTCTAGGACATCCTTTATTAAGCAAAATGCCAAACTAACAATGGAAAAATTAATACAGATCACTTCAGGAAGAGGGCCTTTAGAATGTCAATGGGTGACAGCCAAAGTTCTAAAGACCTTTCTTGAAGAGGCAAAACAAAATAAAATAGAATACGAAATCATTCACCGTGAAAGTGGGGATGAAAATTTGACACTGAAATCAGTTACTGTTCTTTTAAAAGGTGATGAAGTAACAGAATTCTTAAAAAACTGGATTGGAAGTATTTGCTGGATAGGCAAAAGTACATTCCGTAAACTCCATAAAAGAAGCAATTGGTTTATTGGAGTTTTTGAACTGGAAAATAATAAAAAAATTGATTTTAATGAAAAAGATATACAGTTCCAGACAGTCAGAAGCCAGGGAAGCGGTGGTCAGAATGTAAACAAAGTGAATACAGCCGTTCGTGCCACCCATATCCCAAGCGGACAATCCGTTTTTGTGCAGGATTCACGTTCCCAGCTCGAAAATAAAAAGCTATCCATTATCAGATTAAAAGAAAAAGTAATGGCAGTCTATATTCAGCAGTTGGAAAAGAATATGCAGGAAACATGGAATCATCATTTTCGGGTACAGCGCGGAAATGCTGTCCGCACATTTTCCGGAACAGACTTTAAAAGAAACCATGAAGACAGGTCATTCAAAAAACGAAGAAATGCCCTGAAAAATGAATTAAAAAATTACAGAAATGACCTTAACTAAAAGCAAATATTATTTTGAAGCTTTGGATAATTACCCATACAGTCTGCCGGATTGTCTGGAAGCATTAAATTATGCCTTGTCGTATGATCCTGAAGATACAGACAGCCTTTGTCTGATGGGAAGAATATATAGTGAAATGCTTATAGACTATGAAAAAGCTAAACTCTATTTTCAAGAGGCAATGCAGTGTAATATGGCTAACCTGAATACTCCTCAATACTATATTAAATGTCTTTTGGATAATGAAGATTTAGAAGAAGCTGAAAAGCTGATTGAATATTCTCTGGGAATAAAAGGGATTGACCGATGCAGAATTCTTACCCACCATTCTTTACTGTTTGAAATCAGATTAGATTATAAAAAAGCATTAGAGCCCTTAAAAAAAGCTAAGACTTTTGCTTATGATCAGGAAATGCTAGATTTTCTAAAAAACAGAGAAAAATTTGTCAAAGAAAAAATGCCTAAGAAAAAGAAAAAAAGGAATAAAAAGAAGAAGGAGGCTAAATAGTCTCCTTTTTTTGGGGGATGTAGTACAATTTTTGACCTAAGGATAATTATAAAAAACGCCACGAATACACAAATCATTTGATTCATGTATTCGTGGCTAAAAAAAATAAAAACATCTTTTTATTTTTTATTCACAGAGATCAGATAATCATAAACCATTTGATGCTGGTCATCATTGAGCTTGGCTTTAGGAGCCATTCTGCTTAATGTATTGATCCACCCCTGGTTATCATGCTTTGTAGGCTCTGGTAATTTGTGGCATTTTGCACATGAATTTTCAAAAATGGTTTTTCCCTGAGCCAACTGTTCAGATGAGGTATACTTTGGCCCTGTTACGGCCGTACTCTTTGGCCCGCAGGACACCAGAAAAGCTGATGTTGCAATGCCGCTTAAGATTAATTTTTTCATACCCATATTTTTGTTGTTGATGGTTTATTTCTGTACAGAAACGATATAATCATAAACCCACTTATGCTGGTCATCATTAAGTTTTGCCTTTGGAGCCATAGCATTCATAATACCAACCCATTGTACAGGATTGTGTGAAGCAGGATCCGGCAGTTTGTGACATCTTCCACAAGAACTTTCAAAAATAGTTTTTCCCTGAGCGATTTGTTCCACCGTAGAAGTCGAAGTTCCTGCAGTAGCAGCAGACGTTGAAGCTTTCGGCGTACAGGATACTAACAAGATGGCAGTAAATGATGCCGCAGCGATGATTTTTTTCATGTTTCTAAATTTTGCTATATAACAAATGTAATAAATTCCTTAAGCCTTTGGTATAGGGGATTCTAGTTTTAATTTAGAAGAAATAAAATTTAATTAATTATAAATAATGCAATATTGATAGAAAATTAGGGTCTTTTATCATTTCATTAACGGGTGCTATTGACCGTTCCCATTTTAATGATTACTTTTGAATCAATGAAATTTTCTACAGAAGAGCTAATAGAAGGAATACAATCAGGTAACAAACGCCTGATTGCAAAAGCTATTACACTAGTTGAAAGTAAAAAAGCGGAGCATAGAGTGCAGGCGGAAGAACTGCTAAAGAAGATCATGCCCTTTACCGGAAATTCTGTTCGAGTTGGCGTAACCGGAGTTCCCGGGGCAGGAAAATCTACTTTTATAGAAAGCTTTGGAAGACTGGCTATTGCTGAAGGGAAAAAAGTTGCAGTGCTGGCGATTGATCCGAGCTCTTCCATCAATAAAGGCAGTATTTTAGGAGATAAAACCAGAATGGAAGAACTTGCAAAAGAAGAAAATGCTTTCATACGCCCTTCTCCGAGCTCCGGATTTTTAGGAGGGGTTGCCAATACGACCTTCGAAACCATGATGATCTGTGAAGCCGCGGGATATGATTATATTTTAATTGAAACAGTTGGGGTAGGGCAGTCAGAAGTTCTTGTGGCAGATATTACCGATGTTTTTCTTTTCCTTAAAATTATTGGAGGTGGAGATGAACTTCAGGGAATAAAGAGAGGAATCATGGAGATGGTGGATCTTATTTTTATCAACAAAGTAGATCAGGACAACCTTCAGAAAGCAAAAAATACAAGATTGGAGCTTAAAAGAGCCCTGGATTTTATTCCCCCTAAAGAAAAAGAATGGAAGATCCCCGTTTTACTGGGTTCAGCGTTACATAATGAGGGCCTGAAGGATATCTACGATAAAATCTTCGAATTTATTGAGCTCAAAAAGAAAAGTGGACGCTTTGAAGAAGTCCGTATTCATCAGGCTGAAAAACGTTTTGAATATTGGGTACAGGAATACATACTGTCTTTAATGAAAAAAAACAACGAAGTGGAAGAGGCTTATATGATGCATAAAAAAAATGCTTCAGAGATGGTTTCGAATCCAAGCACTGAAGCAAAATTATTTGTTGAAAAGTTTTTATCAGATAAAACCAAAAGTTAGAGTTTTTCTTTTTCCGGCTTATCTTCACTTTTTGCAATATATCCGTCGTAGGAAATTGGCTGTCTGTCATTACTTCTCATAGACACGTAAGCTTTCCCGTTTTTATAAACCTCAATAATAATTTCATCAACATTCTTTACATCATTAGGTTTAATTCTTAGGATCCACTTTCCTTTTTTGTTTTGGGATTTGGTAACAGTGAAATCTTTCGAAGTAAATCTGTAGCTATTATTCGTAGTATTTGCATACGTTGCATTGTATAATCTTCCAAAATATGGAAGTGCCACATCTAAGTTGTTTTTACTTACATCAATGGTATAACTTCCATCCAGGTTCAGCATTCTTGTTGCTGTTGCATTCGGCATTGAAGTCATGACGTTAAGGACGTCATAGTTGGTAGGGTTCGCTCTCTGTGCATAGAAGGTAAATTCCTGAGAATCTACTAGAGCGTTCACTGCTTTTGGATCTACTGAGCCTTGAGAAGCGCAGTTCTGAAAAAAGAACAGAAATCCAAAAACCATCAAAAGAGGAATATACTTTTTCATGATTGAGATAATTATTAAGTTTAAACAGCAAAATGTATGCAAATATATTCTTTATTGGATATTTTGGAATAAAAATTGTTAAAGTTGAGGTATTAACACTCAAACTATGAAAGTTACACATCTATTAGGAATAGGAGCCATTGCTCTGTCGGCCGTTTCCTGTACTACAAACCCGATTACGGGTAGGTCCTCTTTACAGCTGGCTAACAATTCAGAAATTTTAACAATGTCTGCACAGGAATATAAAACGACATTGTCTAAAGGTAAGGTGATTACCGGTACCGCAGATGCAAAAAGAGTGGGAAATGTAGGAAACAGAATTAAAAGTGCAGCAGAAAGATATTATCAGAATATTGGAAGATCAGCTGATCTCGCCAATTATAACTGGGAATTCAATCTTTTGCAAAGCAACGAACTGAATGCATGGTGTATGCCCGGAGGTAAAGTAGCGGTGTATACCGGTATATTACCTGTTACAAAAGATGATAACGGTCTTGCAGTAGTATTGGGACACGAAGTATCCCATGCATTGGCAGGCCATGGAAATGAGAGAATTTCCCAGGCTATGATGGCTCAGTATGGTGGTGCTCTTCTTGGAGGAGCTATTTCAAATGCACAATGGGCAAGTATTTTCCAGAAAGCCTATCCAATAGGTTCACAAGTTGCTTTATTGAAATATGGAAGAAGTCAGGAGTCAGAAGCTGATGAAATGGGACTTTATCTTATGTCTATGGCAGGATATGACCCTAGAGCAGCGATCCCTTTCTGGAACAGAATGGAAGCGGCGTCCTCAGGAGCAAGACAGCCGGAATTCCTGTCTACCCACCCGAATCCGGAAACAAGAATTTCAGATATAAATAAAGATCTTCCGAAAGCTTTGGAATACTATAAGGCTGCGGGAGGAAAAATATAATTAGAATTTTAATCTTGAGTAGGGCCTTATTAAATTTTTAGTAAATTTGGTAAGGCTTTTTAATGTAACCACCTAAACACAATATTATGAAGAGTTTATCAATTACCGGATTTATACTTTTGGCTGTTTCTGCCTTACTTTTCTATCTGACCACAGATTTTGCTGTAGAACAAATTAAAATTTCCCACATCATGGGCATGATGGCAGGAGTTGGGATTGGTCTTATTATCGGCGGAATGGTAGGCTATCTGAGTAAAGGGAGCGCCATAAAAGAAGAGCAGAGGAAAAAAGAATTCAAACAGCTTCAGAAAGAAAAAGAAGAATTGGAAAAACAGGCTGCAGATATTGCAAAACGTCAGGCTGAGATTGAAAATCAAAATAAAAACCCTCAGATCTAGATCTCAGGGTTTTAAGTTGTTATTTTCGATTGTTGATTAAAATTTATATCCCAGTCCCACCATAAACAGGTTGGGTCTGTTGTCATATCTGATTTCCGAACCGGAAACTCTGTTGATGAAGTTTCTTTCGTCCTTACTAAAGGCTCCTTCGTATCTTGCATTTAGAATAAGCTTTTTAATTTCAAGCTGTGCCCCAAACTGGTATCCTACAGTGAAATTATTTTTAGCATTTTCTTTAAAGTCATTATAGGTATTGTCTTTGTTTAAATTAAAACTTCCAACCGGACCTACAAAAACACCAAGCATATTCCCTAAAAGATTATATCCCAGAAGTACCGGAACATCTATACGGTTACTTTTAACATCAAATGTAGTGTTCTCTGTGGTAAACTCATTTTTGAAATGAGTATAATAAATTTCCGGCATCACAAATAAAGAAGTAGGAAGACCTACTTTTAATGAAAGTCCTACATTGAACCCTACATTATTTTTACCTGATCCATTAACGGCATCATTGACTGTTCCTTTGATGTTTGACCATGAAGGCGAACCCGTAGGAAATATTAAATTAGCCTTACCTGCCAGTGAGATCTGTGCTGAAGCCCACATTGAAAAACCTATTAACGCTATACTAAGTATCTTTTTCATTATCATCTATTTTTGTAATTGAATTTTCAATCGTTTTATTATTCTCGAGTAAATACTCTCGCAGCTCTTTAAACAGTTCTGAAGAATAAACGAAATCAATAAGATTTTTATTGCCTGCAGTAATCAAAATGTCCTTGTTACCTTCCCATTCCTTGATTCCCAGTCTCAGGTATACAATTTTCTCGCCAATTGTCATCACAGAATTCATATCGTGAGTATTGATGATCGTTGTTGTATTGTATTCTTTTGTGATTTCATATAAAAGATCATCAATGACCTTAGATGTATAAGGATCTAGTCCGGAATTGGGTTCATCACAGAATAAATATTTGGGATAGTTGACAATAGCCCTTGCGATGGCAACCCTTTTTTGCATTCCTCCTGAGATTTCAGATGGATATTTTTTATCAGCTTTATCAAGATGTACTCTTCCTATAACCTCAAAAACCCTTTTTTTCTTTTCTCTATAGGTAAGATTCGTAAACATATCCAACGGAAACATGATGTTTTCTTCCACTGTTAAGGAATCAAATAAAGCACTCCCCTGAAATACCGTTCCGATTTCTGAGCGAAGATGCTGTTTTTCATCCCTGGTCATGGTATTCACATTCCTGCCGTCAAACAGGATTTCTCCGGATGATGGCATATAGACGTTCAATAAACTTTTAAGAAAAACCGTTTTCCCCGAGCCACTCTGTCCAATGATTAAGTTTACTTTTCCTTTATCAAATGAAGTCGAAATTCCCTTAAGTACTTCAACATCACCAAAACTTTTCTTAAGATCTTTTACCTCAATCATTAGCTTAATATTAATTGGGTTAAAATTAATTCGGAAATGATAATAAATACCATTGTCCATACCACGGCCTGTGTACTCGCTCTACCTACTTCCAGTGATCCTCCTTTTACAAAATATCCGAAATAAGAAGGGACTGTTGCAATGATGAATGCAAACACTGTGGTTTTGGTAAATGCATAGTATATAAATAAATTAGGCATATACATCTGGATACCGGTGATATAGTCATTGGTAGTCCAGTTCCCGGTTAATATTCCTGCAATATAGCCTCCCCCGATACCAAATACAATACTGATTGCAATAAGAAGAGGGTTGAATAACATACAGGCGATAATTTTTGGAAATATCAGAAAGTTGGGTGAGTTTACCCCCATGATATCCAGCGCATCAATCTGTTCGGAAACTCTCATTGTTCCAATACTTGATGCAATATAAGATCCTACTTTACCCGCTAAAATTAAACTGATAATGGTAGGCGCAAACTCCAGTACAAGTACAGCCTTCGTAGCATATCCTACAAATGAAGGAGGAATAGGAAACGAAGATGCATCAAAGTTGTTGAACATCTGAATGGCGACTACTGCCCCCACAAAGATAGAAGTGAAGACAACAAGTCCGAAAGAATTTACTCCCAAATCATTAATTTCTCTCATGAACAGCTTCCAAAAAACCTTCATTTTCTGAGGTTTCTGCAGGGATTTCCCTAAGAGGATCATGTATTCCCCTACTGCTGTGAAAAACTTTTTTAACATACTGCTAAATTAGACTTTTTTATTTAATTAGGCTAGAGTTGAAGGTAAGACTGATGTATAGAAAAATGTTAAAATTATCTACGGCTTAATCTGCATTTTATTTTGCATTTTTATCACCTGCAATGACCAGTAAAACGGTTTTTAAAATAATAACGAGATCGAGAACAAAACTCCAGTTTCTTACGTAAAAGGCATCCGCCAAAACTCTTTTTTTCATTTCTACATCCACATCTCCAAAATCTCCACGAAGTCCGCTTACCTGTGCCAGTCCCGTAATGCCGGGGCTTACCATACTTCTTAAACTGTATCTTCCGATTTTCGGTTTGTAATAATTATCAACAGCCAGCATATGGGGGCGTGGTCCTACAACAGACATTTCTCCCTTTAATACATTTATGAACTGAGGAAGCTCATCAAGGCTGGTCTTTCTTAAGAATTTGCCTATTTTAGTTATTCTGGAATCATTTTCTGAGGTAGTTTTGATAGCCGATTCTTCATTTACAACCATGGTTCGAAATTTAAAACAGCTGAAGACTTCTTCATGAAAGCCATATCTTTTCTGTAAAAAGAAAACAGGACCTTTAGAGGTTGTTTTGATTAATAGGGCAATAATTGGGAAAACCCAGGAGCAGATGAAGACCAATACAAAAATGGAGAAAAAGATATCAAATGTCCTTTTCATCAGGAAGTTAGAATAATAATCCAGCGGATATCTTGCCTGACTGAGAACGGGCTGAGTCTGTATATATCCAAGGTCATAAAGGAAAAAGTCACTTTGAGTGATACTCGGTATCAGTGAAATATGAACTTTATTGTCCTCTGCGAGTTTGAATATTTCAGTTTCCGTTTTTTCATCATATGAATTTTCTGTAGATAAAAATAGGGTATGAATCCCATTTTTTTTCCAGAAACTGACTAATTCGCTGGTTCTGATTTCTGAATTTTCGTATTCAAATATCCGGTATCCATAATCTTTACGGTCTTTAAAAATGTTTCTAAGGATCTCTGTAGAATCATTATTCTCCAGAAACATTACATTTCTATGGTTGATCCCCAGAGAACGCAAATACTTAATGGCGAAATAGATCAATGATTTTTCCAGAAAAATAAAAGCAAAAAGATAAAAGGAGAGCCAGTAAATATCTGAATTGAAAAAGACATTATTACTTACCTTTCCTATAAGCAGTACACCCAGTATAAAAAACAGGAAGTGAATTAAAAGGCGTTCCAGAAACAGGGTATACGTGAGATTCCTTGGGATATTGTATATTTTTGTCCTACCGCTTAGCAGCACCCAGAACAAAAACAATAAAATCAAGGAAAAAGCATTCTGGTACCAGGTTTCTTTGTGATATTTTAAACTTTCGTTTCTGCTTATAAAAAAGAATATAAAGATAGATGCAATAACCATGAGGTCAAGCAAAATGATGATCGATTTCACGTATCTAGAGTATCGAATTCTCTGCATCTAACGGTATTATAGCGGATGTGGCCCGCTAATTTACACTTTTTTATGGGATATTCAGATATTTATGAGTCTGAACTGAAGCCTGCCACTCCGGATGCTCAAGAATGAAGTCTGTAATCTTAGGATACATTTCATTCCTTTTGCTCCATTCACTTTGAAGATAAAGCTTACAGTTTTCAGAAACTTTTGCTGCCTGTTCCTGTGCAAATGTAAAATCATGCTGATTGAAAATAATCATTTTCAACTCATTAGCTTTCTGATAAATTTCTTCTTTAGGAAGCCCTGTTTTCTTGGGTGAAAGAGTGATCCAATCCAGTTGTCCGCTCATAGGATAAGCTCCTGAAGTTTCGATATGCACAGTACACCCCAGTTCTTTTAATTTGGATGTAAGGATATTCAGGTTCCACATCAAAGGTTCTCCTCCTGTCAGAACAATTGTTTTACAGTGGCTGGCTGCTGTTTGCGCTATTTCTTCTGCATTCATAAGAGGATGAAGCTCAGGATCCCAGCTTTCTTTTACATCACACCAGTGGCATCCAACATCACAGCCTCCTAGTCTAATAAAATAGGCGGCTTTTCCAGTATGTGCTCCTTCTCCCTGTAAAGTGTAAAAATGCTCCATTACAGGGAGCATTTTACCTTCTTTTAATAAAATATCTTCTTCTTTATTCATTTTTAAATTAGTCGTTATAGACCGAAGTTTTGTAAGCAATGATGGTGTTTTTCATCAACATTGCTCTTGTCATTGGGCCTACTCCTCCAGGTACCGGTGTAATCCAGCTTGCTTTAGCGGCACAGCTTTCAAAATCCACGTCGCCGGCAAGGTAATATCCTTTTGGAGAATCGTTATCTACTCTTGTGATCCCTACGTCAACAATTACAGCTCCTTCCTTGATCATTTCTCCTTTTAAGAAATGAGGATCACCTAAAGCTGTAATAACGATGTCTGCCTTTTTAGTGTATTCTTCGATGTCTTTTGTATATGAGTGTGTAAGAGTTACGGTAGAGTTTCCTGGGAAATCTTTTCTTCCCATAAGAATACTCATCGGTCTTCCTACGATTTTACTTCTTCCGATGATTACGCAGTCTTTTCCTTTGGTTTCAATATTGTATCTTTCCAATAATGTTAAGATTCCGAAAGGAGTAGCCGGTAAGAAGGTGTCCATCTCTAATGCCATTTTTCCGAAGTTTTCAGGGTGGAACCCATCAACATCCTTTCTTGGATCAATTGCGTTAATGATTTTCTCCTGGTCAATCTGATCTGGTAAAGGTAACTGAACGATAAATCCGTCAACAGCTTTCGATTTATTTAGTTCGTCAATTTTTTCCAATAATTCAGATTCTGCAACAGTACTGGGGAATTTGATTAAGCTGGATTGAAATCCTACTTCCTCACAATCTTTCACTTTAGCATTTACATAAGCCTTGCTAGCTCCGTTGTTTCCAACAAGAATTGCTACCAGATGTGGTGCTCTCCTTTTGCTTGCAATGATTTTTTCCACCTCAACCTTGATCTCCGCTTTTATTTCTTTGGATACTTTAAGTCCGTCAAGAATTTCTGCCATTTTACTTTTATTACTTTATTAGATTTATTTTTACTTTTTACTACTTAAATTCTTTATAGTAACTGATCAATCCATTAGTAGAACTGTCATGAGAATTGATAGCCTCATCATTTTCAAGTTCAGGAAGAATTTTGTTGGCTAATACTTTACCTAATTCCACACCAAACTGATCAAAACTGAAAATGTTCCAGATGACACCCTGTACAAAGATTTTGTGCTCATACATGGCGATTAATTGTCCTAGTGAAAAAGGAGTTAATTCTTTGAATAATATGGAGTTGGTAGGAGTGTTTCCGTGGAAGATTTTGAAATTGATCAATCTGTCTATTTCTTCGTCAGATTTTCCTGCACCTCTAAGTTCTTCTTCAACTTCCTCTTCCAGCTTTCCGAAGGCAAGAGCTTCAGTCTGAGCGAAAAAGTTCGCTAACAATATATCCTGATGATCAGAAACTTTGTTAGGGCTTTTTGCATACGCAATAAAATCTGCTGGGATCAATTCCGTACCTTGGTGGATCAATTGGTAGAAAGCGTGCTGACCGTTTGTACCAGGCTCTCCCCAGATAATTGGTCCTGTTTCATATTCTACGAATTCACCGTTTCTGTCTACACATTTTCCATTGCTTTCCATATCTCCCTGCTGAAGATAAGCAGCAAATCTGTCCAGATACTGAGAGTAAGGTAAGATTGCATAAGTTGTTGCTGCGTAGAAATTACGATACCAGATTCCAAGAAGTCCCATTAATACAGGAACATTTTCAGAGAAATCTGCAGTCTGGAAGTGTTGGTCAGTATCAAAAGCTCCTTTCAAAAGCTGTTCGAAGTTTTCATATCCTACGGAAAGAACAATGCTTAATCCGATAGCACTCCAAAGTGAATATCTTCCGCCTACCCAGTCCCAGAATTCGAAAATGTTCTCTTCTGCGATTCCGAACTGTTTAACAGCTTCAATATTAGTGGATAAAGCTACAAAGTGCTTTGCTACATCTTCCTGTTTTCCAGCTTTAAGGAACCAGTCTTTTGCAGAATTTGCATTGGTCATCGTTTCCTGAGTAGTAAACGTTTTAGAAGCAATGATGAATAGAGTAGTTTCCGGATTTAAGTTTTTAACAACTTCTGCAATATGATTTCCGTCCACATTGGAAACAAAGTGAACATCCAGTCTTGTTTTAAAATGTTTTAATGCAGAGCAAACCATCACAGGTCCTAAGTCTGAACCTCCGATACCGATGTTGACAACATCAGTGATCGCTTTACCGCTAAAACCTTTATGTTCTCCTGAAATGATTTTTTCAGAAAACGTTTTCATATGTTCAAGAACATTCTTGATCTGTGGTTTGATATTTTCACCATCTACAAGAATCTCACGATCTGAAAAATCCCTCAATGCTGTATGCAAAACTGCTCTTCCTTCTGTTTCATTGATCTTGTCTCCGGAAAACATTCTGGTGATAGAATCCTTCAACTGGCATTCTTCAGCCAGTTGTAATAAAAGTTCCTTCGTTCTGGAATCAATTAAGTTTTTAGAATAATCAAAAAGATAATTGTCTTTTTGTAAAGAGAACTCTTCAAAGCGGGTTGGATTATATTGGAACAGACTTCTCAGGTCAAAGTCATTTCCGGCAAAATGTTCATCAAGAGCTTTCCAGCTGTTAGTTTGTATAGGATTTATTTTTGATAGCATATTTCAGGAATTTATAGTGTTCAGAAAACCATGTATCGGATCATAATACCTAAAAATCCATAATGATTTATTTCTGATTGGCAAATTTAAGGAAAAATAAAACCTCAGATAAATTTGAGGAGTATAAATAACAATTTTTTAAAAAACAAAGCCCCAGAAATGTTCTGAGGTTCATTTTTTATGTTTATAAAAGATACTTTAAATATTATTCATCCATTTCATTTAAGATGGTTTCCAATTGCTTGGCCTGATGTCCATAGATATATTTTGTCCATGAAACTATACTTGCCACTAATAAAAGCGTTCCCATCAAAACAGCAATTATTAAAAAGAACTGATTTGAGTTGGACAGGCCATGGCCTTTCTTTTCCAAAATATTATAGATAAACAATCCAATAGTGATAAGGAAGTGAGGCAGTAATAAAAAGCCAAATGACTGATATCTTTCCATATTTAATCTAAGCTCGTGATAGATTTTCCAAAGACTGTTCTTGGTATTTCCAGTATAAAGTTCAGTTTGTCTGTAGAATTTATAAAATCCAAACAGATAATAGGAGGATATTACAATCATCATTGTATAGGATATATAGTAGATAATGTACTGTGAAACTGGAAATCCAAACTGAAGCGGGAAGAATCCCATAAGGATGATGGCAAGAATCTGCATTGGAAATTCTTTTTTCATGCTTTTTTGAATTTTTTCTATAGGATGTTTGCTCTCCTTTAATTGTTTTATGCTATCAGGAATAGTGACGTTACTGTCTTCATTATTCCATTGTTCTTTTAATTGGTCAAAGTTCATGGCCTGATTTTTTTATGATTTGCTGTATTTTTTCTTTTGTTCTGTTGAGTTTTACACGGGTGTTTCCTTCACTGAGCCCGAGGTTGTTTCCAATCTCTTTATGAGACATCCCTTCCATGAAATAAAATATAACGGCTTTCTCTAAAGAATTCAACTGCTGGACTGCATTGTAAAAGATTTCCAGTTGCTTATCTTTTGCAGGATTATAATCTTCTTGCTGAACTTCAAAATGATGAGCAGTATCTGTATGATTATTGGTTCTCTGCTTTTCTTTTTTTAAAAAAGTAATAGCAGTATTGATTGCCACACGATACATCCAGGTGGAAAACTCACTATTCCCTTTGAAAGTCTGGTAGGATTTCCAGAGTTGGATAAGAATTTCCTGCTGAAGGTCTTCCCGGTCCTCTATAGAATCGGCATAGATGCGGGAGGCTTTGTATAAAATGCCTTTATGCTGGTTGACAAGCTGTAAAAAAGCAGTTTCAGTTGAATTACTCACAATAGTTTCATGGTTTGATTACTATTATAGACCAGAGACAGGTTTTACCGTATAGCCTTTAGACTGTAGAAGAGGGATAATTCCGTTTTCACCCATTAGATGTGAACCGCCTACTGCAAAGAAAGAACTTTTATCTTTCATTATTTCCGGCATTATTTTTACCCAGTTTTTATTTCTGTTGGTGAGCATCGCCTTTTCCTGCCGGGCATTCATAAATCTTTCATCCTTGAAAAGAGTGTATAGTGATTGTGTATTTTCATTTTTAAAAGCTTCTATCATCTGTCTGAATAAAATTTCATATTCCTTACCCATTTTTAGCTGTGAGATAGTGCTCCTCAGATCATAAGCTTCGTTGATGGATTTCATCTGCTCCTCTACCTTTTCCAGCCCTTTAATGTTCTTTTTATCTTTCATTGCCTTTTTCAGAAGTTCCATTTCATAGAGTTTTATTTCAGTCTGAGGACATGGGGTTGCTTTGGCCGCAAGAAGAGCATAAAGAGCCTGAGGGCTTGAAGTGTCTATGCTTTCAAGGGTAGTTCCGTAATCGGTTAGAATGTTATCCAGTTCTTTCGCTTCATTTGGAGAAAGCTGATCAGAGATTTTCTTATCAGTCTGATACATTTTCTGTAGTGTTGCCATCTCGACGGGATCTGTATAATTAACTTCCATTACAAAGTTATCTGATTTTTCAAGGGCTTTGAGTACTTTAGATTTGATCTCAAAATCTTTACTGCATAAGATATGAAAAGTTCCGGTAATATAAGATGGCTTAGAAAGACCATTGCCGGTAACCTCCCAAAGCAGACTGTTACTGTTGGGAGTCTCCTTACTCTGTGCTGTTGCAGTTATGGAAGAACTCATTGATAATAATGCTGCGAACCCAAGTTTTACTAAATTTTTCATACTATTATTTTTTTTGATTTTTAAGTTATTTTAAACAGTATGTAAAACAAGAGTTATATTCGTTACAGTTTTTTTTGAAAAAAATAAAAACCTCCCGGAAAAGGAGGTTGTAACATCTGAAATTACGATGATAACCAATTGGTTAGGTTTTTTTATTCTTGAATTTTTGGCTGTTCAGGTTTTGAAACTCTTCTTTTTCTTAGGAAATAGATCATGGCAGCTGCAATTAATAGGATTGGCCAGATGTTGATAAGAACCACTATGATTTTCTGGATCAAGTAGAATCCATAGACAAAGCCATCCTTTGCGTCATAAATGAAATTGTATTTATATTTATTATCAATGCTTGTCGTGTTGGTAACAGCAATTTCTGCAATACGCAATTGAGGTTCTTTGATGTAAATCTGAATGGTGCTGTATTTGAGATCGTCTGTCATATTCATACTTGATAGCTTTTGAAGATTCCCTTCAGACATATTCTCATCGTGTAAGATTACTTTATCCTTATTGGTTTTAAGCTTGCTGATATTTTCAGAGGTTTTTTGATTTCTTTTCCCTTCAAGTTCCGAATATTTGATATTGGCAGTCACATCTTTCGCATTAATAGATCTGGAATTAAGAAATAATTTGTTCGTATTGATTGCTGTTAAAAGTTCACCTAGTTTTTCAGTCGGAATACGCACCTGCATTGTATTTTCTGTCTGAAATTTTTTAACCAGCATAGCTTCTTCATTAGAAGTGTTGTAGGTGTTTTCAGAAACCACATTGCTTTGAAGATTGCTGTTGGTAACAAATCCTCCAAGCTCCTGAACCGATTTTTCAATAGCGATGGTTGCATTGTACACATCTTTTACTTCCATATTGACATCCGCAGTCTTGATGAACTGTTTGTCTTTTACTTTCATATCTGCGACAGATGAGATGCTGTCTGATATAACTGCCGTTGCTGAATCTGTAGTAGCATAGGCTTCAAGATCTTTAGAAGAAACTTCGCCTTTTTTACATGAATATATGCCTAATAAAAGAACAGCAGATAGAGATAATTTAATGTAAGTGGTTTTCATAGCGTTTATTTTTAATGTTTTTGCTTGGGTCAAAGTTCAGTCAGGATCTTTTGTAACGCTTGAAAATCAAAAGTAAAAAAAATGTAAATGGAATATTGTAATTTAATCGATTGTGGTTGAGTGTTTTGTAAAATAATAATGCTGTTTTCTGGTTATTTTCGGAGCAGTTTTTGCTTGTATTTTACAAACCCAATTACAATATATTAATATGTCGAATACCTTTTCCAAAATCAGAAACGCAATAGAATTATTTAGATCCATAGATTTTGATCAGCTGAGTTCCATTTCTAACAAAGTAGATTTACCAAAACTGATGCAGAATTTTTCTAAACTGGATGATAAGCAGCTTTCCGGTATTATGAAAATGCTTGATCCGGAAAAGAAAAAGAAAGAACTCCCGCCTATTGATGGTGATTTTTATGATATTTACCATACCCTTAGTCCCGAACAGAGAGAGATTCAGCTTAAGGTAAGAGATTTTATGGAGAAAGAAGTGAAACCCTTGGTCAATCATTACTGGCTGAGAGATGAATTTCCTTTTGAATTGATCCCTAAATTTCAGAAGCTTAATATCTGCGGAGTGACCTATGAAGGCTATGGCTGTCCGGGTATGCCTTTTCTGATGGAAGGTGTTATCGCAATGGAAATGGCAAGAATAGATGCCTCTATCGCTACATTTTTTGGCGTGCAATCTGGATTGGCAATGGGTTCTATTTACATCTGTGGTTCAGAAGAACAAAAACAAAAGTGGCTTCCACAGATGCAGAAATTTGAAAAAATTGGAGCTTTCGGTCTTACAGAGCCTGAAGTAGGTTCAGGAGCCGCAGGTGGTCTTACAGTAACCTGTAAAAAAACAGAAGACGGCTGGGTACTTAATGGTCAGAAAAAATGGATTGGTAATGCAACTTTTGCTGATCTTATCATTATTTGGGCAAGAGATTTAGACAGTGGGGAAGTGAAAGGTTTTATTGTGGAAAAAGATAATCCCGGATATTCGGTAGAGAAAATCAAAGGGAAAATGGCCTTGAGGATTGTCCAGAATGGATTGATAACGTTAAAAGACTGTATTGTAAGGGAAGAAAACCGTTTGCAGAATGCCAATTCCTTTAAAGATACTGGTAAAGTTCTTCGAATGACCCGGGCTGGAGTAGCCTGGATGGCTACAGGGTGTGCAAGGGGAGCTTACGAAAGTGCGCTGGATTATACCAGAAAAAGAAAACAATTTGGAAGACCTATTGCTTCTTTTCAAATGATTCAGGGGCATTTGGTAGAAATGTTATCTAACCTTACAGCAATGCAGACCATGGTTTTTAGACTATCTGAAATGCAGGATGAAGGAATTTTAAAAGATGAACATGCTTCTCTGGCTAAAGTTTTCTGTACCTTAAGAACACGAGATATCGTTTCCAGAGCAAGAGAAGTGCTGGGTGGAAACGGAATTTTGCTGGAATATGATGTAGCCCGTTTTGTAGCCGATGCCGAAGCCATTTATTCTTATGAAGGGACAAAAGAAATAAACTCGCTCATCGTAGGACGATCGATTACAGGATTCAGTGCTTTTGTGTAGGGAACAGGTAACAGATATTAAGTTTCAGTTTGTAGGTACTACAAACTGAAACTTAATATCTGAAGCCTTATGAAACTAAATGCTTGTATTTTTCTTTGTTGTCAAGAATGATCCAAAGATTGATCAGGAACATCAACCCGGCGATGCTCATTCCCATTGGAGATTTATCCATTGTGAAAACGTGGGTAACAATTCCTACCATGACAGGTAAAATAACAATGGCTCCTAAGGCTCTTGTTTTTGGGAAAATGAATAATAATCCGCCAATGACTTCTACAATACCCACTAAAGGCATTAACCAACTGATTTCTCCAAAAGCAGAGAAAAGTTTCATTTGCTCTGGAGTAGGTTTCTCCATTGGCATATAATTAAAAAACTTGTTTAAACCGGCATTAATAAACATAAGCCCGAAAAGTAAGCATAAAATGAATTTTACTATTTTCATGATTGATGATTTTATATCAAATGTAAAGTAAAAATGGGATATGAATGTTGAATTCAAATTTTAAATATATAATTTATTGTTAATGTTAGGTTAATGGGGTGTTTTGTATAATTTTATTTTTCTATATTCGGGAAGCAAACTAAACTAATAAATTATTATGTTGAAAAATCTTAAAAAATTAGATCGCTCAAATTTAAGAGAGATTCAGGGCGGAGTAGGTATTGGACTATGCGATATTGGTCCTGAAGGATGTCCATGTAAAATCCCACCAGGTCACCCATGCTTGGGCGGCGGCGGAGGCGTAGAGCCGGGAGGACCAGATATGGGATATTGTCCTGATACTCAATCTTACATTCCGTGTACACAAACTTGTGCAAATGGGATGAGTCCATATTGTGCACTGCCATAACTGGCATAATAAATAGTAAAAAAGACTGTCTTGAAAAAGACAGTCTTTTTTATTTAAAAATTGGAAATGATTTTTTTGAGTAATCAATTATCAATTGTACATATATTATTCAATCCTTAATCCATTTCTTTCAAGGTAATATTTTTGGATATCTTGTAGCTCTTTTTCTTTTTATTGGGTTTTTGTTCTTCACCCAGCAATTTTCCCCACGGTTTCAGGCCATCCACTCTTTCGCAGATAATTTTTATAATTGCAATGGCCGGAATACAAAGGAACATTCCTGCAATTCCCCAAAGATGCTCTCCTAAAAGAATTCCAAGAAAAGAAAATAATGCATTGATCTTTACTTTTGAGCCTACGACAAATGGAAGTACAATATTTCCGTCAACAGCGTGTACCGCAATATATCCCATTGCTACATAAATACAGGTTGACGGGCTGGATGTTGCAAATGCTATAAAACAGGAAATGAGAAGTGAAATAAAAATTCCCAAATATGGAATTACATTTAATAGTCCGGTAAGTACGGCCAAAAGAATAGCATATTTTACACCTAACACGGTAAGAAGAATAGTCGTAAGGGTAGAGACAATAATAACCTGAAGAAAAAGTCCGAAAATATATTTCTTGGTCATAAGTCGGATCTCAGTTACAGCTTCCTGTACGTTTGCTTTATGTCTTTCATTAAAAACAGTGACGATAAAGCCGTTCAGAAGTCTTCTGTAATTTAAGATAAAGATAAAAAACAGAGTGAAAAATATAATAAATCCAAATCCGGTTGAAAAAATTCCAAATGTAAAGCCTAAAATAGCTCCCGAAGAAGACAGAAGTTTATTTACTCCCTGGTTAATGTAGTCTACCTGTTCATCCACCTTTACGTTGAACTTTTTAGAAACCCAGTGCTGAAGGCTGTCAAATACAGTGGTAAACTGCTCTTTGAGATGAGGGAGATCTTTACTGAAATCCGATAATTGTGAACTGAAGAAATAAATCAGTCCGCCTAATATGATCAGCATAATGAAGACCGAGGTCATCGTGGATATGGATCTTGGAAACCTTAGTTTTCTTTCCATAAAAGTTGCTGCCGGTAAAAAAAGCATAGCCATAAGGAATGCAAGGAAAAACGGAGCCAAAATACTCTGTCCTAGCGCCAGAAGATAGCCAAGTCCAATAATGGAAATAACGACGAGCGTAAGCTTGACAAGAAAAGGAAGTCTGAGGAAATTCATAATTTATAATCTGCAGTATGGAATAAAAATAAGAAAAACCCAACGAAATAAAGCACTTTTTATTAAAACTGTTTGGATTTTTCTTTCAACACTCCAAATTTCATTCCATACAACGAATTGAAGGAGGCTTAAAAACAGAAACACGCCCTGGTAATCAGAACGTGTTTCTTTATTGAGAAGTTGATATGTTGAAAAGTTTGTTTTATTTTTCAATGGCGATGTCAATGACATCCTCCATTCTGTTGACGTAATGTACCTGTAGATTTTTTAAATAATCTTTTTTGATCTCTTCTACGTCTTTTCTGTTGGCTTCACAAAGAATTACCTCTTTGATTCCGGCTCTGGTAGCAGCTAAAAGTTTCTCTTTGATTCCTCCTACGGGAAGTACTTTCCCTCTTAAGGTGATTTCCCCTGTCATAGCAAGATGTGGTTTTACCTTTTTGTTTTTAAAAGAAGAAACCATTGAAGTTAGCATGGCTATACCTGCAGAAGGTCCGTCTTTAGGAGTTGCCCCTTCCGGAACATGGACGTGGATGTTCTTTTTATCCAGTTCTTCCTGCGGTATTCCCAACTCATCATGTCTTGCTTTGATGTACTCTAAAGCAATTGTCGCAGACTCCTTCATTACCGTTCCAAGGTTACCCGTCATGGTTAAACTGCCTTTTCCATTACTTAAAATACTTTCAATATAAAGGATATCACCTCCTACACTTGTCCAGGCAAGGCCTGTTACAACACCAGGCACTCCAGTTATTTCAGATAAGCTTTTAGGTCTTGGAACACCAAGTATTTCGTCTACTTTTTCAAGAGATATCTTAGAATCATACTCTTTTTCCAAAGCAGTCTGAAGCGCCACCCATCTTGCTATAGAAGCAATTCTTTTCTCTAAAGTTCTTACTCCGCTTTCTGAAGTATGGGCTTCTATAATATGTTTCAGTTCAGGATTCCCCAGTTTAAATGACTTCGTATCCAAACCATTTTCCTCCTGTTGTTTTTTGATTAAATGTCTCTTCGCAATCTCAATTTTTTCCTCTAAAGTATATCCTGCAATCTGGATGATTTCAGTTCTGTCCAAAAGAGGAGTTTGTATCGTCGAAAGTGAATTGGCCGTTGCAATAAACATTACTTTTGATAAGTCATACCCCATTTCAAGGAAGTTGTCATAGAAAGACTTATTTTGTTCAGGATCAAGAACTTCAAGCAATGCTGAGCTGGGATCGCCGTGAAGGCCCTGTGCTATCTTATCAATCTCATCCAGAACAATAACCGGATTGGATGTACCTGATTTTTTGATAGACTGTAAGATTCTTCCGGCCATCGCTCCGATATACGTTTTTCTGTGTCCTCGGATCTCACTCTCATCGTGAAGGCCTCCCAAAGATAGTCTTACATATTTTCTTCCTAGAGCATCAGCAATAGACTTACCCAGAGACGTTTTACCTACTCCGGGAGGCCCTACCAACAAGAGGATAGGAGATTTCATATTATTTTTTAATTTTAAAACAGCCATGTGTTCCAAAATTCTTTTCTTAATATCTTCCAGTCCGAAGTGAGCTTTATCTAAAACTTTTTCAGCTTTTGCGATATCAAAAATATCTTTAGTATATGTTTCCCATGGAAGATCCGTGAAGAAATCCAGGTAATTTCTCTGTACATTATAATCCGGAGAGTTAGGATTTTGGCGCTGTAGTCTGCTGATTTCCTTTTGGAAATGGTCTTCTACTTCCTGGCTCCATTTTTTATCCTTCGCTTTGTTAATAAGATCTTCAACATCACTTTCAGGGCCTCCGCCAAGTTCATCCTGAATTGTTCTGATCTGTTGATTCAGAAAATATTCTCTCTGCTGCTTATCAAGATCCTTAGAAGTTTTCTGATGGATCTGGTTTCGGAGTTCCAGCTTTCTAAAGTCCTCATGCATCATCTCATAGCAGTTATTAGCTCTTTCCATGAGGCTTTTCTCCTCAAGAAGCTTTTGTTTCGCTTCCGATGAGAAATTGGCATTGGTGCAGATGAAGTTCAGAAGATCATCATTATTATTGATGTTCTTGATCGCGAAGTTGGCTGCATTAGGAATATTAGGGTCCAGCTCAATAATCTTTAAAGCAAGATCTTTAATGTTTTCCAGCAGTGCTTCATATTCGTCCTGATTTTTAGGTCTGCTATCTTTTAATTTTGATATTTCTGCTCTGAAATAGGGCTGGGTTTCAATGATTTTTTTTATCTTGAACCTATGGAACCCCTTCGTGATTGCAGTAATGTTTCCTTCAGGTAACTTGATGATCTTAATGATCTTAGCAAGTGTTCCGGTAGTGTAAATGTCTTTTTCAGAAGGCTGCTCCATGTCCGAATTTTTCTGGCTTACAATTCCAATAAAATCGCCATTTTTCTGAGCTTCCTCAAGAAGTTGTATTGATGTTTTTCTTCCCGCAGTAATAGGAATCACTACATTAGGGAACATTACCATATTTCTTACAGGAAGTATAGGGAATATTTTCTGTTCGGAATTTTTATCAGTCTCCGAGAAGTCCGAAAGATTGATTTCCTCAGCTACGATATCAAATCCGTCGCTGATCATTTCTTCTAAACTAATATCTTCAAATTCTGTCATAATCAATCAAATGACAAATTGTCATTTTCGTTTTTAATCGTTAAAGTGATTTTCTATAAATATACCCTGAAAACGTGTGGCATATTATGATGTTTTAAAATGCACAATACTTATGCCATTTGTTTTTTGGTAAAAAATACGGTCAAAATTTCCTTTTTTAAATAATCTTTACGAATAAAAATTAAAATAAAGAACTTCTGCTTCTGTAATTTCTTAAAAATGTGTATTTTCGCAAACTGATAAAAAACTATAATTTATAAAATGGCAATTTTAGGACAGATTAGGAGTAAGCCTTGGCTTTTAATGGGAGTAATAGCCTTAGCGCTTTTAGCGTTTTTGGTGAACCCGGATAGTATCGATAAGGTTTTTGGTAAAAATCCTGACGTTTTAGGAAAAGTAAACGGTGAGAAAATCACCCGCGAAGAGTTCAATGATCAGCTTTTCGTGTTGCAGCAACAGGCTGATCAACAAGGGCGTCCGAAAAGCGGTCTTGAAGAGCAGGCTTGGCAGTTACTTGTACAATCTAAACTTATCAAGCAGCAGTTTGAGAAACTGGGCTTTGAAATGACTGATGACTATTTCTGGAGTCAGATCCAGTATGATCAGATGTTTGCTCAGAATCAGCAGTTCTTTGATGAGAAAGGTAACTTTAAAACTCAAGAGCTTAAAAAAGAAATTGAAACATTGCAAAACACCAATCCTCAGGGGTATACCCAATGGTTGAAGACGAGAAAGACTGTTGAGTACAGACTAATGGCAAGACAGGTGTTTACTAATATTTCAGCAGGGATTACTACAGGTAAGAAAGAGGCAGAAGAATTGATGAAGCAGAGAGATCAGCTTGCTGATATCGACTTTGTGAAAGTAGATTATGCTGCATATCTTCAGAAAACAAAAATCAATGTTACGACAGAAGATCTTGCAAATTACATAAAGAAGCATCCTGTAATGTTCAAAGCTGAACCTAGCAGAAATATTGGTATTGTATATTTCCCATCTAAACCTAGTGCAGCAGACGATGCAGCAGCGTTGAAAGAAATTACAAAACTATATTCAGGAGGTACAGATGCGAGCGGAGGTTCAGAAAATTTCCAGAATACGAAAAATGATTCAATGTTTGTAATGGCAAACTCTGATATGCCATTCAATGCTCAGTATATGAAGCCTACTCAATTGCCGGCGGCTATACAAGGTCAGATTGCTACCGCAGCGGTAGGGCAGACTTTTGGTCCCTATAAAGAACAGGATTTCTATGTAGTGTCTAAGCTTGTAGGTAAAAAAACTTCAGATTCTACATTATCCAGACATATCCTTATTGCTTTCAAGGGAAGCCCTGCAGGAGAAGGAGTAACAAGATCTAAAGAGCAGGCTAAGAAATTGGCAGACTCTATCGGAGCTATTGTAAAAGCAACTCCGGCTAAATTTACAGAATTCCTTAAGCTTTCCAATGATCCAAATTCTGCGGCACAGGGAGGTAGTCTAGGTTGGACAACTCCAGAAACGCCATTCGTTCCGGAATTCCTTACTTACCTTGCAAACAACCCTAAAGGTGCTACAGGGGTAGTAGAAACACAGTTCGGTTATCATATCATCAATATTGAAGATAAGAAATCTGGATCTATGGGCTATAAAGTTGCTAACCTTGTGAAGGCAATTAAACCTTCAGATGCTACAGAAGCTGACGTAGATAGAAAATCAAGAAAATTCATTCAGCAAATTCAAGGGAAATCTTTCAATGATTTCGTGAATATTGCTAAAAAAGATAATTATCAGTTCTCTAATCCAAAAGCAGCAAAAAGATTTGAAGGCCAGCTTCAGGGCTTAGGTACTGAAAAAGATGCAGAGATCTTAGGATGGGCTTTTGATAAGAAAAGATCAAAAGGTGATACAGAACTTTTCACTGTAGAAGGTACAGGAGATAAAATTGTGGTATACCTGAACGGAAAACAAGACGCTGGTCTTGCTGATCCGGAATCTGTGAGAGATCAAATTGAAGCTATTGTTAAAAATAAATTGGCAGCAAAACAGATTTCTGATAAAATTGCAGCAGCAAAAGCTTCTAACCTGGATCAGGTAGCTAAATTATTTGCAGCTACAAAACAAAGTGCTCAGGTAAACTTACTAAACCCTTCGGTAGCTGGAGCTATGGAGCCTAAAGTTGCCGGTGCAGCATTTGGTGTTGCAAAAGGTAAACTTTCTAATCCGGTTGAAGGTGGAACAGGAGTGTATGTTCTGATCAAGAAATCAGAAACAGTAAACAAACAACCTGGGGATCTTAAACAGTTTACAGAGTCTATTACTCAAAGAAATGCTGGAATGTTCGGCCAGGCTTGGATGAAGAGTCTTCAGGACAATGCAGATATTCAGGATTACAGAATTGAAATCTGGAATAAAATTGGAAATCAGCAGCAATAAGAAATTCATTTTTATTGATATAAAAAAGCGACAAAATTATTTGTCGCTTTTTTTTGTATTTAACGCAGAGCAATAAGGCAAAGGATTTATTTAAAATGTGTTATATTTGCTTATTAGAAAAAAATTAGCAAGTGAAATTCAGTAAAGAATTAAAAGCGGGTGTGATTGCACTTCTGGCTGTTGTTGGCTTTGTGTTGTTGTTTCAGTTTATGAAGGGGAAAAGCCTTTTTACAACCGATAATATATTTTATGCAAAATATGATAACGTAGAAGGCTTGGCACAGTCTTCGGCAGTTTCTATTAATGGTCTTAAGGTAGGGCAGGTAGATAAAATCATTCCCAGGACCGCAAAAGATGGAAAAATTAGTTTTGTTGTAAAGATTACTATCGATAACAAATTCGAATTTTCAAAAAACTCAACTCTGGAAATTTTTGAACCCGGATTAATGTCTGGTAAAGAAATGAGAGTAAACCTTTTATATGGAGGAGATACCGCAAAAGATGGTGATACGCTTAAAGGTGCTTTCAAGCTGGGAATGATAGGAAGTCTTTCTACTCAGGTAGGCCCGGTTAAAGATCAGCTGCAGGGTGTACTTTACAAAGTAGACTCTTTGATGGCGAATGCCAATCAGATTGTAGATGGACAGAACAGAGCCGAAATCAGAGCTTTATTAATCAATCTTAATAAAACAGTAGGAGCATTACAGACTACGGCAGGTAATGTAAACAGCCTGGTGGGGCACAATGATCCTAAACTTCAGAAAGTATTGGATGACGCTAGTCTTACTATGCAGAGCGGAAAAGTTACGTTGGATAAATACGGAAATCTTGCACAGAGCATTGATACCAAGCAGTTGAATGCAACGATAGCAAATCTTGATGCTACTGTAGGAAAACTAAATCAGGTAATCGGAGGAATAGATAAAGGAGAAGGTAGTTTAGGTAAACTGATGAAAGATGATCAGCTTTACAATAATCTTAATTCAGCTTCTTCTAATCTGAATACACTGATTGAAGACATGAAAGCAAACCCTAAGAGATACATTAATTTCTCAGTTTTCGGTAAAAACAATAAAGACTAATACTCCCTATGCAGTACATCGATAATATTATTTTCCTGATTTTATTAGTGGCCGGATTTGGACTATTTGGCAAAAGCCTGCTGAAGATCTACAGAAATATCAGGCTGGGCCACGAAATCAAAAGAAACGACAGAAAATCTGAACGCTGGAATACCATGGCACGAGTGGCTATGGGGCAGAGTAAGATGGTAAAACGTCCTGTTGCCGGGATTCTGCACATCTTTGTATATGTAGGTTTTGTTATTATCAATATTGAACTTGTTGAAATTATTGTTGATGGTGTATTTGGAACACACCGTTTCCTGGCTTCAGTGTTTGGAAATGGCTTTTACAGCTTCTTTACAGCGACATTAGAGATCCTTGCACTTCTTGTTGTAATCGGTGTAGTTGTATTTTTCATCAGAAGAAACTTCTATGGTGTTAAAAGGCTTACCATGAAGGAACTTTTCGGATGGCCAAAACATGATGCTAACTGGATTCTTATCATAGAATTTGCCCTGATGATGGCTTTCTTTAAAATGAATGCCGCTGACTGGGTTTTACAGCAAAGAGGACTTCTTCCGGAACATGGAAGCTTCCCGATTAGCTCTATGGTTATGGGGCCTGTTTTTAATAATTTTAGTGATGGCTTTTTATTCTTTACAGAAAAAGGAGCTTGGTGGTTCCACTTTGTAGGAATCCTTTTCTTCATGAACTATCTTTATTACTCAAAACATTTACATATTATCCTTGCATTTCCAAGTACATGGTATGCTAACCTTGATAAAAAAGGAAAATTCAATAACCTTGATTCTGTAACAAAAGAAATCAAATTAATGATGGATCCTAACGCAGATCCTTATGCAGCTCCGGCTGAGGGAGCTGAAGCAGATATTCCTTCCAAATTTGGAGCTGAAGATATATTCGATTTGAATCAGGTACAGCTGCTGAATGCCTATTCATGTACAGAATGTGGACGCTGTACTTCCGTTTGCCCTGCTAATATCACGGGGAAAAAACTTTCACCAAGACTGATTCTGATGAAAACAAGAGACAGGCTGGAAGAAGTGGGAAGAAATATTGATAAAAATGGAAAATTTGTTGACGACGGTAAAAAGTTGTTAAACGATTATATCACAAAAGAAGAACTTTGGGCTTGTACCACGTGTAATGCATGTACAGATGCTTGTCCGGTATTGCTGGATCCGCTTTCCATTATTTTTGAAATGAGAAGATTCCTTGTAATGGAACAGTCTGCTGCTCCACAGGAACTGAATCTGATGATGACCAATGTGGAAAACAATGCAGCACCTTGGCAGTATAACCAGGCGGACCGTCTGAACTGGGCAAATGATTAATAGATGTACCAGTGTATCAATTTAAAAATTGACCAATAGATTGTTACATTGATATATTGTTAGATTGTTACATTATTTAATTTTAAAGAAATGGATTTCAATATAAAAACAATGGCAGAATATGCTGCCGAAGGAAAAGCACCAGAAGTTTTATTTTGGGTTGGATGTGCAGGAAGTTTCGATGACCGTGCTAAAAAAATTACAAAAGCATTTTGCAAGATATTAAATAAAATAGGTGTTGAATTTGCCGTTTTAGGACAGGAAGAAAGCTGTACCGGGGATCCTGCAAAAAGAGCCGGAAACGAGTTTGTATTCCAGATGATGGCGCTTACCAACATTGAAGTTCTTAATGCCTATGAAGTAAAGAAAATTGTAACGGCGTGCCCGCATTGCTTCAATACCCTGAAAAATGAATATCCAAGCCTGGGTGGACACTTTGATGTAGTACACCATACTCAATTCCTTAAAACCCTTATGGAAGAAGGAAGGCTGAAGATTGAAGGAGGAGCATTCAAAGGAAAGAAAATTACTTTCCACGATCCTTGCTATCTGGGACGTGCCAACGATGAATATGAAGCACCAAGGCTTCTACTTGAAAAGCTGGATGCAGAACTTGTAGAAATGAAACGTTGCAAAACCAATGGACTTTGCTGTGGAGCAGGAGGTGCTCAGATGTTTAAAGAACCTGAAAAAGGTAACAAAGACATCAATATTGAAAGAACAGAAGAAGCTCTGTCTTTTGAGCCTAAAGTAATTGCAACCGGATGCCCTTTCTGTAATACAATGATGACTGACGGTGTAAAACACTTTAATAAAAATACTGAAGTTGCCGTAAAAGACATTGTAGAACTTCTTGCTGAGGCAGAAGATTTATAGATATAATCTTTACCGGCTATGAAATTAAAATGGGGTCTCTCCTTTCTGTTTGTAATATCGATACTTATATTTCTTACACTCTGGAACTATAAAAACAGGGTATATGACTGGGATATGCCCGGCTATCTTGGATGTTTATATACGTCTGAGTTTCCGGATTCACCAGATAAAGTTCGCATCATTACTTATAATGAAATAAAAAAGGAAGCCCCTGAAGAACATTATACAGACGTTATCGGAATAAAGCCCTGGGATATCCCAAGACAGTATTTCGTGAAAAATACACAATCTTTTACAGAACAATTACCTTATTTTCAGATAAAAGTAGGGTATATTCTTGTTATTACCCTCTTTTATAAGCTTGGGCTTACTTCTCCTATGGCTGTCTTATTTACCAGCCTTATTTCTTATTTTATTTCAGGACTGCTATTATTTTATATCCTAAAGCTTCTGTTTCCAAAGAAATACTGGCTTGCTGCCATAATAACGGTTGCTGCCATGCTTTTGCCTCCAATGACTTATATGTCAAGAGTCTCAACACCGGATATGTTTATTTTTCAGTTTATGCTGCTCTTTATCATTGGTCTGATAAAACATTGGAGCAAATGGGGAATGTTTATGCTGCTCTTTATGATCACTTTCATTCGTCCGGATTATATTACATTCACGCTTACCTATATTGTGGCTGTTTTCTTCTTTCGGTATTTTAAAGAAAAGAAATTTGATATTTCCTTTATTATCCAGGGAGGAATTCTGTTGCTGATGTATCTGGCCATCATCAAATTTTATCACTATCCAGGCTGGAAAGATGTATTTTATGATACTTTTATAGATAGGAGACCTATTATCTCAAGTCATCCGATAAATGTCAGCTTAAAAGATTATTTGGAAATTATTTACATCAAAATTATTTATTTTAAAAAGGTGACCCTATCTGTTTCCATTATGATTGCAGTTATCTTTTGGAAGTCTAAAGACGCGTGGGTAAGAATGATTTCGGTTCTTCTACTTGTAAATCTCTATATTAAGTTCTTTTTCTTTCCGCAGTCGGCAGCACTAAGATTTTTCTTCCCGTTTATTTTTCCGCTTTTTATGATGATGCTTTATGTTCTGAGCAAAAAATACAATGATCTTAAACTCAAGAAAATTGCGTAATTTTATCCTTTAAATTGACAGGATATGAAAATCGACGAATCTAGTATTGTAGAAACTAACGACTACAGAGTCATTATATACCCGGCTTCAAGGCCTTTTGAAACAAAAGAAGCGAAAACGATCACCGAAAAACTGTTCGATTTCCTTTCTACCTGGGCTGCCCATGGAAAACCCCTTTCTTCCTCATTCAAAATTGAAAAGAACCAGTTTATTGTGGTTTGTGTAGATGAAGAAAAAGAAATGGCTTCCGGATGCAGTATTGATGCTTTAGGCAAAATAATGAGAGAAATAGATGAAGAATATCAGCTAGGACTTTTTGACAGGATGAAGGCCAGTTTTGTAGAAAATGGTGAAGTAAAAACGTTGAAACTGATAGACTTTAAGACGAAACTTAGAAATAACGAAATTTCAAAAGACATTCAGGTTTTCGATTTTTCAAAAAACACCTATCTGGACTTCCTTAGCCACTTCCTTCTTCCTTTAGAGAAAAGCTGGGCAGCTGCTATAAAATAAATACTGTTAAGCTCAAAATACTTATAAATCATAAAGTGGAAACCTGTTTTCCACTTTTTTGTTTTAATGTATCTTTGTACAGATTCGAATAAGAGCTAATGCCTAAAGTACTTTTTTTAACAACTTCCCACAGCTATAATGATGACCGGATTTTCTATCATCAGGCGAAGACTCTGAAAGAAAGAGGATATGAGGTGAAAATATGCAGCTTATATGCTGACTTTAATGGTACAATTGATGGCATTGGGATCGAATCTTATGCTGTGATCGAAGGAAGTATAAACAGGAAAGTAGAAACGTTTCAGAACGTTTGCGAAACATTTCAGCCAGATTGTATTATATGCTCTGAGCCTTTGGCAGTAGTAGCCTCAAAGAAATGGGTGAAGGAAAAGAAGATCAGCTGTATCTATGATATTACAGAATGGTATCCTTCAATGTCTATGCTGAGAGAATATACATTTCCTGCAAAAATTGTTCATGCAGCAAAGTTTTTTCTTATTCAGTTGTATGCAGGTATTGTAAGTACTCATTTTATCTTTGGAGAATCCACCAAAAAGTTTCCTTTAGCCTATCTGTTTTGGTGGAAAAGACAAATGATTCTTCCTTACTATCCGGATCCTGTTTATATAAAAGAAAGTATTAAAGAACCAAGACCTTGTACTATCACACTTTGTTATACAGGGCAGATTTCAAAAGATAAGGGGATCGGGAATTTCTTTAAAGCTATAGATGTCATTCATCAGAAAGCACCTGATCTTAAAGTCCGGGTGCTCATTATCGGATCAGCAAAGTATGATGGTGATAAAATTTATTTTTCGTCACTACTTGCAAAACATTCTTTTGCTGATATTGAGATCAGGAAACCCAGCTCTTTCGAGCAGTTTACTGAAGTTTTTGCCGACGCCGACCTTTGTTTTGACCTTCGGGAGATTAATTTTGAAAATAATCATTCCCTGCCTATAAAGCTGTTTTATTTTATGGGCGCAGGGAAACCGGTTATTTACTCAAATTTGAAAGGAATTCGGAGGCATATGGGAACCCTTTTATTTGGAGAACTGGTAGACCCGAAGGATGCAGATTCTATTGCTGAAAAAGTGATCAATTATGCCGGCAATCCTGAATTGTACCATTCCCATGCTGTCAAGGCCCGAAAAATGTTTAATGAAAAATATAACTGGAGGACAATTAGTGGCTCCTTTGTTGATTTTGTTAAAAGATCTATCGATAAATAACCATCATGCAGCTTACCATTATTAAAACCTTCGTTTCCCGTTTTCTCATCCTGATTCTAAGTTTCGGGCTGGTTATTTTTTCTACCAATATGTGGGGCAGCGAGGGGAAGGGAACTATTTCTATAGTGGTTGCCAACGCAGCAGCGGTAAGCTTCTTCAGCAGTATTTTTTCAGGAAGCAGTACCTCTTATTTTGCCTCAAGGTTTAAAATTGAAAAGATATTGCTGTATGCATATATCTGGTCGCTTTTCATCGGACTATTGGTCCCTTTTTTATTTAGTCTGGCTTCCATTCAGAGTGGCTACCTTGTATACCTTATTGGGATTTCGGTATTCTCTTCATTGCTGTCAACGAATATAAGCTTGTTTATTGGTACACAGAATATTAAGAGATTCAATGTTTATACTGTCTTGCAGCAGGTAATACATATTCTATTTATAGGATTGCTGGTTTTCATTTTTAATAAAAAGGATGTTTCAGCCTATTTTCTTGCACAGATAGGATGCCTGGCTCTATTGTTTTTCACCAGTTTTTTTCAGATTATTAAAAAATGCAATATTTCAGAAATTTCCTTTTGCAGGGAAGTTGCCCGGAATATGTTTGAATATGGCTGGAAAACTCAGTTAAGCGCATTTGTACAGTTCCTGAATTACAGACTTTCATTTTATTTTTTAGAACACTTTGAAGGTATTGCAAGTGTAGGGATTTTTTCCATCGGGGTTACCTTTTCAGAAGCGATCTGGACCATTACACGAAGTATTGCCGTCGTTTTATATTCTGACGTAGTCAATAGTAAAAGTAATGAAGAATCTGTGGAAAAAACCAAATCTTCACTCAAACTTACTGTCATTCTGATGATAGGCTTTGTTTTGGGGATCATTATTATTCCTTCTCAGGTATATGAAATGATCTTTGGAAGAGAGTTCAGAGATACCAAAGAAATAATGCTTCTCTTGTCTCCGGGGATTTTTGCTATTGCTGTAAGTGATATGGTAGGCCATTATTTCTCTGGAATCAGAGAACTTAAAATACTCAATGTAAAATCAATAGTAGGCCTTGTTGTTACCGTCGTTTTTTCTTTTATAGCCATACCGAAATGGGGGATTTTGGGAGCGTGCCTGGCCACAACATCTTCTTACCTGGTTTCGGCATTTTTGTTATTCCAGAAATTCTACAGTACCGTTTCGTTTCGTATAAAGGACTTTATGATTTCAAAAGAAGAAATAGAAATTTTTAAAACTAAGTTTTTAAAGAAATAGCTGTTTTTACTGCCATTAAATCATCATGAATTGATGTTAAATAAAGTCATTTCCTTATTTTTACAAACCTATTAAGTCTTATCTATGTGCGGAATCAGCGGTTACTATTCATTTCATAAAAGTATTTCCTCTAAAAATATTCTGGAGATGAATCAGGCCATCAGACATCGTGGCCCTGATGATGAAGGCTTCTGGCTTTACAATAAAGGTAAGGGAGTTTCTTTTTCCGGAAATGATTCCACACAAGAAATTAAAAAATATTTTCCTGTCTTAAATTCAGATGAAGCTGAAATTGCTTTGGGATTCAGGAGGTTAGCTATTGTTGATCTTTCTGAAAAAGGCCATCAACCTATGCTTTCTGAAAACAGGGAAATCATTATTACTTTTAATGGAGAAATTTATAACTTCAGAAAAATAAGAAAAGAACTGGAAGTGCTGGGATATTCTTTTGGAAGTAGTTCCGATACAGAAGTTATCCTTAAAGCTTATCAGGAATGGGGAAATTCTGCATTTGCAAAGCTGGACGGGATGTTTGCTATCTGTATTATTGACCTTATTCAACAGAAGCTGATCCTGGTAAGGGATAGAGTAGGAATGAAGCCTCTTTTTTATTACCAATGCGGAGAGGGCTTGGTTTGGGCCTCTGAAATAAAAGCCCTTTTGAAAAATGAATTTGTAAAGGCAGAAGTCAACTGGGATGGAGTATATACCAACTTTCTTTTTCAGACAACACTTGCTCCCTATACCTGCTTTAAAAATATATTGTCTCTGGAACCTGCGCATTTTATGACGGTTGATTTGAAAGATAAGACCATTACCAAAGAAAGATTCTGGAGTTTCCCTCAGAAATTGACGAGAATTATTTCAGAAGAAGAAGCGGTAAAAAAAGTGGATGAATTATTGTCTGAAAGCATATGCGAACAATTGTATGCAGATGTTCCGGTTGCTGTGATGATGAGCGGAGGTATTGACTCTACGTTAATCGCTTCAAAATCCAAACCCTTCGGCGAGGATATTAACACTTATACCATCTCATATCCTTTTTCGGAAGAAGAAGTTGAAAAAGCCACTTTGGCAGCAAGTCATTTTGGAGTATCTCATCAGGTAAAAGTGATCAGTGATGAAGAGGCCCTGGATCAGCTAAAAGAAAACATTCAGCATTTTGAAGAACCTTACAGCAGTTTTGAAGTACTCATTAATGCTGCAAGATATGCGCACGATAAAGAATTTAAGGTTGTTTTAAGCGGAAACGGTGCTGACGAGCTTTTTGCGGGTTATTCTCATACCCTGAAGCTGAAAAGATGGCTTACGATGAGAAACTTTAACTTTATAAGCCCTTTTATTTTTACAAAAGATCAATTTTCACAAAGGGTTAAAAACTATTTTTCTCAGGACGATATGTTCGACTTTTTTCGCCAGAGCCAGATAAGCATGATGCCCATTCAGGTTAAAAATGTTCTGAAGCCTGAAATTTTTAATAAGATTAATACTGATCTTTCAGCCTATCACCTTTCAGAAGCAAAAAGCTACCATGGATATTTTGAATATGATATGAAGTATTCCCTGTCTTCACACCATGTTTTCAGAGATGATCTGAGTGCTATGAAATATGGGGTAGAATTTCGCTATCCCTATTTAAGCAACGGCCTTATAGATTATATAGCGGCTTTACCAGAAGGGCTAAGGTTCAATGGTGCTCAGAATAAACCATTATTAAGAAAAACCGCGGAAAAATATCTTCCTTCAGAGGTTTTAAATATGCCTAAGAAAGGTTTCTCTTTTCCGGTACATTATTTCCTTAAAAATGAAAAAAGAGTCAGGGATTTCATTGCTGAAAATTTAGAAAGTTTAGAGAAGAGGAATTTTTTCAACGGAGAAGTGATAGAGGAGTGGTGGAATCATCAGAAAAATGAATATGACTGGGTGAAAATATGGCAACTGGTGACTTTTGAACTTTGGTATCAGAAATATTTTGAGAAATAAAGAAGCAGCCTAAAGATTAATATTTTACCTTTGTATTATGATGAGATATTTTTTGGGGATACTTGTTGTGTTTTTTGCACTTATAAGTTGTAAAAGTGATGATGATTCTTTGCAGAGAATTGATCAGATCATGAATATTTATGTGAAAAACAGTGCTGGTCAGGATTTGTTGAACGCTAAAAAAACAGGTTCTTTTACCGGCTATTCTGTAAACGATATTTTTGGAAATAATGATGTTTCACCTGTTAGTCTTCCTCTTAGGATGACAAGCGATTCTATATTCTACATGGAATATATTGGGGGAGCCAAAAGGTTAAGACAGGATTCGATAAGCCCTGAAAATCCGGGAACGGGAACTCTTTATCATTCCAAAATGCTCATTACTTTTACAAAAAGTACCAATGTAAGCGATAATGTTACCGGTATTCTGGAAATTCAGTATCGTAATACGCCCACTTTATTTCAGGTTTCAAAGGTATTATATGACGGAAATGCAGTGTTTTCCAAAGATGCTGATCAACCTAATTCGATAAATAACGTTACTATCACAAAATAATTTTAAATTTGTACAATTGTTAGCTTGATTGTAAGCTAAACATCTAATATTTAACATCTAAATAAAATGTTACAAGTCAATTTTTTACGCGACAATAAGGAACGCGTTTTAGAAGGTCTTAAAAAAAGACAATTCAAAAATCTTGAGTTGGTAGACGAAGCGATCGCTGCTGACGACGAAAGAAAAAGAATCCAGTTTGAACTAGATTCCCAGCTTTCCGAGATCAACAAAATCTCCAAAGAAATTGGACTTTTGATGAAAGAAGGAAAGAAAGAAGAGGCGGAATCAGCAAAATCTAAAACAGCACAATACAAAGAGTCGAGTTCAGAATTGAAATCTCAGCTTGAAGTAAAGGAAATAGACTTACTCAATATTCTGTATCAGCTTCCCAATATTCCTAACGAATTGGTGAAAAGTGGTGCATCTGCTGATGATAACGAAATTATTTTCCAGTCTCACCCTGTAGAAGGGCTTGGTGAAGGAGCTATTCCTCACTGGGAACTGGCAAAAAAATACAACCTGATTGATTTTGAATTGGGAGTGAAAATTGCCGGAGCAGGTTTTCCTGTTTACTTAGGTAAAGGTGCAAGACTTCAGAGAGCTTTGGTTCAGTATTTCTTGGATAAAAACGTTGAGAAAGGGTACACAGAAGTAAACCCTCCTCACGTTGTGAATGAAGCTTCCGGATTTGGAACAGGGCAATTACCTGATAAAGAAGGACAGATGTATTATATCAATGAAGATAAATTATTTCTGATTCCTACAGCAGAGGTTCCTGTGACCAATCTTTACCGTGATGTATTGCTTGAAGAAAGAGACCTTCCGATTAAGAATACAGCATTCTCTCAGTGTTACAGAAGAGAAGCTGGAAGCTATGGCGCTCACGTGAGAGGATTGAACCGTCTTCACCAGTTTGAAAAAGTAGAAATTGTTCGAATTGAAAAGCCGGAAAACTCTTATGCTGTTCTTGAAGAAATGGTAGAACATATCAAAGAAATTCTTACAGATCTTGAGCTTCCTTTCAGAGTATTAAGACTTTGTGGAGGAGATACAGGTTTTGCAGCTGCAATGACATATGACTTCGAAGTATGGAGTGCAGCTCAGGAAATGTGGCTGGAGGTGAGTTCTGTTTCTAACTTTGAAACATTCCAGGCAAACAGACTGAAGTGCCGTTACAAAGGAGATGGTAAATCTCAGCTGGTTCATACATTAAACGGATCTGCAATGGCATTACCAAGAATTATGGCAGCATTGCTTGAAAACAATCAGACTGCAGAAGGAATTAAACTTCCTAAGAAAGTTGCTGAATACGCGAGATTCGAAGTGATTAATTAAAAAGGATAAATTATCTGCTATACGTCCCTCTTTCTGTAGAAGAAAGGGGGATTTTTGTATTTATAAGTAGAAGATACTCTGATTTTACTACTATTATTATCAATAATTATTCTAAATAAAATTTATAATTTTAACTTTTTTTTCTTTTTTAATTATTTTTTAGCCTTATTTTATTTAATTACTAGTAAAAAATACAATAATTAGTGAATTGTTTAATTTCTGAATATATTTACCTTTTCAAAATAAGCCATGATAGGCATATGATTAAATTGATATCAATTATCAGATTTAATTGATATTTTGAAATAAAAACTAATGTATGTGTCCGACTTATAAGTTAAAATAAGACGGTACATCTATTACCATGAAGACGTTATTAAAATAAATTAAATGAAGAGAAACTATCTCATGGCTGTTGTAGCCGGAAGCTTTCTTATGCTTGCTTCTTTACAGTCATGTATCCATGAAAGCCTTGAAACAGAGGTGACCAATGTACAGGATGATCCACTTTTATTCATTAGGAGTGAATATATGAAAGGTAAGGATATGGTCGCAGGAAAGCAAATTGAATGGGAAAAGGCGAGAAAATATGATGCTGATGAACGCATTGTTTTAGTCACTGTTCCCATTAAAAGTTCAGAAGATAATATCATTGAAGAACTTACATTCAGGATTGATAACAGTAAGGTATCTGGGCATCTTTGGAAGTTTAAATCTAACGGTGCATTCAGTACTTCCGATTACAATCTTACAGCACACGAAATCATCGCAAAAATGACGGGTAAGGTTTCTTATATTGCTTTAGAAGGCTCTATGAGATATGAGAAGTCTATTGTCCGCGGAAAATTCATTGATGAAGTGGCGAGAAGCGGATCCGGGCCAATGAGTTCTCCTTCTTGTAAACCATGCCACGGAGAGATTGATGAAGTTGTGATTCCATCACCAGGTGGAGGCGGACCTATTGGGCCTACCAATCCACAGCCACCGGATAATCCTACTATACCTATTCCGACGGTTGTTATTCCACCACCTAACAATAATAATGATCCCTGCAGTAAAATTAAAGGACAAAAAGGGAAAGCAGATTACAATCAGAAAATGAATGACCTGAAAGGTAAAACAGGCCAGAAAAAAGAAACAGGCTACAGCCAAAAAGCTAATGGAGATTATACCTATCATGACAACGCGTCTACAAATTCTGATTCTAACTCTCTGACACTTCCTAATAGTAGTGATATAGAGGGGTATATGCATACACACGTAGATGATTTCTCAGCAGTTAATTCAGAGGGCGTTGAAGTAACAAGAACTGGGATTAAAATGTTTTCGCCGGCAGATGTAGGATATTTTATGGATATGCTTTCCCATGCCCAGGCAGGCGGGAGACCACTCAGTAATGTGTATGCGGTAATGGTAACCAGCAGTGGAAGTTACCAAATCAGATATACTGGAACTGGGGCTCAGATTAAAACATTTACTGAAACCCAAATTAAAGGTTTCAAAGATTCATATCTGAAATCTATGACAAAATCACAAAATTTAGAATCTAATTTTCTGAAGTTCTTAAAAGAAAAGATGGGAATAGATGGTGTAAATTTGTACAGAATGCAGCAGATTGGAAAAACAACAGAAGTAAAGCTGGACAGTAATGGTAAACCTAAGGAATCAGATTGCCCATAATAAATTAAAATCAATTAAAATGAAAAAAGTACTTTTGATAATGATCATAGCATTATCTCATCTATATCATGCACAGACGCAGATTGCTTCTATTGAATTTGTGGCCAAATGTGTTGTAGACAAATCATATTGTCTGGAAGATTATAACTATGTAAAAGATGTTAACCATCTCCTTGATAAATATACCGGTACCTGGAAAGGAACTCTGAATGGCAAAAATTATGAATTTAGTTTTGTTAAAAAAGAAAAATTTGAAAGTGAATATTCTAATATTAAATGGGATATGTTGATAGGAAGAGTAAGAATCACAAACCAAAGTGGAGTCGTGGAATACGATGATTTTAATAAATCAGACAATGATGCCAATTGGGGAACTAATTTTCAGGGTGACCTAAAAACTTATTTAATGACTTTTTCTGGAAATAAAGTGGGATGTAACGATACGGGATACCTGTACCTGAGTGAGCCCAGCCCTTCCAACAAAATGAAAATTGACTTCTATCAAATTGCAGATATTGTGTCCAAAGATTGTAGTAATTTTCAAACGACCATACCTGTAAATAAAATTATTTATCTTACGAAACAATAAATAAAAATTCCCGGACCATAAATCCGGGAATTTTTATTATTCTGTCTTGATGACAATATGTTTATCAGCCTTAAGTCTGTTATCCTTATTATACAACGCTTTCAGGTCATATTCTATTCTTATGGTGTGATTGTCAATTTGTTTTACCCAATTATGTTTCCCGGTGATGGATTTTATTGTGTTTTCAAATTTTAAAGTGGTGCCAATACTTTTGAAGAACATCAGCATCATTCCTTCCATTTTTTCAGCTTCTTCCTTTGAACTTTTCGTTCGGATGGCTTCTTCCAGATTTTTGAGGTTGAAGTTTTCGGTATCGATGATCAGGGTTTTTCCATCCCAGCTATTGAAGTTATTCTGATCCAGTGGAAGTTTTTCAGTTTTTATAAAATTTTTCAAAGCCTGATAATCATCTGAAGTGAAATGTTCCATTTTAAAAGAAAAACCAGATGGCTTATTATCTTCTTTTACAGACTTCATGAAGACTTTTTTCATGATTCTTATGGTGTCAGCATTTTCAGTTTTTAACTTTCCCTCCAGTGTAGCCAGATCATACATATTGGTCCAGGTGGTTGGAAGCTTATCTATTTCTCCAAACTCCTTTTGTTTTAATGAATCCGGTGTCATTGCCATCATTTCTGCCATAAATTCCCTTGTATCTATATTGGTCAGGGAGGTAGAGGCTGCATCCGGGTGATAGACAATTTCTGAATTGACACTGCATGATTGCAGCATAAAAATGCTTATTAAAAATAAGACAATCGTTTTCTTCATGGTTGATTAAAATACTAATTAATGACAATTAGCAGCTCCGTTCGGATCTTTAGAAATGGTCATTGCTTCAGCTTTCGGAGATACATAAGGAATTCCAAGTTCCAGACCTCTTAAAATGAATAATCCGCCCAGAATGATCATAATAACAGGCACCGCCTTAAGAACCTTTACCCTGAAGGCCTGATTCATGAGGTTTCCGGCTAAAACTATGGCAAACATGAACGGTAAGGTTCCTAAACCAAATAAAGCCATATATAAAGCTCCCTGCCATATTCCGCCCCCTGCAAGGCTTGCGGTAAGAGCCATATAAACCATTCCGCATGGTAAAAAGCCATTAAGAAGGCCAGTTGTGAATCTTGAACGGTAATCTGCTTTCTGAAGCAGTTTTCCTAAATTCATTTTTACACTGTACAGAAACTTAGATAGAAAAGGGATTTTTGAAGCGAAATCTTTCCCTCCAAAAGAAAATACAGCCATGACGATCAGCAGAACACCTGCTATAATCGTCAGGTATTTCTGAAATCCTGCCATCTCAAAACCCTGCCCTATAATTCCGAGAAGAGCACCTAATAGTGAATAAGTGAAAATTCTTCCGAATTGATAAGTAAGATTCTGGAGATAAAAATTGGCAGCTTGTTTTTTGGTTAATCCCATCGATAAAGCAATAGGTCCGCACATTCCGATACAATGAAAACCGGAAGCAAAGCCTAAGGCAATAGCCGATACAACAAGTCCTATTTCCATATCACATCATAATCCATTCTATAATCTGTTTTATCCTTGGTCCATGTCAGTCTTAAAGTATAATTACCCATTTTCAACACCTGTGCAGGTATTGTGAAAGACTGATCAGCATCAAGCTGTACAGATTTTTTAATATCTAAATTCTGGTCGTCGGTTCTGTTTAAAACAAATTTTACCGTAGTATCAGAGTTATTATAACCTTTTGGAAAAATGATTTTAATTCCATTAGTATCCTGGCTGTATGCAGGTTTTTCCTGCAGATCATCAGCTCTTTTCTTGGCATCAATTACATCCTGGTACTGTAGTTCTTCTTCATAGTAATTGTCTGTTACCATCTCAGAGTTTTTCTGCCCGTTCGGGAAAAGAAACATCATGGATAAAATAAAAATTATGAATGAAAGCAATGCAATTACAACACCGTGTCCCCAACTAAAGTTCTTCATCTTATTAAATTAAAATTGTAGTTTGAATGGTCCTTCAAAATATGTCTGGTATGAATCAATCAGTTTACCTTTCATATCATAAACGCCAATAGTAATATTTTGTTTAGAGAGTTTCATATCATCTTCCGGAAAGCTGATATTAATTGTCCCTTTAGAGATTTTGTCCCTGTCTACCTGAATTTTGCTTGAAGCACTATACGTGATTTCACCGTGAGAAGGATCTATTACTTTTATGGTAACTATTTTCTTGTCATTGGTTTTGTTCAGGAACGTATAGTTATAGGTATTTGTAATCTTACCGTCTTTTACAAAGAATGTACTTCCTGCAGGCTTAATAAATTTAGCTTCCATTTCCCCGCGGCTGTACAGAAGATATCCCAGGAATCCAACCAGAAATAATAAAAATACGGCAAATCCTTTCATTCTTCCTGTAAACTTAAACGGAATTTCTTTCTCAATTTCGTTCTCAGAAGCATATCTCACCAGTCCTTTAGGAAGACCTACTTTTTCCATTACTTCATCACAGGCATCTATACAGGCTGTACAGTTCACACATTCCAGCTGCTGTCCGTCACGGATATCAATTCCTGTAGGACATACCACTACGCATTGGTGGCAATCAATACAGTCTCCTTTACCTGCGGCTTTCCTGTCTTCTCCTTTTCTCCATTTTGATCTGTTTTCCCCTCTTTTAAAATCATAGAAAACATTGATCGTATCTTTGTCTATCAATACTCCCTGAAGTCTACCGTATGGACAAACCAATGTACAAACCTGCTCTCTGAACCATGCAAATACAAAGTAGAATGCAGCGGTAAGAAGAATCATTACGATAAAATTGGTAGGGTGTGTAAATGGCCCTTCGGATACAATTTTAAATACCTGCTCATATCCCACAATATACATAAACATAAAGTGAGTGATAATCAATGAGATCACTACGTAAACAGACCATTTTAAACTTCTCTTCCAGATCTTTTCTGTATTCCACTCCTGTCTGTCCAGCTTCATTTGCTTGTTTCGGTCACCTTCAATCAGATATTCTATTTTACGGAAGATCGATTCCATAAAAATTGTCTGAGGGCAAATCCACCCGCAGAAAATTCTTCCGAACGCAATCGTAAAAACAATAATGAAGATTAAAGATGCGATAGCACCCATAGTAAGGATGAAAAAATCCTGAGGATAGAAAGGCTGTCCAAAGATGAAAAACTCCCTGTCTATTACATTGAATAACAATAAAGGATTACCATTAATCTTGATGAACGGTAATGAAAAATAAATGATTAGTAAAGCATAGCTTACCAGATTTCTATAGTTGGTATACTTCCCTTTAGGTTTTCTTGGGAATACCCATCTTCTTTTACCGGATTGCTCCATTGTCCCTATAGAATCTCTGTAAGTCTCAGGGTCCAGAACCTGTCCCTGTCCGCCTCGTACTTCTATTTCTTCTATGTCTGACATATTGTAAATGTGTTTAAAAAAGAAAAAACATAATTCGTTACTATTTTTAAGGTAATAACAAATTATGTTTTTTTCATATGTTTCTAATTTTCTAAATTATTCTTTTTCCCAATGTGCTTCAGTTCCCTGAGGAGCTGCTCCTCCCTGAGCCGGAGTCACTGGCGGTTGCTCCTGATTGATGTGATATACATACGCTGCAATCTTTTCAATCTCTGCACCTGAAACTTCTCCGTTTTTACCGAATGCTCTCATCGCAGGGTTAGTAGGAGAACCATTCCAGTCCATATGGAAAACGTTTTTAAATAATGTTTTCTCCGGCTGGTTGATCCAGTAGTTATCGGTAAGGTTTGGACCAATACCTCCACTTCCGTCTTCCTTGTGGCAAGATGCACAGTTTGTTTTGAACAATTCTTTACCTTCTGCGATATTATCAGCTGAATATTTTGCTGTTTCAATCGTTACAGGAGGCTGAGTTTTTTGATATTCTATAATGCTTGCTAATTGCTCTTTGTATTCTTTCTCATATTCGCTCAACGGGTGTGCGAAATCTGTGAAAGAGAAAGCTGCAATATATACAATACAAAAAGCAGTCCCAAAATAGAATAAACCTACCCACCATTTTGGTAATTGGTTGTCTAATTCCATAATTCCGTCGAAACCGTGGTCGATAAGGATATCCTTTTCTTCAGTTTCAGATTGCTTTTTGAATGCTGCATCGTACATTCTTCTTAAGAAAGGAACTTTCTTTTCAGCTAAATAAGCTGCTTTTTCTTCCGGAGATAATTTTTTGAATTTGTTGTTCTCAATAAGGTCTCCGATAGCACTGTGAATATAAGCTAAGATACCAGCGATCACCACTGTTCCCCAGAAGTAAGGCGAAGCTAGGAACGCGTAGCTTTGTACAAACAAATAATAAAAAACTATTAAAAGTCCTATTATTATTAAGATGTTTACGACAACAGGTGTTCTTTGTTTCATAAAAAATAGTTTAATTTTTTAAATTAAAATCGTCATCTTCATCATCCCCAAGGGGCGCTTCTTCTTCCTCTTTGTAATATTTTTTAGGTCTGCTAAAAACATAGATTACTAGAGCTACAAAAAAAAGCATAAAGAAAATCAGAGCCAGCGTCTGGTAGAGACCAGCGTTTTCTGTATTGGATAATATATCTTTAAAGTTCTGAGGAATCATATGAACCTTTTAATGTTTAGTTATTACTTGCTGTTTTTATTTCAGTTGTTTTGATATCTGTTCCCAGTCTCTGAAGATAAGAAATAAGAGCTACAATTTCTTTTTTCTCTAATTCTCCCTGAGGTCTCTTGGCATAAGCCAGTTTCAAGTCATTTGCTTCAGAGAAGATATCTTTAACAATTTTTGCCGATTGGTTGTTTGCCCAATGGTCTGCAGAATCGATCTGAGCCTTAGTATAAGGTACATCAAATACATTCTTCATCAACTTCATTTTGTCTACCATTTTAGTTCTGTCTAAATCAGTAGCGATCAACCAAGGGTAACGTGGCATAATAGAACCTGCAGAAGTAGATCTTGGGTTATACATGTGTTTGTAGTGCCAAGAACTTGGGTTCTTTCCTCCTTCTCTATGTAAATCTGGTCCTGTTCTCTTAGATCCCCATAAGAATGGTCTGTCATAGATGAATTCTCCAGCTTTAGAATATTGTCCGTTTTTACCGTTGAATCTCGTAATCTCATCCCTGAACGGTCTGATCATCTGAGAGTGGCAAGCGTTACATCCTTCACGGATATAGATATCTCTACCTTCCAGTTCAAGCGGCGAATAAGGCTTCACTGCAGAAATCGTAGGTACACTTTTCTTAAGAGATAGTGTAGGGATGATTTCAATTGAACTACCAATAGATATCGTGATGAAAGATAGAATTCCCAATAATACAGGAGTTCTTTCCAACCAAAGGTGAGTTCCCTCTCCTTCTTTTCTGTTTTTGCTGATATTAGCTAATGCAGGAGCTTCAGCAGGAACTTCTTTCTGGAATGATCCTTTTCTTACCGTAGCAATTACGTTTACGATCATTAGGATAGATCCTGAGATATAGAATAAACCTCCTACGAATCTCATTTTGAAGTAAGGGATAATAGCTGTTACTGTATCCAACCAGTTTTTCCACAATAGTGTTCCATCCGGGTTGAACTGTTTCCACATTAATCCCTGTGTGAATCCTGAAATATACATTGGTACTGCATAGAAGATAATTCCTAAAGTACCTAACCAGAAATGCCAGTTAGCTAATTTTACAGACCAAATTTTTGTTCTCCACATAATTGGTACCAGGTAATAGATAACCCCGAATGCCATGAAACCATTCCATCCAAGAGCTCCTAAGTGAACGTGACCGATAACCCAGTCAGTAAAGTGACCAATTTTGTTGATGTTTTTAGTTGCTAAAAGCGGACCTTCAAACGTTGCCATACCATAACAGGTAACAGCTACTACGAAAAACTTAAGGATAGGATTTTCTCTTACTTTATCCCAAGCTCCCCTTAATGTAAGAAGACCATTTAACATACCTCCCCAGGAAGGTGCAATAAGCATGATAGAGAAACCTGTTCCTACCGCCTGCGCCCATGCTGGAAGAGCTGTATACTGAAGGTGGTGAGGACCAGCCCAGATATATACGAAAATTAATGACCAGAAGTGAATAATAGACAGTTTATAAGAGAATACCGGTCTGTCTGCTGCCTTCGGAAGGAAGTAATACATCAAACCAAGTACCGGAGTTGTCAATACGAATGCAACCGCATTGTGTCCGTACCACCACTGTACAATTGCATCTTTTACTCCCGCATATGCTGAATAAGATTTCCAGCCAGTGAAAGATAAAGGTACCTCTAGGTTATTGAAGATGTGTAGCATTGCCACAGCAATCCAAGTACCAATGTAGAACCAAATCGCTACATAAAGGTGTCTTACTCTTCTCTTCGAAATAGTCAGGAACATATTGATCCCGAAAATGATCCATGAGAATGCAATCAATATGTCGATCGGCCACTCGTGTTCAGCATATTCTTTAGAAGTGTTAATCCCCATAAAGAACGTAACGAACGTAGCAACGATCATAAACTGCCAAGTCCAGAAATGTAACCAAGACAATGTATCACTGTACATTCTTGTTTTCAATAATCTTTGTAATGAGTAATAAATACCCGTGTAAACGATGTTACAAACGAATGCAAAGATTACTGTATTGGTGTGCAACATTCTGATTCTACCAAAACCAAATGCACCATGAGTGTTTATTAACCCTTGAATATTACCAGATGCCAAACTCTTAATGGTTGTATCATCTGTCCCGAAGAAGAATTCAGGTAATTCAGGGTAGAAAAGCATTAATGCCGCCGTAAGCCCGAACGTAAATCCTATGAGACCGAAAACTAAGGTCGCATAAAGGAACGCACGGACAATACTATTGTCATAACTAAACTTTTGTGTTTCCATATCAACTATTCACTATTTTTCTCAATTTTTATTATTTTCTCCTATTTCTTTTTCGTCTTTATCTTTGTTGCCGGTTTCATCATTTTCTTTGACTCTTTCATCATCAAAAAGGATTCTGACAGCAGGAGATTCATCATCTTCAAACTGTCCTTTTCGGGCATACACTATAAATACGACCAAGAAAATCGCAGCTAAAGAAACACTGCAGAGGATCATTAAATATAGAATATCCATTGGACAACAAAATTAACCTATTTTCGGGGTTCAAATTTAGTGAAAAATAATGACATTCATCACGAAATGCCGATTTCAGCTAATTTAAAATCAGTCTAAATAAGGGCGTTTAAGCCTGTTTTTTGAAATGTTTGCGGCCTAAAATCCAGGTTGAAACTGTCGTAAAGGTAACTACCGTAATAGAGCTGGCTGGCATGATGATAGCGGCAAATAGCGGGTGCATATGCCCTGTAACTGCGTAACTTAACCCAATGATATTGTAAAGAAAACTGATTATAAATGTCATTTTCACAATATTGATAGATCCTTTACAAACGTTCAGATAATTATCGAGCGTAACTACTTTTTCGCCATTCATGATCACATCAGAGGACGGAGTAAAGCTGTTGGTATCATCTGCAATAGCAATACCTACGTTACTTTGTTTTAAAGCTCCTGCATCATTGAGCCCGTCGCCAAGCATGGCTACTTTCATATGCTGGTCCTGAAGATTTTTTATATAATTCAGTTTATCCTCCGGGCTTTGATTAAAGGCCATTCCTTTGTAATTTGGAATAAGCTCCTTAAGTTGTTTTTCTTCCGAAGAATTGTCTCCACTAAGAATGAATATATTGTAATGAGCAAGTTTGGTGAACAGATCTTTAAGTTTGGGGCGGTATTCATTTTTGAAGATGAATTTTCCTATAAACTGATCGTTTTTGCTGATATAAACAGCTGTTTCAAGATTCATGGGTTGCTGGGCGTTGTAACGTGCTGAACCAATTTTATATACGTTTCCTCTTACACTTGCCTCGTATCCCTTCCCTGATATTTCCACAAAGTTTTCCACCGGAAAATAATCATCACTTTCCTCAATGAACTCATACAGGGATTTTGAAAGCGGGTGATTAGAGTTTTTTAGCAGAGTTTTGATGTTTAATAAATCAAATTCATTAATTTCAATACCCTCATACTTAATGTTTGATTTTTTTCTGTGGGTTATTGTTCCTGTTTTGTCGAAAACAATAGTGTCCAGTTTTGCGATTTTTTCAATCGTTAACGTATCTTTTACATAGAACTTATTTCGGCCTAAAATCCTCATAATGTGTCCGAATGTGAAAGGCGCGGATAGAGCAAGCGCACATGGACAGGCAATGATCAGAATGGCTGAAATGACCTGAAACATTTTCTCCAGATCGACAAATGACCAGTATATTCCGGAAATCAGTGCAATGCCTAAAATGATGAATGTGAAATACTTACTGATGTTGTTTGTCAGTGTGTCAAGTCCTGTTTCATGCTTCTTAAAAGCTTCCTTATTCCAAAGCTGAGTTAGGTAGCTCTGGTCTACATCTTTTATGACTTCCAGTTCCAGTGAAGATCCAATCTGTTTACCTCCTGCGAAGATTTTATCCCCAGGCTGTTTACTGATGCTTTCGCTCTCTCCAGTGATAAAGCTATTGTCAATATTTCCTTCCCCGTTAATAAGGATAGCGTCTACAGGAATGATTTCCTGATTTCTAACTAAGATACGGTCTCCCACTTTAACTTCTGAAAGCAAAATGTTCTGCTGTTTCCCTTCAAAATCTACTTTTGTAACCGCAATTGGATAGAAAGATTTATAATCTCTGTCATACGAAAGAGCGCTGTAGGTTCTTTTCTGGAATATTTTCCCCATCAGCATGAAGAAAAGAAGCCCGCACAGCGTGTCAAAATATCCAGGGCCATAATTAGTAACCACTTCATAGATACTTCTTCCAAAAAGAACAAATATTCCCAATACAATAGGGACATCGATGTTGACGATTTTATTTTTTAATCCGTACCATGCGGATTTGTAGTAGTCTGAAGCAGAGTAGAATACAACAGGGCATGCCAGTAGGAACATCAATGTTCTGAAGAGCCCTTTATAATGTTCCATCCAGTAGTCTTCTCCCCCTACATATTCAGGGAAGGCCAAAAACATTCCATTTCCAAAAGCAAAACCTGCAATAGCAAATTTTACAAGCAGAGATTTATCAAGATGGTCAACATTTTTTTCTGCTGTTTCAAGACTGATGACAGGTTTGTACCCGAGATTGGTTAAGAAGTTGGCGAGTTGGCTTAATTTCAGATCATTATGGTTGAAAGAAATCTGCAAAGTCTTTCTGGTGAAATTAACCTGAGAATATTTGATGTGTTTATTTAAAGTGTGAAGGCTTTCTAATAGCCAGATGCATGAAGAACAATGTATTACAGGGATCTTGAAGGTGACAAGACTTGTACTTCCTTCTGAGAAATCAGTGACTTTTTCAAAGATTTCCGGAGTATCCAAATAATCAAACTGAGTGGAGTTTTCATCACCCGGACGAATTCCTGCCCCTTTATTCAGTTCGTAAAAATTACTTAAATTATTTAAATTCAGAATTTCATAAACGGACTTACAGCCGTTACAGCAGAAAATCTTTTCGTTAAATAAAATCCGCTCTTTTTCTATACCTTGACCACAATGAAAACAGTTCTCGCTCACCCCATAAAATATTGAACTACAAAATTATAACAAATTTTTTTGTTTATCGTGTTAAAAAGTTCTATTTTTGTGATAAATATCATATAAAATGCCGCAGGAACAACAGATAGCAATTGAAGAGAGGTTCGCCAAAGTTTTTAATGATAAATCATTTAAGGAAAGACTTTCCAGCACAGATTTTGAGAAGTATATTAACGGTAAAAAAAGATTGAGTTTTCAGAAACACGATACTATTTTTGAGGATGGAGAAACTCCGAAAGGAGTGTTTGTTCTTGAAAAAGGAGCCGCTAAACTTTCGAAATCAGGTGCCTTCGGGAAAGATCAGATTTTAAGATTTATCAAAGAAGGGGATATCATCGGCTATCGTTCTTTGCTTTGCGGGGAAAATTTCCAAGCCAAAGCAGAAGCAATGACAGATATAGAATGTGTTTTCTTACCCGCAGATATATTCATGTATCTTTTGGAGATAGATCCACAACTGTCTTTCGTAATGCTTCAAAAAATTTCATACGAATTAGGAGAATCTTCCAATACTATCACTTTTCTGGCGCAGAAAACTGTACGGGAAAGGCTGGCTGAAATTCTGTTGCTTCTGGAGCAGAAGCTCGGAGTTGATCCTGAAGGATTTATCAAAATCTCATTGACAAGAGAAGAGATCGCAAACATCATTGGTACAGCTACAGAAAGTGCCATCCGTTTGATCTCGGAGTTCAAGCAGGATAGCCTCATCGAAGTAGATGGAAGAAACATCAAAATTCTGAATCACGATAAACTAATGAAACTCGGTCACGTAGTTTTATAAAAATCATACAAAACTTAAGTCGGCTATAGGCCGACTTTTTAACTTTTAAAAATAGATAAATTATGTCTGTTCACTCTGAAATTAAAAAAGTTACGACTGAAACCTTGCGTAAAATGAAATTCGACAAGGAAAAAATCACAATGCTTACCGCCTATGATTTTACCACAGCTAAGATGGTAGATGCAGGTGGAGTAGACGCAATTTTGATTGGAGACTCTGCAGCGAATGTAATGGCTGGTTTTGAAACTACATTACCTATTACGCTGGATCAAATGATTTATCATGCTCAAAGTGTGGTAAGGGGAACCGACAGAGCCTTAGTAGTAGCAGACTTACCTTTCGGAACTTATCAGAGTAATCCCGAAAAAGCGCTTGAATCTGCCGTAAGAATGATGAAAGAAGGGGGAGCTCATGCGGTAAAGATTGAAGGAGGTAAAGAAATTTCCAAATCAATCAAGAAAATTATCAATGCAGGTATTCCGGTAATGGGACATTTGGGGTTAACTCCACAGTCTATTTATAAATTCGGAACTTATAAGGTAAGAGCAAAAGAAGAAGCTGAAGCAGAAAAATTGATTGCTGATGCACAGCTTTTGGAAGAACTAGGCTGTTTTTCTGTGGTTTTAGAGAAGATTCCTGCTGAATTAGCTAAAAGAGTAACAGAAAGCATTTCTATTCCTACGATCGGTATTGGTGCAGGTGCAGATTGTGACGGTCAGGTTTTGGTGTATCATGATATGGTAGGGATGAACAAAGGTTTCAGTCCCAAATTTTTAAGAAGATACCTTGACCTTTACACAGAAATTACAGGAGCTGTTGCTCAATATGTAAAAGATGTGAAGAGTGTAGAATTTCCTAATGAAAACGAAAGTTATTAATCCACATGCAAAACCAACAACAATCTATCCAGGGAATATTATCCATATTAGCATTGATCTGTCTTGCTGTAGGCTGGTTTAATTTATTTTCTCCGGAAATCAATCATTTACTTTCAAGAAAAATTTTTTACGTTCTCATAGGCGCCAGTTTCTTTATTCAGGCTCCGCTGCTTACCAATAAAAACTTTGTGTATGCCATGTATGCAGCAGCAGCTATTTGTGTATTGGGAGCATTTATACCTGAAGATTCAAAACTTTCAGCCGTTAAAACAATTGGCCTTCTGGGAGGGATTATCCTGTCACTTTCAAATAGAAGAAGATAGACTGAAGAGTTATGAAGGAGCAGATTATATATGAAGATAACCATCTTCTGGTGATTAATAAAAAAGTCGGACAGCTTGTACAAGGTGATAAAACCGGTGATGAATCACTATTAGAATCTATAAAGAATTTTATAAAAATAAGAGATGCTAAGCCGGGAAATGTTTTTCTCGGTTTAGTTCATCGTATAGACCGCCCAACTTCGGGATTGGTCATTTATGCTAAAACTTCCAAGGCTCTTTCCCGTCTTACTCAGATGGTAAAAAACCGGGAGATCAAGAAAACATATTGGGCAGTGGTGGCAAAAGAAATCATTCCACAGACCCAAAGGCTGGTTCATTATTTAAAGAAAAATGAAAAGAATAATAAAGCCATTGTTTTCACTAAAGTTACAGAAGGAGCAAAAGAAGCGATTTTAACCTATAATGTTATTAAGACATTAGATAATTATCTGCTGCTGGAAATTGATCTTGAAACCGGAAGACATCATCAGATCAGGGCTCAGCTATCAAAAACCGGAGTTCCAATAAAAGGAGACTTAAAATATGGCTCTCCACGTTCCAACCCTGATGGAGGAATTAATCTTCATGCAAGAAAACTGGAGTTTATTCATCCGGTCACTAAAGAAAAAATTGAAATTACAGCTCCCGTTCCGCAAAATGATGCTATTTGGAGAGCCTGTGAAAATTAAAACGATTACTTTATCCCCCTAAGATACGCTGATCAAACTCTTATGTATTCAGCGGCTAGAATACTAAACCATCTCAATTACGGGATGGTTTTTTACTGAATGTAAATTCAATTTTGTGCATTCTTAAAAAATAACTAACTTCGTCCCAGACTTTAGGGGTGTCTGTTATCAACAGACTGAGATTTTACCCTTTGAACCTGATCTGGATCATACCAGCGTAGGGAAAAGCTGATGACTTTTGCTGTACATTCTATTGTACAATAATGGCCATTCCTAAAGTGTATTTAAATAATTAGGAATGGAACTTATAATCAACCACACCCGAAAAACATTTGATATACTTCCCGAAAATCTGGAAGCTTTACTGGCTATTGAATTACCCGGAAAGAAAAAGGGTATTGCTGTAGCGCTCAACAACCGTATTATTCCGCTGTCCGCCTGGGCAGAAACCATCCTTAATGACAGAGATTCAGTTTTAATCATTACTGCCACTCAAGGCGGTTAATTCTCATATTTAATACCAATACTTATGGCTCATTCAATTACGTGTTCGCCATTTCCGAACTCAAAGAAAATCTATGTTGAAGGGAAAATACATCCTATCAGTGTAGCAATGCGTGAAATACAGCTTAGTCCCACCAAACTTACTAATGGAGGCTTTGAACATAATGCTCCGGTAACTGTTTATGATACGTCAGGCCCCTATACCGATGAAACCGCAGAAATTGATATTCAGAAGGGACTTCCGAGAATAAGGGAGCAATGGATCCTGGACAGAAAAGATGTCAGTATCCTGGAAGGAATTACATCAGAATACGGGAAAGCCCGTCTGGCGGATCCTCGTCTTGATGAATTACGTTTTGCATATGATCATCAGCCTAAGGTGGCTGAGGAAGGAAAACAACTTACCCAGCTGTATTATGCAAAACAGGGAATTATCACTCCTGAAATGGAATATGTTGCCATCAGGGAAAACCAAAGAATAGAACAGCTGGAATCTGTTTCAAAAGAAATGGCTTTTCAGCATGCCGGAAACAGCTTTGGAGCCAATACACCGAAAACTAAGATTACACCGGAGTTTGTAAGAGATGAGATCGCTGCCGGAAGAGCTATTATTCCTAATAATATCAATCACCCGGAAAGTGAGCCGATGATCATCGGAAGAAATTTCTTGGTGAAAATTAATGCTAATATCGGGAACAGTGCCGTTTCATCAAGTATCGAAGAGGAAGTTGAAAAAGCAGTTTGGGCTTGCCGATGGGGAGCTGATACCATTATGGATCTTTCAACAGGGAAGAATATCCACGAGACAAGAGAATGGATTATCAGAAACAGTCCGGTTCCAATTGGTACCGTTCCAATTTATCAGGCTCTGGAAAAAGTGAAAGGAGTACCAGAGGATCTGACATGGGAAGTTTTTAGGGATACTCTGATTGAGCAGGCTGAACAAGGGGTTTCTTATTTTACGATTCATGCAGGAGTTTTATTACGTTATATCCATTTGACAGCCAATAGAGTAACAGGAATTGTGTCCAGAGGCGGATCTATTATGGCAAAATGGTGCTTATACCATCATAAAGAAAGTTTCCTGTATACTCATTTTGAAGAGATCTGTGAGATTATGAAAAAATATGATGTTGCCTTCTCTCTGGGAGATGGTCTGCGTCCCGGTTCTATTGCTGATGCCAATGATGCAGCTCAGTTTGCAGAACTGGAAACTTTAGGTGAACTGACAAAAATTGCATGGAAACACAATATACAGGTAATGATTGAAGGTCCCGGACACGTTCCTATGCATATGATTAAAGAAAACATGGAGAAACAGCTTGAAGAATGCCATGAAGCTCCATTCTATACCCTAGGACCTCTAACTACAGATATTGCCCCCGGTTATGATCATATCACTTCCGGAATTGGAGCTGCAATGATCGGATGGTTTGGTTGTGCCATGCTTTGCTATGTAACACCGAAAGAACATTTAGGACTTCCAAACAGAGATGACGTAAAAGTTGGAGTGATCACGTATAAACTGGCTGCACACGCTGCAGATTTGGCGAAAGGACATCCTGGAGCGCAATACAGAGATAATGCCCTAAGTAAAGCCAGATTTGAATTCAGATGGGAAGATCAGTTTAATCTTTCATTAGACCCGGAAACAGCAAGATCCTATCATGATGAAACTCTTCCCGCTGATGGGGCTAAAATTGCCCATTTTTGTTCTATGTGCGGACCGAAATTCTGTTCCATGAAAATTACTCAGGAGATCAGGGAGTCTGCAGAAAAAGGAATGCTGGATAAATCACAGGAATTTATTGAAAAAGGAAAAGAAATCTATATATGATCCTTGTTATCACTCCTGAACTGAAGGTTCGAAATGAAATAGACACTGTTAACCAGATGTTTCAGGAAGGGCTAGATCTGCTCCATATCAGAAAACCTCAAATGGCTCTACAGGAGATGATCGGCTATCTCAATAAGATTGATGCTTTATTTTATCCTCAGCTGGTTCTCCATACCCATTATGATCTGGGCAGAGATTTTGGGATTTCGAGATTTCATTTTAGAGAAATAGACAGGCTTGAAGAAAAACAAAGGCCTTTTACAGAGGAAAATGTCATCTCAACTTCTGTGCATGATATTACCACCTACAATGCTTTGGAAAAAGAATGGGAATATGCTTTCATAAGCCCGTTCTTTCCAAGTATTTCTAAAAAAGGATATGGTGAAAATTCAACAGTTTTGGAGAGTATAAAACACAGAAGGAACCCTGATGTAAAACTGATTGCTCTGGGAGGAATTGATCTTGCCCATATTCAGGAGGCTTTGGACGCCGGAGCGGATGGAGTTGCTTTGTTAGGGGCAGTTTGGGAGAGTGAAGAACCAATAAATAGTTTTAAAAAATGCATAAAAAATGCCCTTTTATAATCTCGGAAAACATTCTTTATAAACATGGAAAAATTACAATACATATCGCAGGGAAACACAAAACAGGAACAGGAATTCAATATCCGGAAAGCTTTAGACCACGGAATACAATGGGTGCAGGTACGATGGAAAAATGCTCCTGAAAATGAATTGATAAGCCTTTGTGAATTATCAAAAAAATTATGTTCAGAATATAAGTCAGTTTGTATCATTAATGATCATGTTCAGCTGGTAAAAAATATAGATGCTGATGGTGTTCATTTGGGGTTGAATGATGGTTCTGTAGAAGAAGCAAGACTTATTTTAGGGGAAAACAAATTCATTGGCGGAACAGCCAATACAATATCTGATATACTTCAAAGAATTAATGAGCGCTGTGATTATATAGGTCTGGGGCCCCTGAGATTTACTGCTACGAAGGAAAAGCTGAGCCCTGTTTTAGGCTTTGAGGGGTATCTGGGAATTGTTAATTATTTAAAAAACAGATCGATGGAGATTCCAAAGATCTTTGCTATTGGCAGTGTTACTCTGGATGATCTTTTACCATTACAGGAGATCGGAATTTACGGAGCTTCAATTTCTGGTGAGATTACTAGACAGCCATCCATTATTAATGATTTAAAAAAAGCAATGATATGAAATCGTTATTGACGAAGTATTTCACTGAACAAAAACAGTTGAAATTAACGACCGGATATGGCTTTACAAAAAAATAAATATTTGTATATGAACAATCAAAAATTAGTAATAGCAGGAAGAACTTTTGAATCCAGACTATTTTTAGGAACAGGTAAATTCGGGAGTCTCAACGATATGACCTCATCTGTCGTCGCTTCAGGAACTGATATGGTGACTATGGCACTCAAAAGAATTGACGCACAGTCTGCAGAAGATGATTTGCTAGACTCATTGAGAGCTACAAACGTTCATCTTTTACCCAATACTTCAGGGGCTAGAACAGCTAAAGAAGCTGTATTGGCCGCTCAGCTGGCCCAGGAAGCACTTGAAACCAACTGGGTAAAGCTTGAAATTCATCCAGATCCAAAATATTTATTACCCGATCCTATAGAAACACTTTATGCTACAGAAGAACTTGCCAGATTAGGATTTGTAGTAATGCCCTATATCCATGCAGACCCGGTATTGTGCAAACGCCTTGAGGATGCAGGAACTGCCGTAGTAATGCCTTTGGGAGCTCCGATAGGAACGAATAAAGGACTGAGAACACAGGATTTTCTGGAAATTATTATTAGCCAGAGCAATGTTCCGGTAGTAGTAGATGCCGGGATAGGTGCCCCGTCAGATGCAGCAAAAGCAATGGAAATGGGAGCTGATGCAGTTCTTGTTAATACAGCCATTGCTGTAGCAGGAAACCCATTAAACATGGCTGTAGCTTTTAAAGAAGGTGTAATTGCCGGAAGACGGGCTTTTGAATCGGGACTAGGGAGTATTGCAAACCATGCAGAAGCTTCAAGCCCGCTTACTTCGTTTTTATTTGAATAAAACCAAAATGATGAACAGTTTTAAAGATGTTTTTGAACAATATAACTGGAGTGATGTAAAGAACAGGCTTAATAAGGTAAGCTTAACAGACGTTTATCAAAGTCTTCAGAAAAAGAATAAAACAATTGATGATTTTCTGAATCTACTTTCACCGGCGGCTTCCCGGGAATTGGAGATGATGGCAAAAATGACGCGTTCTCTTACTCAAAAACGCTTTGGAAAGACTATTCAGCTGTACGCTCCTTTGTATCTGAGTAATGAATGCCAGAATATCTGTACCTATTGCGGATTCAGCTTAGACAATCCTTTGAAACGGAAAACGCTCTCTGATACGGAGTTAATGATTGAAGCTTCAGTCCTGAAATCAAAGGGGATTAATCATGTACTGCTGGTAAGTGGAGAAGCCAATAAAATAGTTGGAGTTCCGTATTTTCAAAATGCTGTCCGATTATTAAAACCTCACTTTTCCAATATTTCCATTGAAGTACAGCCTTTGCTGGAAGATGAATACAGGATTCTGCATAAGGAAGGAGTACATTCTGTATTGGTATATCAGGAAACCTATCATCAGGAAGTCTATAAAGAATATCATCCGAAAGGTAAAAAATCTAACTTCCATTTTCGTCTGGACACACCGGACAGAATAGGACAATCGGGTATTCATAAAATAGGATTGGGGGTTTTACTGGGATTGGAAGATTGGCGTGTAGACAGTTTTTTCAATGCACTTCATATTGATTATTTACAGAAGCAGTACTGGAAAAGTAAATTTTCGGTTTCCTTTCCGAGATTGCGGCCTGCAGAAGGAATTATAGAACCCAATTTTATTATGGAAGATAAAGATTTACTCCAGTTAATCTGTGCCTACAGAATCTGGAATGAAGACCTTGAAATATCAATATCCACAAGAGAAAATGAAGTATTCCGGAATAATATTGTATCACTGGGAGCAACAGCAATGAGTGCAGGATCAAAAACCAATCCCGGAGGATATTCCGTAGATAAAGAATCTTTGGAGCAGTTTGAAACCAGTGATGAAAGAAGTGTGGAAGCCATTAAAACCATGATCAGCAAAGCAGGCTATGATCCCGTGATGAAAGACTGGGATTCTGTGTACAGTGGTTATTAACGTTTAGAATTGTGATTTAAATTGAGTGAAATGACAAGTGAAGATATTTTTAAAAGATACAGCCGGCAGATATTTATTGAAGAAGTAGGATTGGAAGGTCAGAAGAGAATAATGGGTTCAAAAGTACTTGTTATAGGAGCAGGAGGTCTTGGAAGCCCTATCATTCAATATCTCTCTGCTGCAGGAGTCGGGACTTTAGGTGCCGCTGATTTTGATCTTGTTGAACTTCATAACCTGAACCGGCAGATTATACATACCGAAAATAGCGTAGGAACTGCAAAAGTTAAAAGTGCCAAAAACTTTGTAGAAAACCTGAATCGTCAGATTAATTTTGTAGCAATTGAACAAAAAATTAATAGCGCCAATGCAGCGGAAATACTCTCTCAGTATGATATTATAGTAGATGGGTCAGATAATTTTTCCACAAGATATTTAGTCAATGACACCTGTGTGAAACTTAAAAAAACATTAGTGTATGGAAGTATTCTTGGATTCTCAGGACAATTGGCGGTATTCAATCATAAAGGAAGCAAAAACCTGAGGGATATATTTCCCGATCCGCCTTTTGATGAAGACGTACCCGATTGTGACAGTCTTGGGGTTTTAGGAGCATTACCGGGAATAATAGGAAGTATGATGGCACTTCAGACCCTGAAAATTATTACAGAACTTCCTGTGAACCTTAATCAGATTACCCTTGTTGATACATTCAATTGGAGATTTCAAACGATAGATTTTTAAGTATCTTTTGTATGAAACCAATTTCTCACATATAAAAAATGAGGCAGTAAAATTATTACTGCCTCATCTTATTTTGATATAAAAAAATTATTGTCCTTGCTGCATTACACCTCCGTTATCCTCTTTCTTAGTACTGTTAAGAATATTTGCATCTTCCTTAGCCAGTTTATTCTTCGTAGGAATTTTGTAATTGATTGAAACCCCAAAGTTTCTTGAATCATATTTGGTTCTAAGCATTACACTCTCGCCCAAAGGAGGATTAGAACGTACCTGCATCACCTGTCCGTTGAAAATATCATTTGCAAAAACAGATACAGTCAGACGGTTATTCATAAACTTCTTCGTTAATGTAATATCTACATTATTGTTAAAAGGTTTTTCCGCTGTAAAGTAAAAATAGCCTGCTTTAGGAGTCAGATAGCTATAGTTGGCTGTCAGTTTGATATCTTTTGGAAGAAGCAGCTGGGTCATTATATTGAAAATCCAGAACCCCTTGTTGTTGAGGTTATCAATTTCATGCTTTTGATATCCTGCGTAGATATACATGAAATTCATTTTGTCAGGATTGAAGTTAGACTTCATGATTTCCCCTATTGACTTACTGAAAATTAAAAACGGAACAGGAAGTCCAACATTGAAGTTATGAATTTTCATATTTGAGATATTCACCTGTTCATTATAAAGATTTCTACCGTCTTTTCTAATGATCTGTGCGACCTGGTTATTCGCCGAGCTTACACTATATCCAATAAAAGCATAATCAAAAGCAGAAATTTTCAGCTCATAATTATCAAAAATAGTAGGCTGAAGATTTGGGTTACCATTGATCTGCGTATTCGGTCCTGCAAAGGTTGTATTATTGGGGTTAAGAGCTGAAATACTTGGTAAGCTTATCTTTTTGTTATAATTCGCAGAAATATTCACCTGATTCATCAGGTTGTACTGTACGCTGGCATTGGGGAAAAGTTTAAATTTCTTAAAAGGAGTCAGATCTTTCTGTATAATCGTTCCCAGACTATCCTTTCTTGTAATTCCATAGATATCATAGTTTTCCGCTCTTGCTCCCAATGTAAAATCAAACTTTTTTAATTTAGCCTGAAATTCTAAATAAGTAGAAGCTGTTTGTCTGTGATAATTCAAATTGGTAAGCCCAAAACTTTCCGTATCAAAATCCTGTCTTTCGTATAATCCTCCCGCGCTTACTTTGCCACCATCAAGAAGTTTGATTGGCTGCGAATAATCGATCTTAAAATTAGCAACCCTCATATCAGAATTGTTATTCACTGTATTTCCGAGAACGGCTCTTGGCAGTTTTTCCTCTGGCTTTTCAAAAGTTTTGTCAAAAAATACATTATCCTGCCCAAACTTTGTATAAGCCTTTGTATATCCGAACTGGAAATCCAGTTTTTGAGATTTATCAAAGAAACGTTTCTGATACGTTACTACAGCTTCCTGTCTTACCGTATTCGTGTGAGCAATATCTGAGGTGTTAAACTCATAATCCCTATAGTAAAATCCCTGAGGGCTTTTATCCGGTGTTTTGTCACCAATACCATGACTCAGAGTATAGTTATCATTATTATTGTGATAAATATCGTAGTTAAGGAGTAATTTATCTTGTCCTAAATCAAATGATAATCCTGATTTTGCAAAATATCCGCGGGAAAATCGATCCGTATTACCATTTAAAATATTGTCCTGTTGTGTATTCAACATTCCTTCACGGTAATTTTGCCCCACGTTCAGCTGCCATCCGAAAAACTTATTTCTTGCATTTAAATTAAGGGAGTTGGTTGTCCTGTTTCTATACTTATCATAATTCGAGAAAGAATAATTTCCAGAATAAGTAGCTGTTAAGTATTTATTGGCATTTTTATTCGTAATGATGTTCATGATGGCCCCTCCGGAAGTTGCTGGAAATTCAGCACCTGGCTGGGTAACCACTTCAATCCTCTCTACAGAGTTGGCTGGCATTCCTTCCAGAAAAGAGTTTAGCTCGTTCGAAGTAATATTTAAAGGTCTTCCGTTAAGATAAACATCCAGCATTTTCCCCTGATACATCATTCCTGCGATGTCTGTGGCTACAAGCCCCGGAAGCTTTTTAATTCCTTCCAGTACATTTCCGTTGTTCAGTTGAGGCTGCTCTGAAAAGTCGAAAATAGTTCGGTCTGCTTTCTGTTCAACGGCTTTTTTAGTTTTGGTGATCACAACACCTTCTATCTGTTTCTCTTTAGATGTATTATTATCTTTTTCCTGTGAAAAGGCAAAAACAAAACTTAAGAGTGATAAAGCGAATATAGTTTTTTTCATAATGTTTTTTACTACTATTGGGTTAGACGCTAAAAAATATAATTTGTTACAACAATTCTATTGTATAAATTACAATTTTGTCTGTAGAAGAATAAATTCATTATATATTGATAGAGGAAAAAATAGTTCCCGATAAAGTTAAATTAATGGGTTTCCGAATGTATACGTAATGGGTTGCTTATTTAACTGATTGATAGTTAGGTGAAAATTTGGGTTTATTTCGTTTTTATAAAAATACATCAGATTATTATCTTCATCTCATACTGATGAAGGAGGAAATTTCGATATTAATTGATCAGGAATTGATCCATACTTTTTTAACGCCGGGCTTAGCTGACGGACAAGTTTTTGACGACCGGGTTGATGAACGTGAGATTCCGGTAAGAGGTAGTTATAGAGCAAACATTTGAGCAGGTTAAAATAAAGAAAGACGACTTCTGGTGAAGCCGTCTTTCTATTAATCAATCTAACAAATTAATTTTATTTTTCCTGTTGCTTAATTAAGTTCAGAGCAGAACCAGCCTTGAACCAGTCAATCTGCTGGTCATTGTAAGTGTGATTTGCCATGACGATATCTTTGGTTCCGTCTGCGTGAATAAATTCTAAAGCCAGCTGTTTGCCCGGAGCAAACTGATCAAGATCTAAGAAGTTGACAGTGTCATCTTCCTGGATTTTGTCATAATCTGCTTCATTAGCGAAAGTGATTCCCAGCATCCCTTGTTTTTTAAGGTTTGTTTCGTGGATTCTGGCAAATGATTTTACCAGTACCGCTTTCACACCAAGATGCCTAGGCTCCATAGCAGCATGTTCTCTTGAAGAACCTTCGCCGTAGTTTTGGTCTCCCACAACGATTGTTGGAACTCCTGCAGCCTTGTAAGCTCTTTGTACAGCCGGAACTTCACCGTATTCACCGGTTAATTCATTTTTAACCTTATTGGTTTCCATATTGTAAGCATTTACTGCTCCAATCAGCATGTTGTTTGAAATATTGTCAAGGTGACCTCTGTATTTCAGCCATGGTCCAGCCATAGAGATGTGGTCAGTTGTACATTTTCCGAAAGCTTTGATCAATACTTTAGCTCCTTTAATATTTTTACCATCCCAAGCAGGGAATTCTTCCAGTAACTGAAGTCTGTCTGAAGTAGGGCTTACGTTAACTACAATACCAGATCCATCTGCTGAAGGTGCCTGATATCCGTTATCATCTACCGCGAAACCTCTTGCAGGAAGTTCAGAACCTTTAGGCTCGTCAAGTTTTACCTGTTCACCAGCTTCATTAGTTAATGTATCTGTAATAGGATTAAAATCTAATCTACCTGAAATTGCAACAGCTGCTACCATTTCCGGTGAAGCTACGAATGCATGAGTATTCGGGTTACCGTCAGCTCTTTTTGCAAAGTTCCTGTTAAAAGAGTGAATAATAGAGTTTTTTTCTCCTTTTTCGGCTCCTTCTCTGTCCCATTGTCCGATACATGGCCCACAAGCATTGGTAAAGATTCTTGCGTTTTCAAATTTTCTGAAAGAATCTAAGAAACCGTCTCTTTCCGCTGTGAATTTTACCTGCTCAGAACCTGGGTTAATCCCTAAAATTGCTTTAGGTTTTACTCCTTTGGCAACCGCATCTTCTACAATAGAAGCCGCTCTGGACAAATCTTCATAAGAAGAGTTGGTACAAGAACCAATAAGCGCCCATTCAACCTCCAGAGGCCATCCGTTTGCTTCCGCTTTGGCTTTGAATTCAGCAACCGGAGTTGCTAAGTCCGGAGTGAAAGGTCCGTTTAAGTGAGGAGTCAATTCAGAAAGGTTAATTTCGATTAATTGATCGAAATACTGTCCTGGATTGGCATATACTTCAGCATCACCTGTTAAATGTTCTGCTATTTTATCAGCTGCATCCACTACATCCTGTCTTCCTGTAGCAGCCAGATATCTTCTCATGGAATCATCATATCCGAAAGTAGAAGTTGTAGCTCCAATTTCGGCACCCATATTACAGATCGTACCTTTACCTGTTGCAGAAAGAGATTCCGCTCCTTCTCCAAAGTATTCTACGATGCATCCTGTACCTCCTTTTACAGTAAGAATTCCTGCTACCTTTAAGATAACATCCTTAGCAGAAGTCCATCCGTTCATTCTACCGGTTAATTTTACACCGATAAGTTTGGGCATTTTTAGTTCCCATGCCATTCCTGCCATTACATCCACTGCGTCAGCACCTCCTACACCAATAGCCACCATTCCAAGTCCGCCTGCATTTACTGTGTGTGAGTCTGTTCCAATCATCATTCCTCCGGGAAATGCATAATTTTCCAATACAACCTGGTGAATAATACCAGCTCCCGGCTTCCAGAATCCGATTCCGTATTTATCACATACGGAACTTAAGAAGTTGAATACCTCAGAGTTTTTGTTGATACCTTCCTGTAAATCTTTGTCTGCGCCTACTTTTGCCTGGATCAGGTGATCGGCGTGGGCCGTTGAAGGTACAGCCACTTTTGTTTTTCCTGCCTGCATGAATTGAAGCAGCGCCATCTGCGCAGTTGCATCCTGCATTGCTACTCTGTCCGGAGCAAAGTCTACATAAGAATTTCCTCTTTCATAGGCTTGTGTAGCATTCCCTTCCCAAAGGTGGGTATAAAGGATTTTTTCTGAAAGTGTAAGCTGTTTTCCCACGATTTGTCTTGCCGCAGCAATTCTATCAGGGTAGCGCTCGTACACTTTTTTGATCATATCAATATCAAAAGTCATATTTTATTTAGTTTAGTTCTTTTTCCGTTAATGTCTTTTTCTCTTATGTAGAAAAAGAATAATCATTTTTTTTATACATCAAAAAACGTTCCTATAATCCATAAATAGGGATGATTTTGACTATTAAATCAAGAGATTTTATAACTTTCAATTTAAGAAAAAATAGATTCTATTTTGTGGATTTTGTCGAAAAAAAAACGTATTTATCATAAAATAGAAGCATTCTAAACAAAAAAAATGGAAGATTTTAAATCCTAAAGGACCAAAATCTTCCATTTCTATAGTGTTTAATAGTCTTACGACTTATTTTTTAATTCCCTTAGTGAGCGCTTGTACTTGTTAATTCCTTAATAGAAGGTACAAAAGTGGTCAGGTCAATACCTTCAACGGCAGCTTTATACTCATCTATGCTAGGAATTCTTCCGATAATAGCAGATAAAACAACTACTGGCGTAGAGGCAAGCAGAGATTCTCCTTTCTTACGTTCAGAATCTTCAACCACTCTTCCCTGGAAAAGACGGGTAGAAGTTGCCAGCACTGTATCTCCTTTAGCAGCTTTTTCCTGGTTACCCATACAAAGGTTACAGCCAGGACGCTCAAGATACATTACATTTTTATATTCAACGCGAGCCTCTCCTTTTGGAGTATTGTCATCAAATTCAAAAGCTGAATATTTCTCTAATACTTCCCAGTCTCCCTCTGCCTTTAATTCATCAATGATGTTATAGGTAGGTGCTGCTACTACAAGAGGAGCATTGAATTCTACTTTTCCTTGTTGCTTTTCAAGGTTTTTAAGCATTTGTGAAACAATCTTAAGGTCTCCTTTGTGAACCATACAAGATCCTACGAAACCAAGATCTACTTTTTTCTCACCACCATAATAAGAAAGATCTCTGATAGTATCGTGAGTATATCTCTTAGAAACGTCTTCATTGTTTACATCCGGATCAGCAATCATAGGTTCTACGATGATGTCAAGATCTACAACTACTTCAGCATAATATTTAGCATTTGAATCCGGAGTCAAAGCAGGTTTTTCACCTGATCTGATTTCTGTAATTCTCTTATCAGCTTTGTCGATCAAGCCTTGAAGAACCTGGTTTTTGTTATCCATACCTTTGTCGATCATAATCTGGATTCTGCTTTTTGCGATCTCCAGTGATTCGATCAAAGTATTATCTTCAGAAATGTTGATAGAAGCTTTTGCCTTCATTTCAGCAGTCCAGTCTGTAAATGTAAATGCCTGGTCAGCAGGAAGTGTTCCGATGTGAACCTCAATGATTCTTCCCTGAAATACGTTCTCCCCTCCAAATTGCTTCAACATCTGAGCCTGAGTAGCATGAACAACATCACGGAAATCCATGTGTTCTTTCATGTTTCCTTTGAAAGTTACTTTTACAGATTCAGGAATTGGCATAGATGCTTCACCCGTAGCTAATGCAAGGGCCACTGTTCCTGAGTCAGCTCCAAAAGCAACTCCTTTTGACATTCTTGTGTGTGAGTCACCACCAATGATGATCGCCCACTCGTCTACAGTAATATCATTAAGAACTTTGTGAATTACGTCAGTCATAGCATGATATTCCCCTTTAGGGTCACGAGCTGTGATCAGACCGAATTCGTTCATAAACTTCATTAGTTTAGGAATATTAGCTTGCGCTTTTTTATCCCACACGGAAGCGGTGTGACATCCTGATTGGTAAGCACCGTCAACAACTGGTGAAATCACAGTGGCAGCCATTGATTCAAGCTCCTGAGAAGTCATAAGACCTGTCGTATCCTGCGAACCAACAATATTAACCTGTACACGAACATCAGAACCGGCGTGTAATACTTTCCCCGGAGTTGTTCCAACAGCATTTCTGTTAAAGATTTTTTCTACTGCAGTAAGACCTTGTCCTTCGTGAGAAATCTCTTTTGAAGGAGCAAAGACAGCTGGAGCTTCAATACCTAAAAGTTGAGCAGCAAATGTCTGTAATTTTTTACCGAATACGATAGCGTAAGATCCTCCCGCTTTGATGAATTCCATCTTTTGAGGAGTGAAAGACTTAGCAAGGTCAATTAATTCCTTATCGCCGTTATATAATTTCTGTGTTTTTGTATTAATGGTTAATACAGTTCCTGTTGCTACTGAATAAGCTTCTTCAAGAACTACATCTCCATTTTCATTACGAACAGCGTTTCCGTTTTCATCCAGTTTCTTCACCCAGTTTTTAAGATCAATACCGATACCTCCGGTAACGTCAACTGTAGTAAGGAAGATTGGAGAAATACCGTTTGTACCTCCAACAATTGGAGCAATATTTACGAATGGTACATATGGACTAGCTTGTTTACCGGTCCAAAGAGCCACATTATTTACTCCTGACATTCTTGATGAACCTACACCCATCGTTCCTTTTTCAGCAATAAGCATTACGCTTGCATCTGGATGCTGCGCCTGTAAAGCTTTGATTTCTTCCTGCGCCTGAGGAGTGATCATACATTTGCCGTGAAGTTCACGGTCAGATCTTGAGTGAGCTTGGTTACCGGGAGAAAGTAAATCCGTAGAAATGTCTCCTTCACCGGCGATATAAGTAACTACTTTTATTTCTTCAGCAACTTCCGGCAGTTTAGTGAAAAACTCAGCCTGTGCATAACTTTCAACAATTTCTTTTGCGATTTCATTACCGCTTTCAAATGCTTCTTTCAGACGATTTGTATCAGCGTCATAAAGGAAAACCTGTGTCTTAAGAACGTTTGCTGCTTCTTTAGCAACAGCAGGATCGTTACCTAATGCAAGATCCAGCAATACATCAATGGAAGGTCCTCCTTTCATGTGAGATAATAACTCAAATGCATAAGCCGGAGTGATTTCTTCTACCAAGGATTCACCAAGGATGATCTCCTTTAAAAATTTAGCTTTTACCCCGGCAGCACTTGTCGTTCCCGGCAGCGTGTTATAAATAAAAAAGTTAAGAGAGTCTGCTCGATGTTCATTACCTGAATCTTTAATTTGCGTAATGATTTCGCTTAGTAATTCAGAACCATCGATAGGCTTCGGATTAAGCCCCTGGTTTTTTCTTTCTTCAATTTCTTTGATGTAATCCTTATAAATATTCATAATAGAAGTCTTTCAATATTAAAGGTAGACTAAAAATATTTGATCGTATTATGACTTCTTTACCGGTCTGTATAAAATACAGTTAATAACATTTTGAGTTCTCGCATTTTAATAGGCAACATGAACCGGACTAAAGTCAGTATAATCTACACTTTTTTTAAAAGTTTTAAAATTATTAAACAATTCAAAATGTTGCCCAAAATTACGAAATTTTACTATTTTATGGGAATGAAATTATTTAGATTCTTTATAAATATGAATTTGATAATTTCTATTTTTGGCCGTAATTTTGCGAACATATGATGAATATGAAAAATATCCTGAATTTTTTATGCATTTTTATTTCGGTTTTTGTTTTCTCACAGAATAAATCTGGGAAGAAAATACAAGTGAAAAATGTAACCAAAACCCCGATGAAAAAAGCAATACAGGCAACTAAGCCTAATCCTGATCTCGTGGTTATCAATAAAAACCTTCCGGTTCTGATTCCCAAAAAGAAAGGGAGTGATTTTGGATACGTTAATCAAAATGGGAAGTTTATTATTCAGCCGGAGTATCATATCGCTGTCTTTTTTTATGAAGATTGTAATCTTCAGAACTCTCCCAACGAGAAAGTTCGGAAATTTGGAAGTAATAATTATGCGACAGTAGAGAAAAATATGATTTCCTATCGTATTGATCAGACAGGAAAAAGGGTTTATCAGTTCAAAGATGCTGATCTTGGAAAGTGCAAGTTTGAAGAATATAAACAACAGCTCTTTCAGGCTTATATTCTGAATGGGTTTTATGGAATTATAGAAAAATCAAAATTTGTCAATGCAGCAGATTACAGACAGTTTAAGATCTACCCCCAGTATCAGTATCTTTACATTATGGAAGGAGATGATGTTGCCGACCCAATGATTGTAGCTTCCAATAACGACAGGTTTGGAGTTATTGATGTCAATAATAAGATTGTAATTCCTTTTGAATATGCCAATATAAAAAGAAACTTCAGCTGGAAATTGGGAAAGATGTTTGAAGTGACAAAAGATGGCAGTAACTACTATTATATTGATTCAAATAATAAAACCTATTAGATTAATCACTTATCACTTATCACTTATCACTTATCAATTATCAATTATTCTCGATACTTGCCACTTCCTTAGTTAGATACGTCTCATTCCGCATCTCATATATTTTTTGTAATTTTGCAGTTGAAATAAAGGGGTGCTTTTACAGGCTGAGATTATACCCAATGAACCTGGAACAGGTAATGCTGTTTAGGGACGTCTGCTCATATAGAGCCAGAACTGTATAATATCTTATCGATCCCCTTTTATTCATTAAATGTCAAAGATTTATAGAATGAAAGGATTATTTTTTTTAGGGCTTAGTGTAGGCTCTGTAGCCTTTATGCAGGCTCAAAATAAAGACTCTCTGAAAGTCAGAGAAATTGAAGCGGTCAGCTTTACTAAAAGACTTCCTGTTGCTAAGGAAATTATCAATGTTCAAAAAGATTTAGAAAGTAGAAATCTAGGACAGGATCTTCCTATTCTTTTGAAAAATCAAACTTCCATTATTTCGACTTCTGACGCTGGAAACGGAGTAGGATATACGGGGTTCAGAATTCGTGGAGTTTCGGGGTCGTCTATTAATGTTATGATGAATGGGGTTCCCTACAATGATTCGGAAAGCCAGGGAACGTTTTTTGTGAATGTTCCGGATTTAACGAGTTCAGCATCGCAGATTGTCATTCAGAGAGGAGTTGGAACTTCCAATAATGGGGTTTCTGCTTTTGGAGCAAGTGTGAATGTTATTTCAAAGGATCCCGAAGAAAAATTTTATTTCAAAACAGATGACAGCTATGGCTCTTTTAATACGTACAAATATGCTGCTGAAATAGGTTCCGGAAAGTTCTGGAAAAACCGTCTTTCAGTAATGGGAAGGTATACCAGGATTCACTCTGATGGCTATATAGATAGAGCATCCTCAGATTTGCATTCTTACAATTTTACAGCTTTATTCGAAGAAGGAAAAACAAAGCTTAGACTAATGGCTTTTGGTGGAAAAGAAAAAACGTATCAGGCGTGGGGTGGAGTAACCAAAGAAAGATGGGAAACTGACCCTAAGTTTAATGGATCAGGCGTGATTTATGATGCCAACTGGGAAAATATTGTTGGCTTTTATGATAACGAAACCGATAATTACAGACAGAGCCACTATCAGTTATTATGGGAACAGAAATTCAATGACCGATGGAATCTGGAGACCACTTTTCACTACACCAAAGGAAAAGGATATTATGAAAATTATAAGCAGGATAATGCTTTTTCAAGATATAATCTTCCCAATATTATTGAAAACGGACAAACCGTTAAATCGTCAGATTTTATCAGAAAAAAATGGCTGAATAATGACTTCTACGGTGTCGTTTCAACGCTTTACGGGAAATTTGAAAACCTTGACATCAACGTTGGGGCAGTAGCCAATCAGTATTACGGCAGGCATTTCGGAAACGTTAGCGGCGTGTTCTATCCACAAATTGAAGAAAGCGAATATTACAGAAACCGCTCAGTGAAAAATGAAGTTTCAGGTTTTGCAAAAGCGTTATTTAGAGTGAATAACTTTGAGTTTTTCGGAGATTTGCAGCTTAGAAATATCACTTATAATACCAAAATCCTGATGGCTGGTGATAAAGAGGGTGCTAACCTGGATAAAAACTGGCTGTTTTTTAATCCGAAAGCGGGTGTGAATTACAGAATTGATGGTGGTAAAGTGTTCTTATCCTATGCACACGCCCACCGTGAGCCGAACAGAGAAGATATCATGGCCAATAATGACGTTAAGCCGGAGAAACTTCACGATTTTGAAGCCGGTTTGGAAAAACAGTTTGGAGTTGTATCTGTAACGGCCAATCTTTACTATATGTATTATGTAAATCAGTTGGTTTTAAATGGTAACCTTAGCAACGTTGGGGCATTCATCAGAACAAACTCAGGAAAGAGCTACAGAAGAGGAATTGAAATTGGTGCATTAGCAAAACTATCAAAAAAATGGGAAGTTACCGGGAATCTGACGTTAAGCCAGAACAGAAATCAGGACTTTAATATCCAAAATGGAACCGTACCTCAGAGTTTGGGAAATACACAGATTTCATTCTCTCCCAACGTGATTGCTAATCTGGGAGTGAGATTCAACCCAACCAAAAACTTCCAGTTTGCCCTGATGAACCAGTATGTTGATAAACAGTATCTGGATAATACAGAAGATAAAAACTTTCAGCTTAAAGATTATTTCCTGACCGATTTTAATGCTCAGTATCAATTTAAAATTGGCAACAACGATATTGCACTGAAATTATTAGTAAACAATCTATTCAACAGAAAATATGTGAATAATGGAGCAGTGGATGGTAGCCAGGCTTATTACTTTGCCCAGGCAGGAACCAATTTTATGTTTGGGATCAGCTGGAAAATTCAATAACATAGAGATGGCTGAAAAATGTAAATAAGCAGATTTATAAATTTGTCTTTTGACAGCATAAATAATAAGAGTATTTCATTTTTAGTGTAAAATAATTAAAAGGCTGCCTCGGCAGTCTTTTTTTATATCCGTTAAATATCTTCAAAAGTCATGAAAAAGTTATAAATTTGCGTCCAAATGAATATTTCAGCATACATTTTAGAATATTTAAAACAATTTGGAACTTCCACGGTTCCAGGCTTTGGGGTGTTTTCTCTGAAAAATTCTAAAGCAATTATCAATTCCGAAAACGGAAGCATCCTGCCTCCGGCCAGTCAGATTGAATTTACGATTGACTATGAAGTACAGACTGAAGATCTTACCGCTTTTATTGCTGCCCAAAAACAGATGTCTTTGGAAGCTTCCAGAAGTGATCTGAAAATTCAGACCGACTTTTGGAAGAAAAAACTGCAGTCAGAACAGGTTCTTGAAATTCAAAACCTTGGGACGGTTTTAATTGAAGAAGGCGTTACCCATTTCAAAGGAAAAAGAATAGAATCTGGACGTCCGGATTTTTATGGCCTGGAAGAGATCAGATTCTCGGATATCAATAACGGGGAAAAAGTAACAGCCTCAGTAAACCGTGAAAATGATTATAAATTTAAGAAAGTAATTCTTTGGGTATTCTTATTATTAATTCCTGTTTTGGGAATTTTATACCTTGCATTTACCCAGCAGGAACTTCTTTTTGGAAAAAAATCTTTTAATAAAGTTTCTGTCCAGACTTCTACCCATAGAATCGTAAAAGATACTGTTAAAATAATGGCGCATACACCGGAAGCGCCTGTTTCAGATTCACTGAAGGCAGATTCACTGGTAAAACCTGTCGGAAAAGGAACGAAAACTACTCCGGCTGCTCCAATCAACACTAAGACTAAATGGCAAAAATAAAAAAAGCGTCAGAATCTCTGACTATCATGACCAATATCGTTCTTCCGAATGAAACAAACTCTTTAAGAAATCTTTTCGGTGGTGAACTTTTAGCAAAAATGGACCGTTGCGCGTCTATTTCTGCTGCAAGACATTGCGAAAGAAGAGTGGTAACAGCTTCTGTAAATCACGTTTCCTTCAATCACCCAATTCCAGAAGGTGGAGTGGTGGTATTGGAATCTAAAGTTTCCAGAGCATTTTCTACTTCCATGGAAGTATATGTAGATGTATGGCTGGATGATCCAATCAACCAGAAAAAGATTCATACCAATGCTGGGATCTATACTTTCGTTGCGGTAGATGAATTCAACCGTCCTATTCCTATTCCGGAAATGGTACCGGAAACAGAAGAAGAAAAAGAAAGATTTGCTGCTGCATTCCGTAGAAAAGAACTTTCACTGATTCTTTCCGGAAGAATGAAACCACTGGAATCCGTAGAGCTGAAGAAATTATTTCAGGAGCCACAGGAGCCTAAGAAAGATAAAAAATAAAACAAATATTTTGTAAGAGAAAATGCTTTTAAACTTTGCTGAGTGCTGACACCTTTGCGAGCTTAAAAGCATTTGTCTTTTCCGGGTCTCGACAAAGCCTGTGTTACAATAAGATATTTAACGATCCGGAACAGCAATTTCCGGATGTATTAATTCCTAAATTTTATATCAAAATGAAAATTCTTCTTTTAGATAAAAACCATCCTCTCATTACAGAACAGCTTTTAGCCCAGAATTTTATTTTGGAAGAAGATTTTACATCTTCCTATGATGAGGTTTGCAGTAAAATTCAAAATTATGACGGAATCATTATCAGAAGCAGAATTCCGTTGGATAAAAATTTCCTTGAGAAAGGGAAAAATCTGAAGTTTATTGCTAGAGTAGGTGCTGGAATGGAAAATATTGATATCCCTGTGGCCGAAAAGCTGGGTATTCAGTTGATCAATTCTCCAGAAGGAAACCGAGATTCTGTTGCGGAACACGTGGTAGGAATGTTGTTAATTTTGATGAACAGACTTTTTATTGCTTCCCAGGAAGTGAAAAATGGTATCTGGAAGCGTGAAGAAAACAGGGGGGATGAGCTGCTGGGAAAGACCGTTGGTCTTATTGGCTATGGAAATATGGGAAAAGCTACGGCTAAAAGGCTTTCAGGGTTTGGGTGTAAAGTAGTCTTCCATGATCTTCTTCCCGATCTTTCTGATGAATTTGCAACTCAGGTCAGCTTAAAAGAACTGAAACAGTCTGCAGAGATCGTAAGTCTTCATATTCCTTTAACAGAAGAAAGCCATTATCTTATTGATGAAACATTCATTGCTGATATGAAAAATAACTTTTATTTTGTCAATACAGCAAGAGGTAAAAATGTAAAAACGAAAGCTTTAGTAGAAGCAATAAAGTCAGGGAAGGTAAAAGGAGCGTGCCTGGATGTATTGGAGTATGAAAAATCTTCTTTTGAAAATATAGAAACCGAAAATGAAGACCTGAGCTATTTGCTTGAATCTGAAAATGTAATTGTTACTCCTCATATTGCCGGATGGACTCATCAGAGCAAAGAAAAACTGGCTCAGTTTATTGTGGATAAGATCGTAGCCTCTTATTGCTAGACGATGAGCGGTAATAACACAAAAGGACAAAACTGTAAAAGAAGAATTTATTTTTCAATTTTGTCTTTTTGTCTATTTATGTTAAATAATTCATAATGTCGTTCTTATATTTACTATTTATTTTTGAGTTTTACTAAATTGCCAGTCATTTTTGAATCTCATGAAGACGCGTAATTTAGTACTTATTTTAACTGCCCTTTTATCCCTATTTTCTTGTAAAAAAAAATCTGAAGCTACAGAAGTTTCGGCTGAAAACACGACCAATCTTCCTAATTATGGAAATGTAGATCTGGGGAAAGTTTTTACCAAAGCTGATGGCCAGCTTTCAAATAAGCAGGCAACTATTAACTATATAGATCAGTATTACAAAAAAATCTGGGAGGCAGGAGATCTTAGCGGAGGAATTCTTGTTGCTAAAGGAGATGAAATTCTGTACGAAAATTATAGAGGATTCGGAAGGGAAGGGGATCAAATGCCGATTGATAAAAATACACCTTTGCATGTCGCTTCTGTGTCGAAAACATTAACGGCAATGGCAATGATGAAGCTGGTGGAGGCCGGAAAAATAAAATTGTCTGATCACCTTAGCCAGTATTTCCCGGGATTCCCTTATCCCAACGTTACTGTTCAGACTTTGCTGGATCAGAGAAGCGGACTTCCAAAATATGAATATTTCATTACAAAAATACAGCCCGGAGCGGAAGAACTTTCAAAAAAGTTTGTTACCAATCAGGATGTTCTGAATATGATCATTAAATATAAACCGGATCTTGCAAGAGATACAGATACAGGGTTTATGTATTGCAATACCAATTTTGCTTTATTGGCTTTACTTATTGAGAAAGTAACAAAAACTCCTTTTCCGCAGGCGATGAAAGAGATGATTTTCACACCGCTGAAAATGAATAATACCTATATCTTCCAGGAAAAAGATATTCCAACGGCTTCACAGTCTTTTTATTATGGTAGAAATAAACTATATCCGCTGGATAGACTGGATTTGATCTACGGAGACAAAAATGTATATACAACACCAAGAGATTTATATAATTTTTCGAAAGCGATGTTCTCAAAAAATTTCCTGAAGCCTGAGCTGATGCAGATGGTATTTACTCCATACAGTAATGAAAAGATGGGTATGAATAATTATGGACTTGGATTCAGAATGAAATTATTTGATAATGGTGAAAAACTGACTTACCATAATGGATGGTGGCATGGGACAAACTCTGTTTTTGCGCACCTTCTGAAGTCTAAAGTAACTATTGTAGCGATTGGAAATAAATATTCAAACAGAGTATATACAGCACTCGCATTATCAGGATTATTTGAAAATTTCCCTTTACAGAAAGATAAACTCCATACTGTAATGAATGATAATAAAGATAGTTTGAATTCCGGACAGGAAGTTTTTGGAGAATAATGTTTACTTTTGCTTAAACATTTTCATGAAAAGGTTTCTTTTATTATTCGTTATCTGTTTTCTTGTACATTCCTGTGCAAGAGTGGGATCACCTGTAGGTGGACCAAGGGATACTTTAGCACCAAAGTTTTTAAGCTCAAACATTGATACTACAAGAATCAATGTAAAAAGAGATATTCACGAGCTCCGTCTGGATTTTGATGAATATATAACCCTGAAGGATATCAGTAAGAACCTGATTATCTCTCCACCCATTAAAAATATCAAGAGAATTCTTCCATCTAATATTGCGAATAGATTTGTTCTTATTCAATGGACAGATACTCTTCAGGCCAATACGACCTATAATTTTAATTTCGGAAATTCCATCGTAGATAATAATGAAGCAAACATACTTCGTTATTTTAATTTTGCTTTTTCTACTGGTGATAAGCTGGATGACCTCTATGTAAGCGGTGAAGTAAAAGATGCTATGGAGATCAAAAAGAAAACCGGAAACAACGAAAATAAACTGGTTGTGGGATTGTATCAGTTGAAGGATACAATGAATTACAAACAGAAACCTTATTATATCACTAAAGTTGACGATGACGGATATTACGAACTGAATTACCTGTCTCCTGGCAAATATAAAATTATTGCCTTTGATGATGAGAACGGAAATTCTATCTATGATGCCGGAAAAGAAAAAATTGGATTCCAAAAAGAACCCTTGGACATCGATAAATCAATTTCAGGGCTGAATTTAAAGGTTTATCCTTCTAAAAAGCCTGTGAAGTATTCAGAAATGAAAGAAGTTTCGGGTGGAGTTCTGATGATGTTTGAAGGGCATCCTGAAGACGTGAAAGTTCAGTCATTGAATGAAAAACTGAAAGATGTAAAAATCACCCATACTCCTAAGTCAGACTCTGTAAGAATCTGGTTTGATGCTGTGAAAAGTGATGTTGGGCAGACGGTGAATGAAAAGCTTTTGTTCAGTCATGATAAAGGACCGAAAAAAGACAGTGCCTATACTGTTTCACTATTTTACAAGTACAATAAGAAAAATGCTATGGATATCTTTAGTGATAATGATGGCAGTACTTTGGCTCCGAAAGCAGATTTTAAAATTTTATCAAACTATATTGTCGATAAAATTGATCCATCAAAATGGACATTGAATATTAAAGGTGATAGTTTAACAACTTTACCATTTAATGCTAAAATTTCAGCAACTAATCCTTATCAGATTTTAATTCAGTCAGATTTTATAAGTGGGAAAGACTATCAGCTTACAGTTCCTAAGGAAACGGTATCTTCTTTCTATGCTAAAAATGTTCAGTCAAAACGTTTTGATTTTGGTATTGGTAAGGTAGAACAATATGGAAGCCTTGAATTCACTCTGACGAATGCTCCTGCCTTTAATTACTGGATTCAGCTGTTGGATTCTTCGGATAAAGTAGTGCATCAAAAATATACAAAAGGGGATAAGGTGAAATTTGATCTTCTGAAACCGGAAGAGTATTTTGTACGGATATTGGTAGACAATAACGGGAATAAATATTGGGACGAAGCAGATTTTACCAATCAAGTTTTTGCTGAAGATGCCTATATTTTCTATAAAAAAGCGTTGGTAAGAGCATTATGGGAAACCCGAGAAGATTGGGATCTGAATGATAAAAGAACACTTGAGAATCCAAAAGGAACGGTTTCTCCTGTAGTACCAGCAGTCCCAGCCGCTGACTCTAAAGAAGTGGGGACAGTAAAACAACAGGCTAAAAAAGAGATAAAATCCACTAATGCAATCCTAACTCCTGTGAAATAGGCTTATGAAGACGGCGAAAAAAATAATATTCTGGACTTTTGTAGCTTTCGCTCTGATCCAGTTTGTACCTATTGACAGAGTTAATAAACCTGTTGATGCTTCTGTGAATTTTGTTGATTCCAGGAAGTCTCCGGAAAAGGTCGCAACATTGCTTAAAAATGCTTGTTATGACTGCCATTCCAACGAAACGGTATATCCTAAATATGCTTTTATAGCACCGGTTTCATGGTCTGTAAAGAGCCATGTTAATGAGGGGCGCGAGCATCTTAACTTTTCCATCTGGGGAACCTATAATAAGGAATTAAAAGAGAATATACTTGACAGGTCTGTTGAGGCCCTTAAACATAAGACAATGCCATTACCCGGCTATATTGTTTATCATGACGAGGCTAAGCTTAACGATGCAGAAAGAACACTCCTTATTCAATATTTTGAGGAAATGCTGAAGACTAAAACGTATTAAATTTAAAAGCAGACTTTCCCAAAAGTGTCACCAGTTGCATAGATTTGTTCTATAAAAACATCTGTGAAATTTGTTGGAAAACTGTTTTCTGATCATAAAAAAACTCCCGCAGTATCTTCAGATCTGCGGGAGTTTGTATTACAAAAATTATTTTTTTAAATAGCTTTCAAAAAACCTTTTCTGAGAGTCAAAAGCAATATCTTCAAGGTCAAGTTCCTGTAAAGGAATCCATACCGCCTCTGAAATCTCTGAAAGTTCAAGATTAACCTCAAACTTCTCCGAAACATTATATTCATAAAAGAGATCAATCGTATTATAATCAATTTCTTTATATTGATAGATGTTGGGAAGACTGGTAAGGTATTTCAGGTTTGAAATATTGATATCAAGCTGAAGCTCTTCAAAAAGCTCTCTTTTGCAGGTTTCTTCCGCACTTTCTTTAGGGTCAACAAATCCTCCGGCAAGGTCCAGTTTTCCCTTTTTAGGGTCTCTGTTTCTTCTTGTAAGATAAATTTCATCACCACATCTGATGACAACTGCCACAGCACCTGCCACATTATTGTACAGTGTAAAACCACATTCAGGGCAGCTCCATTTTTTTTCGCCATCCCAATGTAAAGACTCTTTGCCGCAGTTTGGGCAATATTTCAATAATTTCATCCGGTTATCATTATTTTCAACAGCTCAGATAGAACTTTCGTTTATTGAGCAATATTAATATTTCTCGGGTGATAACTCAAAATAACATCCCGTAATTCTTCTGTTTTAAGGTGCGTATAGATTTCTGTAGTGGTAATGCTGGAATGTCCCAGCATTTCCTGGATATAACGGAGATCCGCTCCATTCTGCAGTAAATGCGTAGCAAAAGAATGTCTGAATGTGTGGGGAGATATCTTTTTGTTAACCCCCGCTTTATCTGTAAGTTCTTTAATAATAAGAAATACAATCACTCTGGACATGGATGTCCCACGGCTGTTTAAAAACAGAGTGTCTTCATATTTTTTATTGATTTTCCCTTTAGAGCGTACCTCCTTGATATAGCTTTCCAGCAGCTCTGCTGTATAGTCAGCTAAAGGAACAAAACGGGTTTTGTTTCCTTTTCCATTCACCTTGATGTATTGCTCCCTGAAGTTGATATTGGATATCTTAAGGTCGATCAGTTCAGACACACGGAGTCCGCAACCATAAAGTACCTCAATGATACATTGGTTTCTTTTTCCGAGATCTGTATTGACCTCAATGGCAGCAATAATCTTGTTGATATCAGGAAGGCTTAGAGTATCAGGTAAGTAAAGTCCCAGTTTAGGGCCTTCCAGTAGTGCTGCAGGGTTGTCTTCACGATATTCGTCTTCAAGCAGAAATTTGAAAAAGGCTTTGATGGAAGATATCCATCTTGCCTGTGATCTTTCGCTGAATTTCTGTTTAGAAAGATTGAAAATGTATTCCTGCAGGTTTTCGTAGCCGATAGCATCTGGACCGACGTTCTCCAGATCTTCTTCTACGTAATCTTTTAATTTCTTAATGTCTCGAACATAAGCGTCGAGCGTGTTTTCTGAAAAATTCCTTTCGAAACGAAGAAATATTTCAAAATCTTTGATCTTTTCATCCCAAGTCATTTGTGCTTAATTTTTTAGTTCACAGTCCGATATTTGTTCTATTTCAATATTATGGTTTCTCAGGAACGATATCCCATCATCGTCCGAATACTCATTGATATACACCAGCCTTGCAATACCTGCCTGCAGGATTAGCTTACTGCATTCCTTGCATGGCGACAGCGTCAGATATAACGTTGCGCCTTTTGCAGATTGTGTAGAAGCAGCCAGCTTTAATATAGCGTTGGCTTCTGCATGCAGTACATACCAGTGCGTCTTTCCCTCTCCATCTTCACAACAGTTTTCGAATCCCGAAGGAGTTCCGTTGTAACCATCTGAAATAATCATCCTATCTTTTACGATAAGAGCTCCTACCTGTTTTCTCTTACAGTAGGAGAGTTTTGCCCATTCCTGGGCCATTTTTAGATAAGCTTTGTCAAACTTATTCATACCGCAGCATTGATTTTTCGAAATAATTTGGATTAAAGTCTTCTTGAAAGATTAGAAGTTGGGCTTTCTTTTCTCGAGGAAAGCAGTCACTCCTTCTTTCTTATCTGCCATTTCAAAAAGCTCCCCGAAATACTTGATTTCAGTTTCAAAACCTTTATCCGTGTCAGATAGATTTACGGCATTAATAGCCTTGGATATTGCCATTGGTGAATTGTAGGCAATAGTGTTCGCTAATTCTTTCGTTTTTGTTAATAATTCTTCAATAGGGTATACTTCATTTACCAATCCGATTTCCTTTGCTTTTTGGGCAACGATCATTTTGGCAGAGAAGATCATTTCGTTGGCAATACCTTTTCCGACAAGCTTTGGAAGCCTTTGAGTACCTCCGTATCCTGGGATTAATCCCAAAGTTACTTCCGGAAGCCCTAATCTGGCGTTCTCTGATGCATATCTGATGTGGCATGCCATGGCAAGCTCTAAACCTCCTCCTAGTGCAAAGCCGTTTACGGCAGCAATAACAGGTTTAGACATATTTTCAATTTTGTTAAATAACGTATTTTGTCCGTTTCTTGCAAGTTCTTCAGCTTTCTCCTGTCCGAAGTCACTGAATTCCTTGATGTCTGCTCCAGCTACAAAAGATTTTTCTCCACTTCCTGTAAGGATAATTACTCTACAGGAGTTGTCAGAATTAAGTTCATCTAATGCAGTACTGATTTCCTGAATTGTTTTAGCATTTAAGGCATTTAAACTTTCAGGTCTGTTTATGGTAATGATAGATAATTTATCTTCTTTATTCAATAATATGTTTTCGTAACTCATTTTTCCACTTTAAAATATCATCCTTTGCAAATTATGAATTTTTTACAAAAAAAAGGAAAAAATATTATTTTTTTTTCCTTTTTTTTAATTTATCATTCAATATGATTATTTGGAATGATTCATCATATTTGCATCAATATTAACGTTTAGTTGTGAAGCCACTTTCATGCCAAGCTCAATGTTAGCGCGGAAAAAATGACATAACTGACGATTAATAATCTCATCTTTTTTAGGCCCTGTGATGCCTTTCATACTTCCAACGATATTGTGAATCAAATGTTCTCTGTCATCAGCATTCATTGCTTTTGAATAAAGTAGACCCGGCTGGGTATAATGATCTCCGTCATTATCATTTCTGTTGTAGTTGGCTACGTGAACGCTATCTAACTCATATTCATAGTTTTTATAAGATGAGTCTGCTTTGATATCGTCAAAACTGTTTGGATGGTAATTCGGCTTATCCTGATATTGGCTGGAATCTGCCATATATCCGTCTCTCTGATAATTATTAACCGCAAACGGGCATCTGTTCACTTCCAGCTGGTGAGCATTTACTCCAACTCTGTATCGGTGGGCATCAGGATAAGAGAATAATCTCCCCTGAAGCATTTTGTCCGGAGAGAAACTGATTCCATTAATTAGGCTGCTTGGAGAGAACGTAGATTGTTCAACGTGTGCAAAATAGTTAACGGGAACTTCATTAAGCTCCATTTCTCCCACTTCAATCAATGGGAAATCATCATGAAACCACACTTTTGTTACATCAAAAGGATTCCATCTGAAATCTTTTGCCTGCTCTTCGGTCATTACCTGGATGTATAAGGTCCATTTCGGGAAATCCCCGTTTTCAATAGCGTTGCAAAGATCTTCCTGTGCAAAGTCAGGATTTTCTCCTGCCATTTTTACAGCTTCTTCATCTGTAAAGTTTTTAACTCCCTGTTTTGTTTTGAAATGGAATTTCACCCATACTCTCTCATTCTGGTCATTGATCATAGAGAAGGTGTGAGAGCCAAAGCCATGCATATGCCTGAAGCCATAAGGTGTTCCTCTGTCTGACATTAGTATAAGGACCTGGTGAAGAGATTCAGGATTTAAACTCCAGAAATCCCACATCATTGCGGCACTTTTCAGATTGGTTTTTGGAACTCTTTTCTGGGTATGAATAAAATCGGGAAATTTTTTAGCATCTTTAATGAAAAATACTGGTGTATTGTTTCCTACCAGATCCCAGTTTCCGTCTTCAGTATAAAATTTTAAAGCAAAACCTCTTGGGTCTCTTGCGGTGTCAGCACTTCCTTTTTCTCCTCCTACGGTAGAAAATCTGGCAAACATTCTGCATGAATTTCCCACCTTCGAAAACAGTTTCGCTTTCGTGTATTTGCTGATGTCATGGGTTACGGTAAAAGTTCCGTAAGCTCCGCTTCCTTTGGCATGTACAATTCTTTCAGGAATTCTTTCCCTAACGAAATGTGCAAGATTTTCCTGAAGAACAAAGTCCTGCAGTAATACGGGGCCTCTTGGCCCTACAGTCTGAGAATCCTGATGCTCAAAATAAGGGGCGCCATTACTTAACGTTAATTTTTTAGAATCCATATCATTGATGATTTGTATAATTGTTTTCTTTTTCTAAATCCAAGTGTAAAGGTAGTGAATATCAAATTTACTTGAATTTTTAATTGGTAATAGCAAAAACGTTATATCTTTGTAATAGATAATATTAATCAAATGAACATTCAGCAACTGGAGTATCTTATCGCTGTTGATAAGTATAAACATTTTGGTAAAGCAGCTCAGGCTTGCTTTATTACTCAGCCTACGTTAAGTGCCATGATACAGAAATTTGAGGATGAACTGGATGTGAAAGTTTTCGACAGAACTACACACCCTATTCGTACTACAGATGTAGGACTTCAGATCATTGATCAGGCCAAGGTTATCATAGAGTCTGTCAATGAGTTGAAAAACAAAGCCAATCTTTTGAATAATATTTTGGGTGGAACACTCAACCTGGGGATCATTCCTACGGTTTCTTCTTTTATCCTGCCTACGGAAATCTTTAAATTCCTTGAAGAAAATCCAAAGATTCAGATGAATGTAAAGGAAATGACAACCGATAATATCATTAAAGCTTTAAAAGCCGGGGAACTGGACGCGGGAATTATCTCCACACCTTATGATACCGCTAATGAATTTTATCAGGATTTCCTATTCAATGAAGAGCTGATGATTTACAGCTCCAATACTGAAGCTAATAAAAAGAATGCCTACATTATTCCTGAAGAACTGAATGTTGAAAAGGTATGGCTGCTTGAAGAAGGTAACTGTCTTAGAAATCAGTTTGAAAACATCTGCCACCTGAAAGAAAACACACTGAAACCTAAGAACTTAGATTTCCTTGCGTCCAATATTCAGACGTTGGTACATATGGTAGATAAAGTAGGAGGAATCAGTATTCTGCCTGAGCTAGCATTAAGCCAGCTTTCTGAAGAGCAAAAGAAAAATGTTTTCAGATTCAAAAAGCCGTTCCCTTACAGAGAGATCAGTATCATCTACTATAAGCCGACTTTCAAACAAAAAATTATTGATGAATTGTCACATTCTATCAAAAATTCTTTAGAACTTAAATTGAACTATCACATCAGCCCAAAAGAATTTGTGAGTATAAAGCCACAATAGTACAAAGGCTCTAAAGTGATATAAATCATTAATTTAAATAAAGTTATAATTAATAAACAAAAATTTTGAGTATTACAAAAATAGTGCTTAAATTTGCTGACGTTTATTACGAGGAAATTTGACCTGATTGCAACCTCTATAAAAAAATGCTAAAACAGTATTCTTTTTTGGGGCAATTGTTATTCATATTTTTCTTCGACATTAATTTTTAATCTAAACAAAGAATAATATGTCTTATTTATTTACATCTGAATCCGTTTCAGAAGGACATCCTGATAAAATTGCCGATCAGATTTCCGACGCACTAATCGACCATTTTTTAGCATACGATAAAGATTCAAAAGTTGCATGTGAGACTCTTGTAACTACAGGACAGGTTGTATTGGCAGGAGAAGTAAAATCTGATGCTTATCTTGATGTACAGACAATTGCCAGAGAAGTAATCAATGGAATAGGGTATACCAAAGGAGAATATATGTTCAATGGAGACTCGTGTGGAGTTATCTCTGCAATCCATGAGCAATCTCCTGATATCAACCAGGGAGTTGACAGAGCTGTGAATGATGAGTCTTTTGAAGCAAAAGCGAACGCACAGGGAGCTGGAGATCAGGGGATGATGTTTGGGTATGCTACCAATGAAACGGCTAACTATATGCCGCTTGCTTTAGATCTTGCGCATACAATCCTTAAAGAACTTTCTGCAATCAGAAGAGAAAATAAAGAGATCACTTACCTTCGTCCAGATGCAAAAAGCCAGGTGACTATTGAATATTCTGATGATCACAAACCAATCAGAATAGATTCTATCGTAGTTTCTACTCAGCACGATGATTTTGGAGCAGAAGAAGAGATGTTGAATAAAATCCGCGAGGATATCAAAAACATTCTGGTTCCTAGAGTTGTTGCTCTGCAGACTGAAGAGATCAAAGCTTTATTCAATGATCAGATCAAGTATCACATTAATCCTACAGGTAAATTCGTAATCGGAGGTCCTCACGGAGATACCGGTCTTACCGGTAGAAAAATCATCGTAGATACTTATGGTGGCAAAGGGGCTCACGGTGGAGGTGCTTTCTCAGGAAAAGACCCTTCAAAAGTAGACAGAAGTGCTGCATATGCTACAAGACACATTGCTAAAAACTTAGTGGCTGCCGGAGTTGCTGATGAAGTATTGGTACAGGTTTCTTACGCAATTGGTGTTGCTGAACCTTGTGGGTTATACATCAATACTTATGGAACTGCAAAAGTAGACCTTCACGATGGTGAAATCGCGAAAAAAGTGTCTGCAATCTTTGATTTGAGACCTTATGCTATTGAGCAGAACTTAAAATTGAGAAATCCTATTTATCAGGAAACAGCTTCTTACGGACATATGGGTAAAGAGCATTATGTAGCTGATAAAACCTTCAATAAAGGGCATAAAAAAGAATTGACACTGAAAGGTCTTGAATTCTTTACTTGGGAGAAATTAGACAAAGTAGAGGAAATTAAAGCTGCTTTTGGAATTTAATTTTTTCTTTTAATAATAAATAGACTGCTTTATCTTTGGATAAGGCAGTTTTTTTTAATTTTACACCTTAATAATTTGAAAGATGATGAATTTTAGAACAGCAGTTACAATCCTTGTCGTATTTGTCCTGTCTACAGTGGCAAAAGCCCAGTATACAATGCATAAAATGATTACAGTGGGGTATACCTATCAGAATCAGAGTTTTGGGGAAGTAGGGGGTAAACTGCTCTTTCTTAAAAATGACGATGTGATTTACAGACTCGGAGCATCCGCTCTGATGGGAGCTACGGACTCAAAATTTGCAATAATGCCAAAATTACAGGCAGATGTTCTGCTTAATTTTCAAAGAAACGTTGATTTCTATCATTCCTACTATTTTATAGCTGGGGCAGAAGGAACCAATAAATATATTGCCCCGAAAATTGGGGTGACTCTATTTGGAATGCTGGACCTTACAGGAGGGTATGCTTTTCCGATAGGAGATACCCGATTGAATGGGAAAGAAATGAAAGGACTGAATATTAATTTTACATTAAATATCCCTACTGTGTTCATTCATGACATGTTTAAATGATTTTTTTTAAATTTTTATTGTGAAAATTTAATAATAGGTTAACAGTTATTAAAAAATTATTATATTTACATCATAATAATTGTACCGCCTATAGAAGAGACTCTACTCTACAACTGTTTTGTTTATACAGCAAAGACCAGATAGAATATCTGGAGGAATGACTGTCTACAAATGTTATATTGAGAAGAGTTATGAAATCAAAATCGGATAGTTTACTAATTTCCCTTTACCAAAAAGGAGACGAAGGGGCCTTATCAACCCTTATTCACCGACACCAGAGAGAGCTGTTTACATTCATTTTTTACAAAATTAATGATGAAGATTTAGCCAACGATATTTTTCAGGATACATTCATGAAGATTATTGTCATGCTGAAAGAAGGACGCTATAACGAGGAAGGTAAATTTATTCTTTGGGCGAAAAGAATTTCCTACAACCTAATCATCGACTATTTCAGATCAAAAGCGAAAAATATCAAAGTTTCACAAACTACTTTTGAAACGGATGAATATTCTATCTTTGATTTAATCAGAGAGCCTTCAGAAAATATTGAAGATCAGCTTGTCACCAATCAGATTCAGGAAGACCTTTTGAGAATGCTGCAATTTTTACCGGCAAATCAACAAGAGGTGATTAAACTGAGGTTTTTTGACGGTCTAAGCTTCAAAGAGATTGCTGATCATACAGATATGAGTATTAATACCACACTGGGTAGAGTGCGATATGCTTTGATTAACCTGAGAAAAATCATGGAAGAAAATAACATAATATTAACCAGATAGATAATATTTCGTAAAATTTCACGTTTTAAGGAAAACATACCCGCCTATGAAAAAAAATGATTCCTTAAAAGTGAAAACTTTGAAACCTAAGAAACAAACCATTGATTTTTTGCTCAATTTTTCTAAAAGTATTGAAATTGTGAAAAGCAAGAGCAAAAATTATCCTATTTTAAAAAATTAAAATGATTAACTTTGTGCTGTATGAAAATGCAGCACGTTTATTTTGATCTCGATAATACACTTTGGGATCACCGCAGAAATGCCTATCTTACCATTAAGGACCTTTTCGAAAAACAGGAAATCACTTCGAAGTATAATATTGACTTTGAAGAGTTTCATTCTGTGTACCATGACATCAATGAAGATCTCTGGGAAAAGATCAGGGATGGTATTATCGGTAAAGAATATTTAAGAGAACACCGTTTCTATGATTCCTTCATGCATTTTGGAGTGGATAACAAAGAACTGTCTCTTTATTTTGAAGAAAACTTTCTGGATAATATTGTGGCTTATAATGAATTGGTGGAAGGAGCAGAAGATGTTCTTGAATATTTAAAAGCCAAAAATTATACGCTTCATATTATTTCTAACGGATTTCAGGAAGTTACGGAGAGAAAATGCACTCTATCCGGAATTGCTCCTTACTTTAAAACCATTACCAGTGCAGATGCAATAGGAGTAAGAAAACCCAATCCTAAAATTTTTGAATACTCTCTGGGGCTTTCTGAAGCGAAAAAAGAAGAGAGCATCCTGATTGGGGACGACTGGATAGCGGATGCAATGGGAGCAACAGCTTTCGGAATGGATGCCATCTTCTTTGATGTTTATAAAGAAGACAAACAAAAAGAAGGGATAAAAGCAATTACCCATCTCCAGCAAATCAAAGAATACTTATAATATTCCGGACTATAAAGTCTGAAACAAAAATTATTTAAACCATTAAGGTTATTGAAGCTTTTAAGGGAGTTAAGATTAAGTGTTATTGCCAGCCTATGGTAAAGTAATTTCAAACATAATCAGTCTTGCTTTTCTTAAAACCTTAATTTATCTTAATGGTTTAATTGTATTTACTATTTTTCCTGTGGTTCTTATCCACTTTTTTTTACTAATAAAATTTTTCCTAATTCTTTCCTAAATTGATTCTGACCTTTGCTTCATAATAATAACAGAAAAACTTAATGTTATGAAAAATGCAAAGAAAATCACTGGAATACTTATTGTCATGTTTTTATGTATTGGCGGCTTGATCTTCGGACAAGACAGAGTGATCTCTGCGAATCAGCTACCTAAAACATCCAAAACGTTTCTTACTACTCATTTTAAAGGCGTACCTGTAAGTTCAGCTATTGAAGACAGAGCGATCTATGGAGTAGATGAATATAAAGTCTACCTGAGAAATGGAATGAAAATAGAATTTGACAGTCAGGGTAACTGGAAAGAAGTTGATGGTAAACATGAGAAGCTACCTTATAGTTTTATTCCGGCCTCCATCAGGAACTACAGTACCCGAAACTTCCCAAATACTTATATCATCAAGATAGAGAAGAAGAGATGGTCTTACAAAGCCGAACTGTCCAACGGGCTGGAGCTTGAGTTTGACAGAAACGGAAACTTTAAAAAAATTGACGACTAATTCATCATTACACATTAACACAAAATTTTAATATTATGGTCAACTGGAATTTAATAAGAAGCAACGGAAGAAAAGTTTCTTCCGCTAAGATTAGGAAAAGTATTGTGTCTTTTATGACAAAGCACCATCCGTGCAGTGTAGTTAAATCTATTGAAAAAAAATATAATGCCTATAAAATTCATTTATTGAACGGGATCTGCCTTATTTTCGATGCTGATGGCCGTTTTGTAAAAATGAATTAAAAAAGATTGAGAAAGAGGAAAGTCATTGAGGTCTGGAATTGAAAGGAAGCAAAATTAAATGTGTTTTTTACATGAAATAAAAGAGGCTGCCAGTCATATACTGTAACTTCTGATCTTCCTCTTTCTTTTTCCCTTTCTATAATTTCATATATTTGATATAATTTCAATCATGTAGCAAAGCACCAAAATAAAGAGGTATGAAGATTTTAATAGTAGAAGATGAGCCGCAATTAAAGGATACTGTACAGAAGTTTCTGGAAGCAGAGCATTTTATAGTAGAATATGCTCTTGATTACAGCTCAGGCTTAGAAAAAATTATCTCTTATGAATATGATTGTATTCTTCTGGATATTATGTTGCCTGACGGAAATGGTATCGACCTCCTGAGAGAGATCAAAAAGATGCATAAAAAAGATCCTGTGATCATTCTCTCCGCGAAAGATTCGGTGGACGATAAAGTAACCGGACTGGAAATAGGCGCTGATGATTATCTGGCAAAACCTTTTCACCTTGCTGAGCTTTTGGCGAGAGTAAAATCGGTAATCAGAAGAAATCATCAGGACGGAGAAAATATCATTACTTACAAAAACATAAGCATCGATCCGGAGAGCAGAATAGTGATGGTGGGAAATAAAGAATTAGTGCTGAACCGAAAAGAATATGATCTTTTGTATTACTTTGTGATTCATCCGGAAAAGACTTTACAGAAAACAACATTGGCGGAAGCAATCTGGGGTGATTATATCGATCAGGCAGACAGTCTTGATTTTATCTATTCACAGATTAAAAACCTTCGTAAAAAATTGAAAACCCTCAATGCAGAAGCTGATTTCCAGGCTGTATATGGAATAGGATATAAATTTGTCTGATGAAAGTTTCATTAAAATACTACACCATAAAATACCTGATCATGATTCTGCTGCTGATTATTGCAGTGTGGGCAGGATTGTTTTATGCCTATATCCTGGATGAAGTGCATGATAATGTGGATGATGGTTTACGAAACAGGAAGATACAGATCATTAAAGCGGTTTACCTTAATCCTCAGCTGCTGAAGAATAATGATTTTGGATTTAATGAATTTAAAATTAATTCTATTAGAGAAGGAGATTATAAAAATAAGAGCAGGCTCTATAATAAGATGTATTATATGGAGTATGATGATAAAGATCAACCCTACAGGGTGTTGGAGGCAGACTTTATCGATCAGTTCAAAATGCATCAGAGGCTTGTCATAAGAACTTCTACAGTAGAAGAAGATGAATTGATCTACGATCTTACGACAGCTTTGGTCGTGCTTTATGTTTTTTTAGTAATAAGCATTGTAGCTGTCAACGGATATCTGCTTAATAAGGCAATGAGGCCATTCTATTTAATACTTGATAAGCTTAAAAAATACCAGTTTGGGGTTCCGTTTCCCCAGGAAAAGCAGAATTTTTCCATCACGGAGTTTGAGGAGCTGAATGTGGAAATTAATGAAATGATTGAGCGTAATGAACTTGTTTTCTATCAGCAGAAACAATTTATTGAAAATGCTTCTCACGAGCTTCAGACTCCACTGGCTATTGTTATTAATAAAATAGATCTTCTCATCCAGAACGAAAATCCTGATAAAAAAAATCTGAACTTCCTTACTGAAGTTAAAAATGATCTTAGAAGAATGGTGGGGCTTAATAAGTCACTGTTAATGCTTTCCAAAATAGAAAACAGCCAGTTTAATAAAACATCAGGGGTTGATTTTAATAGGATGATTTCTAAGTTGGTTGAGAACTATGAAGATTTTATAGAATTTAAAAAAGTAGAGGTCAGCATCATAGAAAAAGGAATATTTGTGGCAGATTTCAATCAGGATCTTGCGGATATTCTACTCTCCAATCTGCTTAAAAACGCTGTTAAATACAATAATGAAGAAGGTACTTTAAATATTATCATTGAAAATGACAGAATAACATTCCAAAATAGCGGAGCATCTGTTCCCCTGGATAAGTCTAAGATATTTAACCGGTTCTATAAACAGGGATCGGATCATACTTCGACAGGATTAGGGCTGTCTATCATTAAAACAATTATAAAACAATATCCAGGCTGGGATATTATCTATGAGTTTGAAGATAAAATGCACTACTTTATTCTTACAAAAAATAAAGCCTGATGTCACTATAAATAAAAACATTAGCAGAAAAAAAACCGGCTGCTTTCAATTGAAGGCAGCCGGTTCTTATATTTAAAACTCAGAATTAAAATCCTAAGCTTGTTCTTACTCTTTTAAGTGTTGAAAGGGCAACAGGTCTGGTTTTTTCAGCACCTTCCTGCAATTTTGCTTCCAGCTCATCAAGATTGTTCATATAATAAGAGAATGTTTCTCTTTCTTTGGCAAAACGTACCAAAATAAGATCCAGTAATTCTTTTTTAGCATGGCCGTATCCGAAGTTTCCGGCAAGATATTTCGATCTCAGTTCTTCTGTCTGTTCCGGTGTCGCTATAAGTTCATAAATATTGAATGTCTTATCCGTTTCAGGGTCCTTAGGTTCTTCTAAAGACTTAGAATCCGATTCAATACTCATTACTTGCTTTTTAAGCTCCTTTTCGGGTAAGAAAATATTGATGATATTTCCTCTTGATTTAGACATTTTCTGCCCGTCTGTTCCTGGGACATATTTGGTGTCTTCCTGAAGTTCAGATTGTGGAAGTACAAGGATTTCACCCATCTGATTGTTAAATCTTGATGCAACATCTCTTGCAAACTCCAAATGCTGAAGCTGATCTTTTCCTACAGGAACAATCTCCGCATCATACAATAAAATATCTGCAGCCATCAGAATAGGGTAGGTAAACAAACCAGCATTTACATCCTGAAGACGGTCCGCTTTATCCTTAAATGAATGAGCCAACGTTAATCTTTGATATGGAAAAAAACATGATAAATGCCAAGAAAGTTCACAGGTTTCAGCGATATCACTTTGTCTGTAGAAAAATGTTTTTTCGGTATCTAATCCACAAGCAAGCCAAGCCGCAGCAATCTCGTAGGTATTCTGTCTTAAAGTTTGCGCATCTTTAATCTGGGTAAGCGTATGAAGATTCGCAATAAATAAAAATGATTCATTGCCTTCCTGCTTGGATAGTTCGATAGCAGGAATAATTGCCCCAAGCAAATTTCCAAGATGGGGTGTTCCGGTGGCTTGAATGCCGGTAAGAATTCTTGACATTTGTTTAAAATTTATATTTAAAAATTAATGAATTGCAAATTTAAGCAAAATTACTTTCTAATTGCGTTATAGTAATGAATTCCGATTCTTTTCATCCATGTAAGCGGAATCATTTTTGATTGTTTTTTGTGAATATCGGTAACCACGGCACCTGCTACATAAATAAAATAAGTATACTTTCCATCATTAATGATAAAAGAATAGGATGGGGGAACTCCAAAACTGATTAAACTTTGTGTGCTTTTAACCTGAGAATCAGACATTCTGTAATGGTGGTCTTTATAATAATCTAGACGATTTTGGATGGTCTTGGCAGCAATGGGTGATAATATCTTGATCGAATCTTCCTTATGGGTATATATGGAATTATCATTTTCTAAAATGCTTTGGATGCTGAAAGGTTCCTTGCATACACCGTTCCTGCTAAAGGTTTGGAATATTTTAATGGCGTCTGGAAAAGATAGAAAATTTAAATTGTAATGTCTTCTGTCCAGATGGTCTACCTTAAACTTTGACAGGAACTCTGCCGCATGTTCGTTTATTTTGGAACTGTCAGAAGGAATGACCGCTGAGGCGTAGATAACAAGGTAATCTTCAGGGATTTCAGCATTAGGATTTGTACTCAAAATACTTCCCATATTGATCAGCTTTTTCATTCCCGCCATGTTGAGGTCATATCGGTCAAACTTAGGGGGTTTAAATGTGCTGTAGAATTTTACCACTTTTGCGGTTTTACTATCTACCACTATTATTTTTTCCCTTACCCATTCATCAAAAAGAGCCTTGTCTTTTGGAATCGAATTGTCTTTTGAAGCTATCTCGAAGACCTTCGTTCTTATAGTATCCAGATTTGTTTGATAAGAAACAGAATCCAGGGTGGTGTGAATTTTTAAATTCTTTTTCTTGGGATCAATATTCAGTTTTTTTAATTCCGTATCAACAAAGCGAATGACGGTACTGTCTTTAATTTCTTTATTGTTGGCGTAATAATAAATATTTTCTTTCTTGCAGGAAACAAGAGTACAGATTAATATAAAAAACTGAATGGCTTTCATACCACCTAAGTTAAGGAATTATTATCTTCTCTCCCCCAAATTTTGGTTCTACTCCAAATAGCAAATCCCAATACACTTTGGTCTTGGCAAGATATTCCCGCATATTCGTCTTTAATCCTGCGTATTTATTGACATCTTCTGCATTGTACCCAAAGGCTTCCATTCCATTTTTTTGAGCAAGAAAAACGGCTCTTTCATTGTGAAATTTTTGGGAGATAATCACAATTTTAGTCTGTCCAAAGATATCTTTTGCTCTCACCACAGAATCCAACGTCCGGAATCCGGCATGATCCAGTATGATCCTATCCTGTGGAACTCCCTGCTGAATCAATGCAAGCTGCATATCTTCGGGTTCGTTATAGTCCTGGGTACTGTTATCACCGCTTACGATGATGTATTGTGTTTTTCCGCTTTTAAATAAGTCGGCTGCTGCTTTTATTCTGTTATAGAAATAGGCATTCGGAGTTCCATTGCTTAAGGTTTTTCCTGTTCCTAACAATAATGCAGTTTTTGCCTCGGGAACATCCTTAATGTTATAAGATACGAACGATGCACTTTCATTTTTGATGCTGTAGTTGGCCCAGGCGATAAAAAGAATTCCTGCAACGAGAAGAAGCAGGAAAAATTTAAAAATATTTTTGATTATTTTTTTCATCCGAAGAAGATATTTTTAAAACTCGAGGCCGTTCGGAAAAGCTTTTTTTCTGAATATTAATAAGAATGCAGCTCCTACCGTAATCGCAGAATCGGCAACATTGAAAATATATTTGAAGAACTCAATATGTTTTCCACCTATCAATGGCCAGCTGTCTGGAACATGCCAGTCTACCAATGGGAAATGAAGCATATCCACTACACATCCTTTCATAAAAGTAGAGTATCCGTGGCCAATAGGAACAAACTTAGAGATCCCTCCGTAGCCGATCCATCGGTCAATACTTGGGTCATAAACCGTTCCGCTGTCGAAGATCATTCCATAGAACATTCCGTCAATAAGATTTCCGATAGCTCCGGCAAAGATGATGGCCATTGGAATCAGTAGATAGTTTGAGGCTCCTTCTTTCAGCCACTTTTTAAACATATAAACCATTCCTCCAATTAAGAAAATTCTTAAAATTACGAGGAAATATTTTCCGATAATTCCACCAAAGTGAAAGCCATAAGCCATTCCCGGATTTTCTACGAAAGTCAGTTTAAAACCGGAAAACACATTGACACTGTCATCCAGATTGAAATGCGTTTTAATGTAGATTTTTGAAGCCTGGTCAATTAACAATACCAAAAATGTGATAGCTAATATCTTTTTCATTATTCTCCTTTAGGTTTTGAAGGCTTTGCTGCAGGCTTTATATGTTTATTATCGCTTGCTTTCTTGATCACTTTCTGTCCATTGAAAGAACTTTTAACATGAGCCTTCTCAAATTTAATGTTCATTTCTTTTAAAACACCTTTCAGTGCGCTTAGCTCCATTGCATTTTTTGGATGTACTATGATAGATTCCATTTCTTATATTTAATTATTACATTTTGGACAGTTCATCAAGTCTTTTTCTGTCTTTTTCAGACAGATCATTGATTCCGTTTTTGCCCATCTTACTCAACAGTCGGTCTATTTCTCTTTCCCGGTCACGTTTATCAGAATTAAACTGATCATCAATCGTATAGTTTTTCTGTTTATCCGGAAAGAATCTGTTTTTGATTCCTTCTCTGTTGAAAAACAGTAAAATTACGGCGATGATAATTCCTAAAATTAATAATTCGCCCATGGGTATACATTAAAAATTAGGTTTATAAAGTATCCTCGAATACCGTATAAACCCAATATTATTTTACAAACCTTACGGTTATTTTTGCATATTTTTCGCTTCGATGCTCAGTGTAGCATGAGGAACGGCTAAAAGTCTTTCCTTAGGAATCAGCTTCCCTGTTACTCTACAAACACCATAAGTCTTATTTTCGATTCTGATTAAAGCATTTTTCAGATCACGCACGAATTTTTCCTGTCTTCCGGCTAAGATAGAGTTTTGCTCTTTGCTCAAAGTTTCTGCACCTTCTTCAAAAGCTTTGAAGGTAGGTGAAGTATCATCTGTTCCATTATTCTGGTCATTGATGAAACTTTCTCTGATCAGCTGAAGATCTTTTTCCGCTTTTTCTATTTTTTCTTTAATGATCGCCCTAAATTCCTGTAAATCAGCATCGCTGTATCTAACTCTTTCGTCTGACATATTCTTTCTCTTTTTTAATAAAATTATGAAATGGAATTTGAAATACAATAACTACATGTTAATTTTTTTCAATATTTATCTTAAAATTAACTTCATCGATTTCGATTTCGTTAAAATTTGAAAGTGAAGATACAATTTCTATTTTATTTGACAAGACTTCAGAAGAAATATATTGTTCATTTTTCATAATATCTTCAATAAATGGTGAATTTTTTTCAATGGAGATATTAATTCTGTCTGTCAATTCAAAGTCATTCTCTTTTCGCAGGTTTTGAATTCTGTTGATGAACTCTCTTGCGATACCTTCAGATTTTAATTCATCGGTTAACGTCAAATCTAATGCCACAGTTATTTTTCCATCGGAAGTTACAGTCCATCCCGGGATATCTTTTGTAGAAATTTCTACATCATCAAGAGTGATCTCATATCCCTGAACGTCCAGTTTCCCTTCTTTTTCAAGAGTGGAAATCTGTTCTGCATTCAGATTAGTAATCTCGGCACCTACCACCTTCATGTCTTTTCCTAGTTTAGGACCAAGCGCTTTGAAGTTAGGCTTTATCTGTTTTACAATTAAGTGTGATGCTTCTTCAGCATTAATTAACTGCAATTCTTTTACGTTTACTTCTTGTTTGATTAATTCAGAAACCGCTGCAATTTGCTCTTCTGTCTTTTTATCCAAAACAGGAATTAATACTCTCTGAAGTGGTTGTCTTACTTTTAAGCTTTCTGCACGTCTGATAGAAAGAACCAAACTTGTAATGGTCTGAGCCAGGTGAGTTTTTTCAACCAAATCCTGATCGATTAAATTTTCATCAGCAACCGGGAAGTCTGTAAGGTGTACCGATTCTACATTTTCTTTTCCTGTTACTTTATTCAGATCCTGATACAGCTGGTCCATAAAGAAAGGTGCAATTGGAGCAGATAATTTGGCCACTACTTCAAGACAAGTGTATAAAGTCTGGTAAGCAGAGATCTTATCATCAGAATAATCTCCTTTCCAGAAACGTCTTCTGCATAATCTTACGTACCAGTTACTCAAGTTGTCATTAACGAAAGTATTGATCGCTCTTGCTACTCGTGTTGGCTCGTAATCTTCGTAGAATGCTTTTACTTCTTCTATTAATAGATTTAATTCCGAAAGGATCCATCTATCGATTTCCGGTCTGTTTTCAACCTCTTTTTCAGAATAATTGAATCCGTCAACATTCGCATACAGTGTAAAGAATGAATAAGTATTATAAAGTGTTCCGAAGAACTTTCTTCTGATTTCATCAATTCCGTCCCTATCGAATTTCAGGTTTTCCCATGGATTTGCATTTGAAATCATGTACCAACGCGTTGCATCCGGTCCGTAAGTAGCAATGGTTTCAAATGGGTCAACACCATTTCCTTTGGATTTTGACATTTTCACGCCATTTTTATCCAAAACAAGTCCGTTACTCATTACATTTTTATAAGCAACTGAATCAAAAACCGCTGTTCCAATTGCGTGAAGTGTATAGAACCAACCACGAGTCTGATCAACCCCTTCCGCAATGAAATCTGCAGGGAATGCTTTATTATTGTCGATTAATTCTTTATTCTCAAAAGGATAGTGCAGCTGAGCATAAGGCATAGAACCAGAATCAAACCAAACGTCGATCAAGTCGCTTTCACGCTTCATTGCTCTTCCTGAATCTGAAACAATGATAATCTGGTCAACGATATTTTTATGTAGATCAACCAAAGCATAATTCTCTTCAGACATATCTCCGATGATAAAATCTTTGAACGGATTTTCTTTCATGAATCCTGCTTCAATAGATTTTTCGATTTCGTTGTATAATTCTTCTACAGAACCTATGATTTTTTCTTCTTTCAGATCTTCTGTTCTCCAGATTGGCAAAGGAATTCCCCAATATCTTGAACGGGAAAGATTCCAGTCGTTTACATTTTCCAACCAGTTGGCGAAACGTCCTTCTCCTGTTGCTTTTGGCTTCCAGTTGATTTCTTTGTTTAAATCTACCAATCTGTCTTTTACAGCAGTCATTTTTACAAACCAAGAATCCAACGGATAGTATAATAGTGGCTCATCTGTTCTCCAGCTGTGCGGATAACTGTGAACATATTTTTCAACTTTGAAAGCCTTATTTTCTTTTCTTAATTTTAAAGCAATTCTTTCATCTACAGAAAGATAAGCCTTTAAGTCTGCAATGATAGATTTTAAGTTATCCTTCTGAATATTTAATTCCGTATTTTTTTCGTCTTCGCTAAGGTATTCTCCTTTTACATATTCATTAGCAAAACCATAGATTTCATCGTTTACTACAGATAAAAATCTTCCCTGTAGATCCACTAAAGGGATTGGATTTTCGTTTTCATCCAAAACCAACATTGGTGGTACTTCAGGTTTAGCTTCTTTTGCTACTTTCGCATCATCGGCACCAAAAGTAGGAGCGGTATGAACGATACCTGTTCCGTCTTCAGTTGTAACAAAATCTCCTGAAATTACTCTGAACGCATTTTCCGGATTCTGATAAGGAAGAGCGTACTGTAATAACTGCTCATATTTAATCCCAACCAAATCAGCACCTTTGAATTCTGCTAGGATCTGGTAAGGAATAACTTTCGTTTCAGGAGTGAAGTTTGCAAAATCTTCATCTGTTCCTTCTGCGTATTTTTTTGCAAATTGTTTTCCAGCCAAAGCTTTAGCCAAAACAATATTGATGGGTTCAAAAGTATATTGATTGAATGTTTTTACTAAAACATAATCGATTTTCGGACCAACTGTCAAAGCTGTGTTAGAAGGCAGCGTCCAAGGAGTTGTCGTCCAGGCTAAGAAATGTACATCTCCAAAACCTTGTAAAAATGAAGGTAAAGTTTCCGGTAAAGTTTTAAACTGCGCAACAACCGTTGTATCAGAAACATCACGGTAAGCACCCGGTTGGTTTACTTCGTGTGAAGAAAGACCGGTTCCTGCTTTTGGAGAATAAGGCTGAATTGTATATCCTTTATACAATAATCCTTTATCGTACAATTGCTTCAACAACCACCAAACGGTTTCCATATATTTTGACTTGTATGTGATATACGGATCCTTTAGATCTACCCAATATCCGATTTTCTCAGTAAGGGTATTCCAAACATCGGTATAACGCATTACTGCTTCACGACAAGCTTTGTTATAATCTTCAATAGAAATTTTTTTGCCAATATCTTCTTTAGTGATTCCTAATTCTTTTTCTACGCCTAGCTCTACAGGAAGTCCGTGTGTATCCCAACCCGCTTTACGGAAAACCTGTTTCCCGTTTTGGGTTTGATAACGACAGAAAATATCCTTCAATGCTCTGGCCATTACGTGGTGAATTCCGGGCATACCGTTTGCTGAAGGCGGACCTTCATAAAAAACAAACTCAGGTTGCCCCTCACGAATCTCAACACTCTTATTGAAAGTTTTATTCTGTTTCCAGAATTCCGCTACATTTTCTGCTACGTCAATAAGGTTGAGGTTTTTGTATTCTTTAAATTGGCTCATTGTAATATCTCAATATCGTTGATTAATTAAGTCTGCAAATTTACTAAAATTTGTCGGTTTATAATATATGTTTTATTTAGGTAATTTCTATTAAAAAGTTCAATCTCAGAAATATAAATGAAGAAAGAACTGAAAAGGGAATAATAAATAGAGAATGAGTGGATGTTTCGGATGCTTTTGAGTATGAGATTGAAGCCGTTTGTCTATAAAAATAGCCACCCGAAGGTGGCCGTAAATTATTCAAAATCATTAAGTCTTGGCATATCTGGCCATCTTTCCGCTTCGTATTCTTGAATGTAGTAGTCAATAGATCTATTCGTTCCAAACACTACAATTTTACCAGTCTTACTTTCTATCAGGAAAGGGGAACAGCCTATTAGTTTGGCTCTTTCAATTTTATCTTCTACATATTTTTTTGAATTAAAATAAAATATCACACCATACTCTTTTTGAATTAAATATTCTTCTGCAATGGTAAGTTCTACTTCCCATTTTTGACTTAACTTTTTAACATAGTTTCTTGCAATTTCTATTACTTCTTGTTCTGTTAGCATGTGAATTTTTATGAATATTAATTCTGATTAGGATCCCAAACGCCATGAATGCTAGGTTTCCATGTACCATCTTCATACCCACTTAAATAATACTCTACATCGTCAGATGTTCCAAATTGAATGACTATACCAGTGTCATTTTTCACAAGAAATGGGCCATTGCCAGCTAAACGATGTTTTGTAGAATCCTTCGCAACATAATCATAAACATTTCCATAACTTTTCTTAATAAATTCGCTAGGAATTTCAAGTTCAATATTTATTCTTTGCCCAATTTGCTTTATATACTTATTAGCTATTTCTAGCATTTTGTTGTCTGTTAGCATATTATTTTACTTGAAATTTTATTTAATGAAACAATAAAATTAATATCGGCTTAGTTTGGATACCAGATGTCATTAGAACCTGGATTCCAATTACCATTTTCATAGAGCGTAATATAATATTCTGTAGGGTCAGCTGTTCCAAATCTAAGAACTCTGCCATCTTCGCTTTCTACTAGAAAAGGACCATTACCTGCCAGACGATGCTTTTTTGAATCTTGTGCTCCCCAAAAATATATATTTCCATATGGTTTATTTATTGTGAGCTCTTGAGCAATAGCTAATTTAATATTCATTTTTCCTTCAAGGTGCTCTATATAGCGTTTTGCTATTTCGTTTATTTTCTCTTTGTTTAACATAACTACTTTACTTTTAAATATTCTAATATTTTATATTCTCCTACCATGGCTAATATACCTTTTTGTCCATCTAACAATAATAATCTATTTTTTAATTTAACAACATTAAATACATGTCCAATTGTGTTAATTGAAGAGCTAGGCTTGTAACCATATATAATTCCTATTTCACCATTTGCCATACTATCAATACTTTTTAGCTCATCAATGGTTGTAACTGAAAATTCATTATGATAAATGGTCTCTAGAGTACTAACTTCCAAACCTTCAGTATGAATAGCTGCTGAAATATTTCCTGTCGTTAAATATTCTACTACTTTTTGAACTACAAGTACACAGTTAGAAGTTGAAATCATCACAACCTCTCCATTAACTATATGATGATTAAAATAAGGTAATACATCATATATATAATCAATTGCATTTTCAGCATTGATTGTAGTTTCTTCAAGAACTTTTAGTCCAGCTCTAAACTCATCTGCGGTAAGGCTAATGCGTGGTGTAGCATTCTCTGCCATTCCGGCAAGTCTGCCAAACTCTTCTTCAAGCTTAGCTAAATTTCCACCTGCTTTTCTATAGACATAATCTAAAAAAATATCCGTCCTTGCAGGAGATTCTCCTTTGAAAAGCAATTTTCCTTTATGAAGTACTCCTATTTCTTTCGCTGCATTCTCAATAAAAAACACTCTCAGCTTCTCAAAATCAGAAGAATGTCTGGTAATATTTTCAACACTGGACTTTAAAAGAACATTTAATCCATTTTTAGAATAATTCCTTAAAGGAAACGAATATAATGTATTTTTGATTAACTTTTGTATGCTTTCCTGTTGACCTGAATACCTGGAAGTATACAATACTTCTACGGTGGCATCCAGTGCTTTTTCTGCCTTAGGCAGCATACTCGCCATGGCATTTGTCGCGCCCTGAACCATATAAATATCATCCCATAATTTTAAAAGATCTTGCCCTTTGGTAGTCATTTGAAGTTCATCTCTGAGCTTAGTCTCTATATAAAAATCTGAAAGAGCGACCCCGATATCTGCATAAGCTACATATAATGGCAATCCCGATACTCCGGATTCTATAGTCGCAAGACTGGCTGATATCACCATAAGATCTGCAGCAACACGAAGACACCTTAATGCATCCTCTACTGCCTTCTTTTGAGCGATATGATAAAGAAATAATGCAGGAACCTCAGTATCTGTTTCAAGAGTTTGAATCTTGCCGGAAGAAAGCTTTGCTTTTTCATACACTTTGAGATGCAGCATGTCCAGAGGTCTGAATTCTCCGTTTTCAATCTCATTTTCAGCTTCAATTTCCTTCGTTTTTAGATTAAATACCTTTACAGTATTAATCAAGGTGACAATATTATCAGGATCTCCTTCCATAAAATATCCTGTAAGTTCACAATGTCTTTCTATGGTGTCAGAATCTCTGCTGACTCCCAATGCGAAAAGAGAACTTCTTTGCAAAGGCTGATGAGCGTCATCCATTGCGTGCTGAGTCTGCATGAAAGCCATTACATAAATTACAAAAAGCTCTTTGTTTTCAAACATTTGCCCATGGGCAACCTGATTGGTATCTGAAATAATGCCTTTTCCCATATACACACTTTCTCCATCTAAAGAATGATAAATGTGAAGAATGAGCTTAGGATCATTTTTAATCTTTTTATAAACAAATTCTCCCGAAATAGCTGTGAGAATGCGGATGGCATATCGGCTTTTATCTCTGAAAGGCTCTACTGCCAGAGCAGCCGCTTTTCCTATTGAATCTACATCACGAAGCAATTGAGAATCAAAATTTAAGAACTGTAAAAAATGATTCCATAGCATTTCATCTGAAAGCTTCTTTGCTTTTCCTTTGTAACCTACGCCTGTCAGAGCAAAATTAGGAAGCTGATTATAGAAAAACATCAGATCATCAACTGTGGTAAGCCCGTTTCCTGCCTCTTCAAAATGAGCAATGAGGCCTATCTGTGCCATTTCTCGATGATAAGGAAAAAGATAAGTAATAACATCCATATAATCTTCCACATCACTGAGATTGATTTTTATAGCATCAGGAGATTTTGAAGAATAACTGATTGTAGTTTCTACTTCGTTTATTGCGGTCTGTGTAGCTTCCCTGTTGTAGTCACGATAGGGGATGTTGATAGTACAGTCAATTTTTCTCTCCCTAATTCCTATTTCCGTATGATGGGTATATTTTTTGGGATCAATATAACCGGGACTCACATTTACCCATACCTTTTTATCAATACGTTCTAAAAAAGTATTTTGAAATTGTTTTGCATCTATTTTAGGTTCCTGGATGACTAATTTCTCAATCATCTTGGTCTTCACTCGTACATTATCAATTTTCACAGGAGGTATTTCTTTCAGGTTTACTTTTTCTAATTCTTGCGAATAGTCTATAAAGTTTTTCCTTGCATCAAAAAGATAAGTGTTGAAATCTGTTGAAGAAGCAAGCAGTCTGAAAAGCTTTCCCTCATCTACCCACAGATTTGTAAAAAAAGGTTCTATGGAGTTGGTTGCTACCTTTTCTCCTTTCATATCTGCCCATATTTCCCGACTTATCTTATCAAAATCGTCCATTCCTTTTAAAGGATTTTTAAAATTCATCTTTAAGTTTTTTCATTAATATTATTTTTATGTTCTGGTTGTTGGTATATCATTTCAGATCAGCAGAAGTATCTACTGATTTTTCATCTGAACCTTTATAGGGCAAATATCAATGCTGGTAACGACAAAACTTGGCGTATAAAAATAAAAGTGATTTTAAAATAGGTTATGGCAACAATCGTTTATTGGCTGGGATTTTGTACATTTAAGTAGAATAAACCCAAATACTGTATGAAGACTTTTCCTAAACTAATGCTTATTGTCTGTTTTGTCAGCAGTATTTTCGCCCTGGCTCAAAATGCCTATCCACAGAATTATTTCCGAAATCCATTAAATATCCCCATGCAGCTGGCCGCCAATTTTGGAGCGATCCGGACCAATCATTTTCATATGGGGCTGGATTTGAGAACGAACAGCCAGGAAAATTTACCGGTTGTTGCGGCGGCGGAAGGTTATGTAAGCAGAATAAAAATAGAACGATACGGTTTTGGAAATGCAGTCTACATTACGCATCCCAATGGTTATACTACAGTGTATGCCCACTTGAATAAATACTTCGATAGGCTTGATGAATATGTAAAGGAACAACAGTATAAAGATGAAAAGTGGGAACAGGACATCAATTTTCAGCCCGGGCAGTTTCCTGTAGAAAAAGGACAACAGATTGCTTTGAGCGGAAATACCGGAGGATCCGCAGGTCCGCATCTGCATTTTGAAATAAGAGATACCAAAACAGAAGAATGCCTTAATCCATTGCTTTTTGGTTTTAATATTCCCGATAATATAGCTCCCATTATCACTGGACTTTATTGGTATGACCGCAGATTCAGCACCTATGAGCCGGGAGCAAATGCAATTGCCGTTAAAAAAGCAGGAAATGCTTATACCTCTGATGTTGTGAGAGTCAGTTCTCCCATGATAAGCTTTGCAATCAAAGCTGTAGATAAAGCTAATCAGGGATTTAATCTTGGTATTTATCACGCAGAATTACTGATGGATGGAAAGCTGGTCTATGGTTTTTCCATAGATAAAGTAAGTTATGATGATACCCGATATATCAATGGCTGCATCGATTATACCAAATTTGTCAGAGATAAAATGAGTATTCAGCACTTATCATCTTTGCCGGGGATGAAACTTAAGAATTACAGCCAGCCAAATTGGTCAGGAATTATTAACCTTCAGGATGAGAATATTCACAATATTGAAATTATTTTAAAAGATGTCAGTGGAAATACAAGCCGGCTGGCCACAAAAGTACAGCTGGGTAAAGTTGCTGATGAAACTTCGCCTACAAGTAAAACGGTAATGCCAAATGAAGGGAAAACAATCACTACCGAAAATGCCGAAATTAATTTCAGTAAAAATGCAGTATATGATGCGGTAAATTTTAATATGTATGAAAAACAAGATGCCGATCTGAATTCAGTTTCGAACTCTATTGTTCTTCATAATCCATATATTCCGGTGCAGGATGATTATACTTTGAAAATAAAACCAAGTAGAAAATTAACCAGCGACGAAAAAGACAAAGTAGTAGTTCTGCTTAATTACGGAAGCGATACCAATGTGGTAAAAGGGAAATGGAACGGAGATAAGGTTGAAGCACAATTTAACAGATTAGGGAATGCGAAATTAATTACGGATCATAATCTGCCATCCGTTTCATCCAGCTGGAAAGGAGGCGCTTTGGTCAACAGCAGCTCTTTACGGCTAAGAGGAACAACGAAAATAGGAGATATTATTTCATTGCGTGCAGAATTGGATGGAAAATGGCTTCGTTTTGCCCGGGTAAAGGATGATTTTGTTTACGCTTTTGATGAAAAATGCCCGAAAGGATCAGGTTCTCATACTTTAAAAGTGACAACCATCAATACCGCTGGAAATACCAATACGCAAACTTTTACGTTTCAGAAATAAATAGAGCCTTAATACTTTAATCTTTTAATTTTAATTAAATAAATTTGCTCTTTAAAAATTAAAATCATTGGAATTTCATCCGTCAATCGAGAAAGCAGATATTCAGGAAATAAAAAAGTTTCAGGAAGGAAAACTTCATGAGCTTTTGGCTTATCTTGAAAATCATTCACCCTTTTATCAGAAATTGTTCAAAGAAAACAATATCCATACTGCTGATATCCGTACTTTGGAGGACCTTCAGAGAATTCCTACGACCACGAAGAATGATTTGCAGCAGTATAATCATGATTTTTTCTGCATAACCCCGGATAAGATTGTTGATTACAGTACTACTTCCGGAACTTTAGGAGATCCGGTTACTTTCGGGCTTTCTGACGGTGACCTTGAAAGACTTGCTTACAATGAAGCGGTCTCTTTTGTCTGTGCGGGAATTCAGAAAGGAGATGTTGTTCAGATGATTACCACCATAGACAAGCGGTTTATGGCGGGTCTTGCTTATTTTTTAGGCTTAAGAAAAATGGGGGCAAGTGTAGTGAGAATGGGTCCCGGAATTCCTGAGCTGCAATGGGATTCTATTTTCAGATACAAACCTAAATATTTGATTACCGTTCCTTCTTTTCTGCTGAAAATGATTGATTATGCCGAAAAACATGGATTGGATTATGAAAATTCCAGTATCTATGGGGCTGTATGTATTGGAGAAAGTATCAAAAATCAGGATTTTACAGATAATATTCTTTCGCAGAAGATCAAAGAGAAGTGGAATATAAAACTCTTTTCAACCTATGCTTCTACTGAAATGAGTACCGCCTTTACAGAATGTGAGTTTCAGATGGGAGGACATCACCACCCGGAATTAATCATTACAGAAATTCTGGATGATAACGGAAATCCCGTGAAAGAAGGAGAAAATGGTGAACTGACGATTACTACTTTAGGAGTGGAAGCGATTCCTCTGTTAAGATTTAAAACCGGGGATATTGTAAAAGCTCACTATGAGCCATGCCAGTGCGGAAGAAATACGATGAGGTTAGGCCCTGTAGTAGGAAGGAAACAGCAGATGATCAAATATAAAGGAACAACACTTTATCCGCCGGCGATGAATGATATTCTGAATGATTTCAACACTATTTTGTGCTATCAGATTGTCATTCAGGCTAACGAGATTGGTCTTGACGAAATTATCATTAAACTGAGTACAAACGAAGAACACGATAGCTTTGTCAATGAGGTAAGGGATCACTTTAGAGCAAAATTAAGGGTAAGCCCTAAAATTGAAATCATTGATTTTGATATCTTGTCTAAAACTGTTTTTAATCCAAACAGCAGAAAACCCATTACTTTTATTGATTTAAGATAAAATTAAATATAAAAGAGCATTTGAAAACTTCCTTTTTAAATATCTTTGGCCACTTAAATATTAGAACTATTACACTATGAAAAAATTATTATTGCTGCTTTTCGCAGTAATTGCAACAACAACATTTGCACAAAATAAAATCAATTTTGAACAGGGGAATTTTGACTTTTTAAAAGATCAGAAAGAAGTGAATGTTAAGTTCATATTTGACAATGTTACTTTTCACGAAAAAAATCTTACAGAAGCTCAGTATCTCGAAAACAGAAAAGCAGACATCACAGCCAAAAAAGGTCAAAATACCTGGGATAGCTGGAATACTCAATGGGAAAAATATAAAACATCAGAATTTCTGGATTTCTTTCTTAAAGGAATCAATGGAAAATCAAAAAAGATATACTTCAAAAGTGATGTAAAGGCGAAATATACTTTAATTATTGATACAAAATGGGTATATGCAGGCTGGTATGGAGGATTTATGGGTACTCAGCCAGGAAAATTAACTGCAGACCTGACATTTGTAGAAACAGATAATCCCTCAAAAGTAGTGATGAAGTTAATCGCAGATAAAATAGAAGGTAATAAAGGGAATGATGATCTTAACTGGGAATATGGAAGAATAGGTGCAGCCTACGAAATTACCGGGAAAAAATTAGCAAAAGAAATTAACGCAGTTGTAAAATAAAATAAAAACGGTCTGAATTTTCAGACCGTTTTTTTATGCTTGATTTTGCTGTTCCTGTTTTTCTAACTTGATCAGGTTGGCAAGATTTTTAATCACTGTATCATGCTTTTTCACAAAAGGATTATCTTTGTTCCAGACATAGCCTGCTAAAACAGCGCAAATCTTTTTCTTTACGTCTAGGTTTTCCGGTTGATGGAAAAATAACTCCTGAAGATTTCCGGTATACCATTCTTTTACATACGTAGTAAAAACATCTACTCCGTATAAAATATAATCCGAATATTCTGTCTGCCAATTGATCTTCTCGCCATTTAATTGTCTTAAAGCCAGTTTTGCAGCCAGCATTCCGGATTCTGTGGCAAAAGCCATTCCCGAAGAAAATACGGGGTCAAGGAATTCTGATGCATTCCCCGTTAAAGCAAATCCGTCCCCGAATAAACTCTTTACAGAGCAAGAATAATCTTTCAGATGTTTGGGTTCAAAAAGAAAATCTACATCCCCAAAACGCTTTACATAATAATCAGAAAGAGAAATAGCTTTTCTCAACGCTTCAGCAGCATCTCCGTTTTCAGATAATTTGTCAATATAATCTGTTGGCCCTACAATTCCTAAACTTGTATTTCCGTTGGAAAAAGGAATTACCCATAGCCATACTTCTGTTTCAATAATATCAAAAGAAATTAAAGTGCCTTCTTCACCCGGTTCTCTGTTGCTGTCCTTTACATGAGAGAAAATAGCAGAATGAGGCGATAGTTTTGAAGGTTTTTCAAGATCAAGAAGACGAGGCAGTACCCTTCCATAACCGCTGGAATCAATAACAAACTTAGCATGGATCTCTTTTGTTTCTCCATCCTTGGTTCTTACCGTCGTTATAGAATCTGTTCCGTCAAATTTGATGTCAATAACTTCAGTCTCAAATTCAAGATCAATTCCTTTATTAATGACCTCTTGAGCAAGAGTATTATCAAAATCAGCCCTCGGAACCTGCCAGGTCCAGTCCCAGCCTTCCCCGAATTTGTTGCTGAAATCAAAGATGCAGACTTCGTCGCCGCGAAGGAAGCGTGCTCCCAGCTTTTTTTCAAAGCCCATTTTGTCTAATGCAGGGAAAAGTCCGGCCTCCTCAAAGTGGTCCATTACCCTTGGAATTAAGCTTTCTCCGACTACCAATCTTGGGAATCGTGTCTTTTCGACCACTTTTACGCTGACGTTATTGTTCTTCAGGTAAGAAGAAGAGACGCATCCGGAAGGTCCAGCTCCGATTACAAGAACGTCAACAAATTCTTTGCTCATCTTTGATTTTTTATTTTAATAATAACTTTTATCTTTGCCGCAAAATTAGTGACAAATAATTAATATTTTACAAAATTATCAACTATTACTTTTAATTGATGAAAATAAATAACTTTTTAGAACTGAAAGACTTTCAAAAAATTATCATTGGGAATGAAAAAATAGAACTGGATGAATCACTTTTATCAAGAGTGGATAAAAGTTTTCAGTTTTTAAAGGAATTTTCAAAAAATAAAGTAATATATGGTGTAAACACCGGTTTTGGGCCTATGGCTCAGTTTAAAATCAGTGACGAAGATACCCACCAGCTGCAATATAACCTGATAAGGAGCCATTCTTCAGGCATTGGAAATCCTTTACCTGCAGACGAAGTGAAAGCATGTATGCTGGCAAGACTGAATACCTTATCATTAGGGAATTCAGGAGTACACCAGTCTGTTGTTTATCTTCTTAAGGAGCTTATCAACAGAGATATTACCCCATTGATATTTGAACATGGAGGAGTAGGAGCAAGCGGCGACCTTGTTCAGCTGGCTCACCTTGCTTTGGTACTGATAGGAGAAGGAGAAGTATTTTATAAAGGAGAAAGAAAATCTACCAAAGAAGTTTTTGAAATTGAAGGCTTAGAACCGATACAAGTAGAGATCCGTGAAGGTCTTGCTTTAATGAACGGAACTTCGGTGATGTCAGGAATCGGTATTGTGAATGCCTATAAAGCCAATCAGCTTACAGATATATCTCTTAGACTTTCTTGTGCTATCAATGAGATTGTACAGGCTTATGATGATCATTTATCAGAAGCTCTGAATGGAACGAAAAAACATTACGGTCAGCAGAAAGTGGCAGAAAGAATGCGTGCTCACCTTGCAGACAGTAAGCTGATCAGAAAAAGAGAAGATCACCTTTATACCCATTTTGAAGAACAGGAAAAAGTATTCAAGGAAAAAGTTCAGGAATATTATTCATTAAGATGTGTACCTCAGATTTTAGGTCCGGTATTGGATACTTTGGAATATACAGAAAAAGTTCTTGAAAATGAGATCAATTCAGCCAATGATAACCCGATTATCAATGTTGAAGATCAACACGTTTATCACGGAGGAAACTTCCACGGAGACTATATCTCTTTGGAAATGGACAAACTTAAAATTGTGGTAACCAAATTGACAATGCTTGCAGAAAGACAGTTGAACTATCTTCTGAATGCTAAAATTAATGAAATTTTACCTCCTTTTGTAAATTTAGGTAAATTAGGTTTCAATTTTGGGATGCAGGGAGTGCAGTTTACAGCGACTTCTACTACGGCAGAAAGTCAGATGCTGTCGAATTCTATGTATGTTCACAGTATTCCAAACAATAACGATAACCAGGATATCGTTAGCATGGGAACCAATGCTGCGGTGATCTGCAGAAAAGTGATTGAAAATGCTTTTGAAGTATTGGCCATTGAAGCCATTACGATTATTCAGGCTGTTGAATATCTTGGGTTCCAGGATAAGGTTTCATCCTCTACAAAAGAATTGTATGATGACATCAGAAAAATAATTCCTGCTTTCTCAGATGATATGGTCATGTATCCGTATCTGGAGAAAGTAAAGAAATATCTGAAAGGAATGTAACTATTCACAGCTGTGAATAGTCTTTAAAGAAAGACATGATACTCAACTTAAAAAAACTAAAAACGATATAAACACTAACGCATGAAATGTGCAATTGTAACAGGTGGCTCCAGAGGAATCGGGAGGGCAATCTGTATAAAACTGGCTGAAGAAAAAAACTATCATATCCTCATCAACTACGCTTCAAATGAAACGGCAGCAAAAGAAACATTGGCTAAAGTAGAAGAATTGGGTGCTACAGGAGAAATTCTTAAATTTGATGTAGGAAATACCGAAGAGACACAATCTGTTTTAACAGGTTGGCAGGAGAGAAACCCCGAGGCATTGGTAGAAGTACTTGTCAATAATGCCGGAATCACGAGGGATGGTCTTTTTATGTGGATGCAGAAAGAAGACTGGAACAGTGTGATCAATACAAGTCTGGACGGGTTTTTCAATGTGACGAATTTCTTTATCCAAAAACTGCTTCGTAACAAATACGGAAGGATCATCAATATGGTTTCTGTTTCAGGAGTAAAAGGAACTGCTGGCCAAACGAATTATTCTGCGGCGAAAGGAGCATTGGTAGGGGCTACAAAGGCTCTTGCTCAGGAAGTTGCCAAAAGAAATATTACTGTGAATGCTGTAGCTCCTGGTTTCATCAGAACCGATATGACCCAGGAATTCAATGAAGAAGAATTGAAAGCAATGATTCCTGCCAACAGATTTGGAGAAGCAGAAGAAGTAGCTGACCTTGTGGCATTTTTAGCGTCTAAAAAAGCTTCATACATTACAGGAGAAGTGATTAATATTAACGGAGGAATTTATTCATAAAATGGAAAATAGGGTTGTAATTACCGGAATGGGAATTTATTCCTGCATCGGGACATCTTTAGAAGAGGTCAGGGAATCCCTATATCAAGGAAAATCCGGAATTGTTTTAGACGAAGAAAGAAAAGAATTTGGCTTCAGATCAGGCCTTACAGGTGTTGTTCCAAAACCGGACCTGAAGAATCTTTTAAACAGACGCCAGCGTATCAGTATGGGTGAAGAAAGCGAATATGCTTATCTGGCTACCCTTGATGCATTGAAGCAGGCAAATCTGGATGAAGAGTTTTTAGATTCTCATGAGGTAGGAATTTTATATGGAAATGACAGTGTTTCCAAGGCGGTAGTAGAGTCTATTGATATAGCAAGAGAAAAGAAAGATACAACATTGATGGGATCGGGAGCGATCTTTAAATCAATGAACTCTACAGTAACCATGAACCTTTCTACGATCTTTAGGCTGAAAGGGATCAATCTTACCATAAGTGCAGCATGTGCAAGTGGCTCACACTCATTGGGACTGGCTTATGTGATGATCAAGAATGGTTTGCAGGATATGATTATCTGTGGAGGAGCTCAGGAAACCAATAAATATTCTATGGCGAGCTTTGATGGATTGGGCGTTTTCTCAGCCAGAGAAGATGAACCAACAAAAGCATCCAGACCTTTCGACTTAGAAAGAGACGGATTGATCCCAAGCGGAGGTGCCGCTACTTTGATCGTGGAAAGTTTAGAATCTGCCCAAAGAAGAGGAGCGCCTATTATTGCTGAAATTATTGGATATGGTTTCTCTTCAAACGGAGGACATATTTCAACCCCAAATGTGGACGGGCCAGCTTTGGCAATGGACAGAGCGCTTAAACAGTCAGGGTTAAAAGCTTCTGATATTGATTATATCAATGCTCATGCAACTTCTACTCCTATTGGGGATGCCAATGAAGCAAAAGCAATTTACGAGATTTTCGGCAGTGAAGTTCCTGTAAGCTCTACCAAATCTATGACCGGACACGAGTGCTGGATGGCAGGTGCAAGTGAAGTTATCTACTCAATTCTGATGATGCAGAACGATTTTGTCGCTCCAAATATTAATCTGGAAAATCCTGATAATGAAGCACAAAGGATAAATTTGGTCGCAAAAACAAAAAATCAAAAAATTGATGTATTTTTGTCGAATTCTTTTGGGTTTGGGGGAACCAATTCTGCACTAATAGTTAAAAAATTTGATTAAAAACATGGAAAGGGAAAAAATTGTTGCCATCGTTAATGATTTTCTGGTCAATGAATTCGAAGTAGACGGAGACGAAATCAGTAATGATGCCAACCTTAAAAATACACTGGGCTTAGACAGCCTGGATTATATCGACATGGTCGTCGTGATTGAATCCAATTTCGGAGTGAAATTAGGAGAAGCCGATTTCAAGAAAATGGTGACATTCAATGACTTCTATACAACGATTGAAGATAAGATTGCTGAAAAAAACGCGTAGTTATTGAGCCAATCTTTATTCTATAAAATGTACCAATGTAATAATATCACAGTGTTTCGGTAACGATCACTTTTAAAAGAGGTATTATTACATTGGTTCTCTGTTATATTAAATTCTATCTATGAACAAATGGAAAGGTAAATCTAAAGGAACAGTACTCGGATACAGAATATTCGTCTGGTGTATTAGAAATATCGGAATCAGAAGTTCATATGGTGTGCTTTATTTTGTAGCCGCCTATTACTCTCTGTTTCAGAAGAAGAGTAACGAATACATTCTTTATTATTTCCGAAAAAGACTGAATTATAGTTATTGGAAATCAATAAGTTCCATATTTAAAAGTTATTTTACTTTCGGAAAAGTTCTGATTGATAAAACGGCCATTACTGCCGGCCTGAGAGAGAAATATACCTACGAATTTGACGGTATTGAAAACCTAAGGAATCTTTTGGCAGCTAAAAAAGGCGGAGTTCTGATCAGTGCTCATATTGGTAATTTTGAAATTGCAGAGCACTTTTTTGCTGACATTGATTTCGAATGCCAGATTAATCTGGTGACTACAGATCAGGAAGTTACCGTGATCAAAGAATACCTGGAAAGTGTTGCCGTTAAAAAAAGTAATATCAAATTTATTTATGTAAAAGACGATATGTCTCATATTTTTGAGATCAATCAGGCGTTGTCAAATAATGAACTGATTTGCTTTACCGGGGATCGCTATTTTGAAGGATCGAAGTATCTGGAAGCTGATTTGTTGGGCAAAAGTGCGAAATTTCCGGCAGGGCCATTCCTTATTGCATCAAGGTTGGGAGTACCGGTAGTATATGTGTATGTAATGAAAGAAAAGAACCTTCATTATCACCTGTATGCAAGAGTAGCCCAAAATATAAAAAACAGAGATTCACAGGGACTTTTGCAGTCTTACGTTCAAAATCTGGAGACTATGGTAAAAAAATATCCCCTTCAATGGTTTAATTACTTTGATTTTTGGGATGATGTTGATTAATTTTTTCTATTTTTACCCTTAAAACTAACAAAAAACTAACAACTATTAAGATTTATTGAAAATTTAAGATTTATAAGCTGCATCGGCCACAGTAAGTTTCTTTGTGCCTGATAAATAATGCGACATCTGAATCTCTTAACTGCTCAGCTTCTTAATTTAAAAAAAACACACTCTCTTTTGAAGAAAGAATATGACATACTTGTAATCGGCAGTGGATTGGGAGGTCTTGTTTCGGCTCTTATTTTAGCGAAAGAAGGGCTGAAGGTTTGCGTGTTGGAGAAGAACAACCAGTATGGTGGAAATCTACAGACTTTCTCAAGAGATAAACTCATTTTTGATACCGGTGTCCATTATTTGGGAGGACTTTCAAAAGGGCAGAATTTAAACCGGTTCTTTTCCTATCTGGAAATTATGGATGAGCTGGAACTTCAGAAAATGGATGAAGACGGGTATGACCGGATTAGTTTTGCAGATGATGAAGTAGAGTATCCTCATGCACAGGGCTATCAGAATTTTGTGGAGCAATTGTCTGTATATTTTCCGGATGAAAAAGAAAATATTGAAAACTATTGTGAAGAAATTCAATACGTCTGCAGCCAGTTTCCAAGATACAATGTCGTAGGAAAAGACAATTATAACGAAGAGATCCTGCACCTCAATACCAAAAGATTTATAGAATCCGTTACTCAGAACAAAAAACTGCAGTCGGTTTTATTAGGTTCTAATTTCCTGTACGCCGGAGATTCTGAAAATGTTCCTTTTTACGTTCACGCCTTAACGGTGAATTCTTATATACAAAGCGCCTATAAATGTACAAAAGGAGGAAGCCAGATTTCTAAACTCCTTATTAGAAAGCTTCGGAAATATGGAGCCGAAGTGCATAAGCATTCTGAAGTTTCCGAATTTGTTTTTAATGAAAAGAATACATTGACTTCCGTAAAAACAAAGACAGGAAAAGCGTACTTTGCCAAACAGTTTATTTCGAATATTGAGATCCGTTCCACCATAAGGCTGATAGGAGAAGAGCGGTTGAAGAAATCATTTTTAAACAGAGTTTTGAGCTGGAGGCCTGTTTCATCGTGCTTCAGCATTTATTTGGTTTTAAAACCTCAAAGCCTTCCCAATTTCAATTATAATATTTACCACTATTCATCACAAGAATCAGTTTGGAATGCGTTCCGTTACAAAAAGGAAACATGGCCGGAAACCTATATGCTGTCCTCTACAGCTTCAAAACATCATCCGGAATTTGCAGAAAGTCTTACTGCTATCTCCTACATGGATTTTGATGAGGTGAAAGAATGGGAAAATACATTTAATACAATAGTGGATAAAAATGAAAGAGGATCAGGATATGAGAAATTTAAATTTGAAAAAACAGAGAAAATGATTGAGGCGTTGGAAAAGAGAATTCCCAATCTCAGACATGCTATCCAAAACATCTATACTTCTTCCCCGTTGTCTTACCGGGATTATATCGGAAATTTTGACGGAAACATGTACGGCTACATGAAAAGCTCAGAAAATCCACTTAAAACAATGGTTTCTCCACGTACTAAAATTGATAATCTTTTTCTGACAGGCCAGTCTGTCAATATGCACGGGATTTTGGGAGTTACTATTGGTGCTTTTAATACCTGTGCGGAAATTTTAGGAAAAGAACTGATTGACAGCCGTCTGCGAAAATGATTTAATAAAAGCCAAAGTGAAAAAAACTTATACCAACTATCCAACTTATAAAAGACTTTTTCTATACTCTTTTTTTTCTTTAACAGTTATTTCATGCGGTGTTTCAAAGTCTGTACATCATATTCCTGAAGTAAAACAATATCCGCTTGAGATTCCTCAAGTTACTAAAATCAATGATTCAACATTCAGCTATCATCAAAACTTTCTGACAAAGAATAAGCAGCAGCTTTGGGAGCTTTATATCAAAGGAAATCCATTGCAGCTGGGATATAATAACGGAGCATTGACCCAAAGTTTGATGCAGAAACAAGAAGGGATTTTCTTTTCAAAAGTAGAAGGATTTGTACCATCAAAGTTCAAACAAAAGCTGTTGAGAGGCTTTTTGAAATGGTATAATAGAAAGATGTACCTGAATGTAAGAGAAGATTATCAGGCAGAATTATTTGGATTAGCACAATACTCATCTGATCAGTATGATTTTATTGCACCAAAATATTTAAGAAACCTTTATCTGCATGGGGCACATGATATTGGGCATGCTATGCAGGATCTGGCAATGGTAGGCTGCTCATCCCTTGCGGTATGGGACGAAAATACAGAAGATGGTGATCTTTTGATTGGTCGAAATTTCGATTTCTATGTAGGTGATGATTTTGCCCAAAACAAACTGGTAGAATTTGTAGAGCCTGAAATTGGGATTCCTTATATGTCGGTGAGCTGGCCAGGAATGATTGGTGTAGTTTCAGGAATGAATAAAGAAGGAATTACTGTGACCATCAATGCCGGAAAATCCAAAATTCCTCTTACTGCAAAGACTCCAATTTCGCTTGTCACGAGGGAAATTTTACAATACGCTAAAAATATTGACGAGGCAATTACTATTGCTAAAAAAAGAAAAGTTTTTGTATCAGAATCTATTCTGGTAGGAAGTGCAGCAGATAAAAATGCAGTGATCATTGAAGTTTCACCTAAAAACTTCGGGGTATATAGAGTGCAGAATACAAGCAGAGTTCTTTGTACAAACCATTTTCAGTCGGAAGCTTATAAAGATGATAAAAGAAATCAGAAACAAATTGAAGAAAGCCATTCTGAATACCGATACGAGAAACTTCAGGAGCTTTTGGAGGAAGAGAAAAAGCTGAATCCTGAAAAAATGGCTTCCATTTTAAGGAACAGGTCCGGTTTGAAAGGTGAAAAGATCGGTTATGGCAATGAAAAAGCACTCAATCAGCTTTTGGCGCATCATGCCATTATATTTTCACCACAGAAAAAACTGGTTTGGGTTTCTTCAAATCCTTATCAGCTGGGAGAATTTGTATGTTATGATCTGAATGAAATTTTTTCAGTTAAAAAGCCAGTAGAAAGTTTGCAGTTAAAAACAGCATTCAATATTGCCAGAGATCCTTTTGCCGATTCACAGGAATTTAAAAATTATCAGGAATACAGGCTGGTCAATACAAAAGTAAGTAATGCTATAGATAACAATGAAATCCTTACTGATGATTTTATTGCTCATTACCAGTCTTTAAATCCTTATTTTTGGAAAGGATATTATGTGGCCGGAAAGTATTATTTTGAGAAAAAAGAATATAAAAAGGCAAAGATTGAATTTGAAAGAGCCCTCACTAAAGAAATCACCACAGTTCCGGATAAAAAAGCGGTAGAAAAATACCTGAAAAAAACCTTAAATAAACTGAAATGATCCCCAAACATATAAAACTGCTATTCAGTATTCCTTTCGTCATTATTCTGTGCTATACCGTCTATTTGTGTACAGTATACAGCTCAGTTCCTGACATCATCCCCATTCACAGCTTTGGAAACAATAAAGACAGCTATGGCAGCAAAGTTTTTCTCTTCATGCCTATAGTCCTCGACCTTGTCATTCTAGTATTCTTCTGGTTAATTATCCGAAGACCGGACAAAATTAAATTTACCTTTGAAATAAAAGAAGAAGATCAAGGGAAAATATACCATACCACTCAGTTGGCCTTAGTCATTCTTGCAATATTTGTTACCATACTTATGGGACCTTTATCTTTTTCCGATGTTGTGTATAAATAATGTATTATCAAGAGGTCTCACTATTTGAAAGGCAGCTTCGAAGTGATGAAATTACAGTATTTTAGTTTTAATATTATTTAAGTTGATAATTTTACAATGAATTCACTGTAATTCGTTGTAAAATAGAATTTTAATTTATCTTATTGTTTGTGAAGTTGATATAAAACAGGCGATTTTTACTTTGTATAACATTTTTTTAAGATTGTTTTTATTGAAATGTGTAACATTTTTAGATGTTTTTCTACTAACTGGCAAATTGATATTAATATTTGATAAAAAGAAAGCTTATGAAAAAAATTCGACTTAGTGCTAAACTTCTGTTGTTTTGTTCACTTTTTAGTGTTAGTTTAATCTCTGCTCAAAAATATGAACAAACGATTAAAGATTACGTTAACTCAAACCAAGGAGTATTTCAAAGAGTAAATCCGGAACTTAAAGCATTTAAAATCATTAATGTGGATCCTTCAGCAAGTTTGAAAGGAGATGTTGTAGGAATACAGCAGGTAATTAATGGTATTCCGGTTTTTGGAAGTTCCGCCAATGTATTAATCAGAGAAGGTAAAGTGTTAAATTTTGCGGATACCTTTATTAAAACTTATCCTTCAGCCATCAAGGGAAAGGAAAGTGGAAGAAAGGATGCTTTGGTAGCACAAACGATTAAAAAACTGAACGGTTTGTCGACGTTGAAAAATATTGATGGAAAAGAGGAGCCTATCAAAACAAATGTTGTTTATTTTGCAAAAGCAGGAGAATTAATACTTGGATATCAGCTAAATGTAGAAGAAAAAGGTACAAGTAACGTTTGGAATACCATTGTAAATGCTGAAGATGGTTCTGTTTTATATCAGGAAAATACTACTCTTTCTTGTGATTTTCATTCGGAAGCTTACGATCATCATTCTATAGGAGGTGCTTTATCCCATTCAAATGCTTATGCATCTTCTCTCCCGGCTAGTTTTGGGGAAATAGATTTAAAAAAGAATACAAATTTTGTATTATCACCTGATAATGCTACTTATAATGTCTTTGCATTTCCTACAGAAGCACCAACTTTTGGAAGCCGTACATTACTTACAAACCCATGGGATCTTACTGCTTCCCCGGAAGGGTGGCATTCTGACGGAACCAATAGCTACACTATAACGAGAGGTAACAATGCTTTTGCATATACTGATGAGGCCAATACGAATGTCCCACAGTTCTCCCCCGATGGAGGACCTAACAGATCATTTGATTTTCCTTTGGATATAACAGCACCCCATACTACCTATACATCAGCTGCAGTAACCAATTTATTCTATAATACGAATAAAATGCATGATTTATTTTATAAATTTGGATTTACAGAATCAGCAAGAAATTATCAGACAAATAATTTTGGAAACGGAGGGGTAGGTAATGACCCGGTTCTTTCTGAGGCAAGAGACGGAAGTGGTCTTAATAACGCTAACTTTAATCCTGGAGTGGAAGGAACAAGCGGAAGAATGCAGATGTTTCTTTTTTCACCTACCAATGCAAGATATCTTTACTATAATTCACCATCCAATTATACCGCGAGAACACCGGCCGCTGCTACAGCCCAATTTGGACCGCAAATTATGGGTAATCCACCTGTAACAGGTGACCTGGCTCTTTCAACGCCTGCTGATGCATGTACTGCAGTTGCAGCGGGAACTCTTACAGGAAAAATAGCTGTGGTAAACGCTGCAGGATGTAGTTTCTCTATTAAAACAAAGAATTTACAAAATGCCGGAGCAATAGGAGTTATACAATACCATCCTAACAGCAATACTCCTGTGGGATTAGGCGGAACAGACACAACAATCACTATTCCTACAATAATGGTTGGCTTGTCAGAAGGCCAGTTTCTGGTGAATGACTTAACTAATGGTATCGTTGGAAATGCAACACTGAAAACAGATGCAGTTTATAAAGATGCAAGTTTAGATAATGGAGTTATCAGCCACGAATATGGTCATGGGATTTCTAACCGTCTTACCGGAACAGGAAGCTCTTGTCTCTCTTATATTTCGTCTAACGAACAGATGGGAGAGGGATGGTCTGACTTTTTTGCCCTTATGGTGACTGCTAAACCTGGTGATAATGCTTCTATTGCAAGAGGTATGGGAACTTATGTTTCAGGACAGGAAACTACAGGATTAGGAATAAGACCTGTAAGATATTCTCCTGACTTTGCAATCAATAATTATACTTATGGACGTACTAATGGAATGAAAATCAGTACAAGTATTTCGGGAATTCCTGTTACAGTACCGGATGTTCACAGTATTGGTTTTATCTGGGCTTCTATGCTTTGGGATCTTAACTGGAAATATGTTGAAAAATATGGCTACAACAATAATGTTTTGGCTGATGCCAACAGTGGAACTGCCAGAGTTTTACAATTGGTAATGGATGCTCTTAAGCTTCAGCCATGTAACCCAACCTTTGTACAAGGTAGAGATGCAATCTTGGCTGCTGACCAGGCATCTACAAACGGAGCTAATAAATGTATGATCTGGAATACATTTGCTAAAAGAGGATTGGGAGTAAATGCATCTGCGGGAGCTCTTAATGGTTTGGCATTTGGGGCTAATCAGCCTTTACCGGAAATGAGTGATCAAGTAGAAGATTTTTCAGTTCCGGCTGAGTGCGGAGTTTTAGCCGTTAATGAAGTTAAAAACTCTAAGGGGATTTCTATCTATCCAAATCCTGTAAGAAATGAATTCACCATCCAAACTCCTTCAGATGTGAATCTATCAGGAATTACAACAGTTTCTATCTATGATTTTACAGGGAAGCTTATCTCTCAGGATAGCATTAATCTTAATAAGCAAACTACAATTAGCGCTGAAAAGCTGATCAATGGAGCATATATCGTAAAAGTTAGCAATAACTCAATTGATTATACTCAGAAGATTATAGTTTCAAAATAAAATAGTAATTATTAATTTTTAGAAAGCCCTGAAAGAATATTTTTCAGGGCTTTTACTTTTATATAGTCTCTGCTTAATCGTTCTCAGGACTCATTTTATTCAGAAAGAAAAAAGTTGCAATTCCTGAAAGTGCCGATAACGTTGTACTCAAAATAAAACTGCCAATAATATATTGCAGAAGATTGTTCTTGATCAGTTCAAAATTCAAGTCCTGACTCAGTATATTACTGTCACCGTGAACAAATGGTGCTCCCAGAAATAAAGATGCTGCAATAATGAAAGGAATAAAAGGAGGAAGACTTACATTAGACGATACAAATGCCAGTACTTTATTCAGTTTCAAAAGAACAGACAGGCTGATCACTAAAAGAGTCTGAAAACCCCAAAATGGAGAAAGCCCGATAAAGACTCCCAATGCAACAGAAAAAGCTTTGGTACGGTTGCTTCCGTCACTTTCCAATACATCCTCTTTTATGAATCTCTTAAAGCTTTTTTTTTTGAAGTTATTCACGAAGTTTCTCGGAATAATATATAACAGCGTAATAGTTACCAGAACTGTATTCAGAATACTGATCCTTGTAAAATCTTTGAAAGGTCGGAAATGCGAAACCCTCTCGTTGGGATCGTATAATACTTTTATAGGGACATTTTTTACAGGAATATGCCTCCACGCAGTTCTTACGATGATTTCTATTTCAAATTCAAACTTGGGTGTAAAATATTTCTTAGGAATTTTATGAAGAGGATAAAGTCTGTAACCGGATTGAGTATCTTCCAGCTTGATACCGGTTTCAAACCGAAACCAAAAATTAGAAAACCTGTTCCCAAAACTACTTTTCTTTGGAATCCCATCCTGAGACATATTTCGGTTTCCGATGAGTAGAACCTCTTCCTTTTCCTGAAGAAGTGCCTCCACAAATACAGGGATATCATCCGGATAGTGCTGCCCGTCAGAATCAATAGTTATGGCATAATCATACCCTAAATCTTTAGCCTTTCTGAATCCTGTTTTCAGACCATTTCCTTTACCTTTATTTTCCGGTAAGGTGATTGTTGAGATTTGCGGGTATTCAGCAAGGATAAGAGGGGTGGAATCTGTAGATCCGTCATTCACCACAATAATACTTTCGGTGTAGTTGAGAACACCGTCAATAACCCTTTTCAGGGTTTTCTCATTATTGTAGGTAGGTATTAAAACGCAGATCTTTTTTTCAGAAATTGCATTTTGTACTTCTGCAAGGGACATGGTTTTATTTTAAAGTAGCTTTTTCAGCCTCTGTCATGGTTTTGGATTGCATTGCAAACCTTTTGATGTAGTTTTTCAGCCCGGCATTCTGTTTGATGTAATTATTCAGAAGGAATGCTTTATCATCTTTTATACTTCCTCGGTAACCTACTATTTTCGGAATGTTTTCCTGAACACTTAATCTGATCAGGCGAAGCTCTGCATTATTAGGATTACTTTTGATAATGCCTTCCAGACTTGTAGCACCCGTTTTCACAAGAGATTTTCTATTGCTTTTCGCAATCTTTGCTTCCATGATCTTCGCTGCTGCTTTATACCCTAAAGTTACGGCATCAGAACCTGATTGCTTCTCAGCTGTTTCAATGAAGGCAGCGGTGCTGGTATTTGATTCATTGGCCTTGGCATAGCTATTTCTCAGCGTTTCAATATCAGACTGAAAGAAAAAAATAAATGCCGCTACAAATGATAAGATAAGTTTCATGATGGTATTTTTTTATAGCTTACAGACAATTTTAATGCAATTGTCTCGCCAAAAGAAGTCATATTTTTTACTTTAACATCCTCTCCGTTTTCATCAATATCAAGATGAAGCACCAGATTAGGGGTCTCAAAAGGATTGATGATGGCCATGAATTTCACATTAGACGCGGTTTTCAGAAATAACTTTGAACCGGTAAATTCTTCCGTAAGTTCTTTAATGATCTGCATCATACAAACACCGGGAGTTACCGGGTTTCCAGGAAAATGGCCCTTAAAAATCTCGTGGTCTTTATTTAAATGAATAGAAGCAGTAAACTTCCCGTCTTCTGCTTTATCGTATGATGTTAAACTATAAAAATCTGTAAGAATGGTCTGCATGATCTTATTTTTTAAGATTAAATGTATAATAAACTCCAGTCTGGAATGTTACATTGGTATGGTAATTATTAATATGCACAAAACCCTTTTTGATTCGGGCTTCCACACCGAAGTTTTTTGTGATATCATATCCGGCACCAAATAATAGTCCCAAATCTGCCTCTGTAGGAGATTCAATATCCTTATGATCAGTAAGAAGTTCTAAAGTAGGCCCGAAATGAATATTAAATTTATCCATATAGAATTTGTTCACCATGGCAGCTCCTACATAAGAAAGACTGATTGTTTTAGATGCTATAGCTGAATTTTGGCTTTCAAGCTTTGCTCCCTGACGCGTGTAATAAATTTCAGGTTGAAGGGCATAGAATTTTACAAATCGTATATTCGCCTGAAAACCTATATAAAAATCGACTTTTGATTTGATGTCATAAGTGTTGTTTCCGTAATGGACTCCCTGATTATCATTGTAGTACCAGTAATCCTGCACCGGGCCGTCTGATATATGTGAAATATTGGCACCTACTCTGATTCCGGGGTTGAATGTTACCTGTGCAAAAGATAAACTGGTGATCAATGCGAAAAGTAAGAAATATATTTTTTTCATGTGGAATTTATTCCGTTTCGGTTATCTGAAATAGTTTTATAGTAATCTTAAAATCCTTGTGTTGCAGGTTTAAGCTGTCTGCGAAGATATGCTTTTTTGCATCAAAAGTAAAATCGATTTTCTCTCTGTTGTTTTTCGTGTAAATAATCTGTTTTAGCAAATTGTTTTTCTTATTGAAGAATAAATAATACCCTTTTTTATCAATTTTTGAAAGATATATTTTTGAATTTTCATTCTCAAAGCTTTCACTTACAGGGTACTGTCTTTTTAAGAGCTGCTGGAAATCGTTTTTCAGAAAATTGATGACAATTTTTTTATCCAGATCAGGAAGAACATAATTAAGTTTAAAATCATCGTCCGAAACTTCAAAATCGATCAGCTTATTCCCAAAATCTGATGTTAATGCGACACGATGGGTCGTTTCGCTGATCTTTTTAATAATCAGAATACCGCTCACATGATTTTTATAAATATCCATCTGACATTTATAAACATAATCTTCGCCGGTAGAGAAATATAAATTTTCTACCATTTTCTCAGAGGTAGAAACAGACCTGACACCAGTAAGCTGATAGCTTTTACAGGAAACAGCCAGAATCAGGATAAGGCTATAAAGTAAACTCTGACGCAGGAATTGAAGCATTGATCTTAGTATTTTTGAAAACGATATTGGTAGTATCTCCGGATGCCTCAGTCATATTAACCTGAGAAACCGTAGACTGGTTCTTTGGGAAATACAGTTCGATCTGTTTGATATATTTCAATAGCTGAGCGGTTTTAGGAATAAACTTCGCAACATTATAATTTCCGTTCTTAAAATACGTTACCGTAAATTCAGGATCATTGAACATCGTTCCATTTGAGCTTCCTACAATCAGCTTATTAATTTTTTCAAATGTTTTGCTCTTGGCATCTACAGACGATTTTTTCCCCTGATCATTGATGAAGATTTTATTGCTTTTAAAAACAATACTGTACTGATAAGGCTTGGTATACTTCCAGCTCAGCATATTCGGGGTCTGTAATGACATTCTTCCGTAAGTAACGATACTTTTGTCCAGAAAGTCCATCTTTTTGGTTTGTGTAAAATCACTCTGTAAAGTTTTAATCTCTTTTGTTTCGGATGAAACCTTAGATACAAAAGCTTTAGCCTCAGCTGCTGACATTGCTGTATTTTGAGCAAAAAAGAAGCCGGAAACTAATAGAAATGCTCCGAAAGCAATATTTTTAATCATTTTTCTTTGATTTTTTAATTGAATCAACGGTAAAGGTTGAGTACTTTTTATCTTTCAAAAATACTAATAAATCTACCAGAACACGATAGGTCTTTTCCGACGTATCATGAAGGAGAATAATACTCCCTTTTTTCAAACCTTTGGTAACTCTGCTGTAGATTTTCTTTTCATCATCAATGATGGTGTCTAAAGACCGGACATTCCATCCGATGCTTTCTTTATGGGTCCTTTTGATCGCTTTGGCAATATTGGGATTCGTTACCCCAAAAGGAGGTCTGTAAAGATGAGTTTTTATATTTCCTGTATTTTTCATGACTTCATCACATTTTTCAATCTCCTCAATCATTTTTGAAGTCGATAAAAACCCTGTGGAATTAGAGTGTGATAACGTATGATTTCCAATACTGTGACCTTCCGCAATGATTCTTTGAAATATTTCAGGGTATTTTTCAATCTGTTTCCCGATACAGAAAAAAGTTGCTTTTACCTGATGTTCTTTAAGTAAGTCTAAAAACTTTGGAGTAAACTCTGTGGGACCATCATCAAAAGTGAGGGCAACTTCTTTTACTTTAGTTCTTTTGTGAGTAATGCTGTTGACGAAATATCCAAGTCCAATGTCAAACGAACCCCATACAACAACGGCAGAGAAAGCAAAAAAAGTAAACAAATATACCCACGAGCTTCCCTGAAACGCATAAATAAAAACGTTGCAGAAAAGATAGAACAGGATAAAGGGATAATGTTTCATTGCTGATTACTTTTATATTGTTAAACTTTCTGGATGTATACCCATTTTGTCATTCTGAATATAGCGAAGCGAAATGAAGAATCTATCATGTAAAAGCAGGAATTCTTCCTTCGTCAGAATGACAACAATACTGCTTTAATTGTATGGTAAACGCTATTGACTTTTTGCCAACTAAGCCCTTTCCAATAATACCAGACTGTGATCATTACCCGCCAGATGATTGTAAAGAAGTACATACTTCACGCTTTCCTTTTTCTCTTGATTGATCATCATAACTTCCGGAATTTGCTGTTCCTTAAGAATATGACAGGCTATAAAGGTAGAAAAACCACTGGCTGTATTGAATTCTCCACTCAAATGTTTATAATACAACTGCGATGAAGCTGGAAACATATCTGCAGCTTTCGTATAATAAACATCAGAATCTGCATCTCCGCTGAATCCTAGAATAACAGCATCAATATCATGATTGGAAATATTGTTTTGAGCTAAGAAATTTTGGATAAAATCCTGAACTTCATTCAATTCAACTTTATTGCTGATCCGAATATTTTTAAGCTTTGCGTAAGAATTTTCAGTCTTATCCTTTCCTACAACAAAAAAGCTGGCACCTTCACCCCAGATCACCCCATTGGTAGTGGAATGTAAATAATCAGCAGGAAGATCAATTTCCTTTTTTATGGTATTATTTAAACAGTAAAGCTCCATTGTTCTGTTGGTCTGTTCATCTGTAGAACCTACAAGAACATTTTCTGCCTCTCCATCATTGATCTGAAGTTTAGCATCAAGAAATGAAAACTCAAGGGAAGATGAAGTGTTTACATAGGTGAAATTATAAGCATGGCACTGTAATCCCAGAGCAATCTGCCCTGCTACCGTATTGTGGGTAGACTGGATAAAGAAAGTTGGAGTAAGGAACTCCTCATGATTATCAATCACATTTTTCAGGAATTTTTCAGAATCCTGAGAGCAGCCCATTCCGGTTCCTACAATAATGGCATCCGGTAGTTCAATTCCTGCCTCTTTCAATGCATGGTTTGAAGCTACGGAGCTCATTTTTACTGTCTTAGACATTCTCCTGATCATAGCAGGGGGAATGAACTCTTTATAGTTAGGTTCTATTGCCTTTATGATCTGTAAAGAATTTTCGGGATTAAGATTTTGAAGAATATTTTCGTTTAAACTATCCTGTACAGAGATACAGGCTGCACTGTTGATGTATACTTCACTCATGATTTTGAGAAAATTAAGGTTGAACAGTTTCCTCCAAAGCCAAATGAATTGGATAGAACATGATTGATTTCTTTTTCTTTCAATTCAGTAACCGGAGTTAAGTCAAACTCTTCCATTTTCGTCTGGAAATTCAGGTTCGGGAAGATAAGGCTGTGCTGCATTGCTAAAATTGAAAATACAGACTCAATTCCTGCTGCTGCGGCAAGAGTGTGTCCTGTAAACGCTTTTGTAGAGCTGAATTCAGGAACCTGATTTTCTCCAAAGATTCTGATCATAGCAATTCCTTCTGATAAATCATTATTCGGAGTTGCCGTTCCGTGAACGTTGATGTAATCTATATTTTCTTTAGCCAGTCCTGAGATTTTCAAAGCTTGTTGCATGGCTAGAAATGCGCCCTGTCCGTTTTCTGATGAAGCGGTCTGATGATGGGCATCATTAGCATTTCCGTAACCGGAAAGGTAAGCTAAGACCTTTTTGTTTTCTTTTTTAACAATTTCCTCAGATTCAAGCACCAGAAAAGCCGCAGCTTCTCCAAGGTTCAGCCCTTTTCTGTTGTTGTCAAAAGGGGTATTGTAAGAATCCGTAAGAATCATCAGGGTATTGAAGCCATTCAAAGTAAACTTTGAAAGAGAATCTGTTCCCCCAACAATAACACGGTCTAAAACTCCGTTTTTGATCAGTTTGGCCCCCATCATAATAGCATTGGCTGCAGATGAACAAGCAGTACTGATGGTAGAAACCATTCCTTTTAATTCCAAATAGTCAGCAATTGCCAGTGAAGAATTTCCGGCATCATGAGCATCGATATATTTTTGCTTTTCAGGAAAATCTTCGTAAGAGTAGAAGTATTTTTCGGTAATATCCATTCCTGCTACGCTGGTAGAAGAAATAAGACCGGTTCTATACCCGTTAATATCCGAAATTCCGGCACTTTCTACCGCTTCTTTTGCGGCTACCATACCCAATAAAGAAGTTCTTGTTACATTGTTGTCTTCATCAAGTTGAAGCATTTTTACAAGTTCTCCATTGGATAATTTTATTTCACCTGTTTTAATGGCTCCGGCATGTCGGGTTTCAAACATCTGAATATCTGAAATTCCATGTTTTCCGGATTGTAATGAAATAAAATTTTCCTCCACGTTGTTTCCGATGGAGGAAATAATGCCCATTCCTGTTATGGCAATTTTTTGGCTCATGGTATTAAATAATGTAACAACGTAGCAATCTAACAATCTGCCAACAATTGCTGTATGACAGATTATTAGATTGTTATATTAATTTATTTTGTTCTGTTGTCTTCGATGAATTTAGCCATCGTATCGATAGACTGGAAAATTTCCTTTCCTTTTTTAGGATCGGCCAATTTGATTCCATAGTCTTTATCAAGAAGAACGATAAGTTCTAATGCATCAATAGAATCAAGTCCCAGTCCGCCTCCGAATAATGGGTCTGTATCTTTGATTTCTTCTATAGAAACGTCTTCAAGGTTTAATACTTCAATAATTTTGTGCTTCAATTCTGTTTTTAAGTTTTCCATAAAAAGTTTTAATTTAAATAAGATAACAGCTTAGAATATACCATGATTTTGGTCATCAGTATTACATTTTTATACTGTTAAAGTGTTCAGTTTTTATAAGGTTAGCAAATATACAAAAGCTTTATAATTTTCCTTATATAATTCAACCCAGCCACATAATACTTTATCAGCTTTTCCTGACTGGAGGATTTGTTCGGAATAATTGTTTAAAAAATTTTCATCAAATTCATCCAGTACAAAAAAAGCATTTTCCGTCTGCATTTTATGTTTAATGCTTATTTCACCTACACAGATGTTGGGTAATGTGTAGACAAAAACGGCCGGACTCGGATAAAAACTGTCCTGCGAATTGATGCTTTCCTGATATTTGAAATCCGTGTCAAGGCTTGATGATGAATTGGCAAAAACCAGAGCTGTGCTGCTGTGATCGTCATCATTTAAAAGCATTTCTGCAGCAAGGAAAGCCAGTTTACTCAAATTATCCATTTTGTGAAACTTTTGGTAATTCAGTTCTAAGGTTTTATAAGCTTCTTTTGCAAATTCCTGAAAGGTCTCGCTTTGATTTTCAAAAATAGTTTCTCCGTTGACGGCTATTTTTGAATGTTCTATGGTACAGGTGTTTGTTTTCTTCATCATGTTCATTTTAGCATTTTTCCAGTACAATGGCTGCATTGCATCCACCAAAACCTGAAGCTGTTTTTAAAATATATCTGATGGAACTTGTCTTGTTTTCTGTAATAATATTCAATGGTTGGGAAACTCCTATTTCTTCAAAATTTTTAGAAGGAATCAGTGTATTATGAAGAGCTCCTTCCATAGAAATAATGCTTTCCAGAAGTCCGGAAGCACCCAGGCAGTGCCCATAGTAGCCTTTCATGCTGTTCAGAGGAACCCTTTCAAGTTCCATTCTGTTGAAGGCAATGGCTTCCATTTCGTCATTATATAAAGTGGCTGTTCCGTGGGCAGAAATAAAATCGATTTGTTCCGGAGAAACGTGGGCTTCTGTCATGGCATTTTTGATGCTGGCATACAAGCCGTCACCTGTTCTTGAAGGTCCGGAAATATGATTAGCATCATTAATAGCAGAATCACCTAAAACTCTGAAACTGAATTTTTCGTTTTCAGATCGTTCTGAAGTAATATAAACCGCTGCGGCAGCTTCACCTATATTGATTCCGTTCCTGTTTTTATCGTAGGGTTTGCAAGGTCCTGATCCAATCGCCTGAAAGGAATTGAATCCTGAAATAACAAACTCAGAAAGTTCGTCTCCTGCAATAACGAAAGCGTTCTTGTATTTTCCTGCCTGAATCATATTTTTGGCAACAGCGATGGCCATTACTCCTGAAACGCACGCATTGGAAACTACAATAGGTTTTGTGCTAAACCCAAAGAAGTCCGCAATTTTCTGGGCCAGTTTTGAGAGAAAAACACCTTCCGGCAGCTCCGTCTGATTTTTTAACAGGCTTATATTTCCTTTTGTTGTTGAAAGAATAAACAAAGTATCTTCTGTGATCTTCTGTCTTTCAATTAAAGGTTTTAAGCTTAAAAGGAGCATCTTTTCCAGCTTTGTAAAGTCTTGATTTTCAAAATTTTCACTGAAAACTTTATTTAATTTTTCAGAATCAATCATAGAAGCATAGAATGGCTCCTGGCTTTCTATGATTTTGTGTAAAGCAACTCCTGATTTTCCTTCCAGAAGGGCTGTCCAGTTGGAATCTACATCAAATCCAACAGGCGTTACACAATTATAATCTGTGATAAAAATTTCTTTCGTCATGATAATCCCATTTTATCTTTCCATTTTTGAAAAAATTCCGGATTATAAAGGCATAAACCCCCATTGTTATCCAGGAATACCTGAATGGTTTCACCACTGCAAACCAATTTATCTTCCTGGTTGAAAAGCTCATACCTGTAGATGAGTTTGGCTGAAACAGAGTTGATAAAAGTGGTAACAATTCTGAATGTCTCTCCGTATTTTAAAGGAAGAAAATGTTCGCAGGTACTTTTGACAATAGGTGTTACATATCCGGCTTTCTGAATATCGAGATAAGTGAGACCATGCTGACGGCCAAAAGCTTCCCTTCCGTCTTCAAAATAAACAATATAATGTCCATGCCAGACAATTCCCAGCGGATCTGTCTCATTGAAACGTACTCTTACTTCTTCGGTACAGGTTAATATGTTTTTGTTAGACTGCATTTTGTTTCTTTTCGTAAAAAATGGAAATAGATACGGTAGCAAGATAAAATAAAAGCAGGAATGCCAATTCTTTTGCAATACCTCCAATTCCGCTGTTTCTTAAAATAATATCATAATAAGCATTCAGCCCCCAGTTCATTGGTGAGAACTTGGCCACGGTCTGCATAAATTCCGGCATCAAGAATACTGGTACCCAAATTCCTCCAATAGCGGCTAAAACAACTACGGAAGTAGCTCCAAATGGTGCCGACTGCTCCTGAGTATCTGCAATAGTTCCCAGTAAAACTCCGAATCCTATTGCTGCCAGCCCGGCAAATAACGTTACTATCAAAAGCTGGAACATTTTTCCCGACACATCAAAGGCGGGAAGATCCATATAGGGGAACAGATAAATTCCTACAGCTATCATCAGTAAAAACTGAATGATACAGATGATAAGGTAGGTACATGTTTTTCCCAAAATATGTATAAAATAGGGAGTAGGGCTGATTCTTGCCCTTACACTTGTTCCCTGGCTTTTTTCTTTAACAAGGTTGATCGATAACGGGACTACGATAAAAAATATGGCAAAAAGCGTCCAGGCAGGAACATTGTGCTGAACGGAATTTGGCATTACATCCATTTTTCCTTTTTTCGGAGTGATCTCTTTAAAGCTGATCAGATTCTTATTTTGGTCAAGGTTTTCAGTAGTTCCCAGCTGGTCCTGAAAGGCTTTGTAAATCTTTTTATTCTCAATCTGAAAAACCATTTTGTTGACAGAATTCATCACAGAATTTTTGAATCCTGCATTGGTTGCCGGGTCAAAGTACAGATGAATTTCTTTAGCTTTTGGAGTTTCTGTTTTTACTTTGGCAGAATCACCTTCAAGGCCGAATGAACTTACAATGGTCTGAACTTTTGAATCAATATTTGAATTTAAATCCTTTGTTAAATTTTCTGGAATGACAATTGCCATCTGATATTCTCCGGAAAAAACGGCTTCCTGTGCCGACTTTTCATTGAAATTGGTGAGCAACTGGAATATTTTACTATTCTCCAGCTCGCCTTTTATATTTTTTGATACGTCAGATCGGTCATTATCAATAAAGATGATCGGGATTTTTGATCCTTCAAGGTTTTTGAAGGTAGAATCCTGAATCAGGGTAATGGTTACAATAAGAAGTAACGGCATGACAAAGATGATAACAATTCCTCCTATATCTCTTTTCAGGAGAAGAATTTCCTTAACAAAGCTTCTCCACAGTTTATACAACAACATCTCTTAATTCTTTTCCGGTTAATGAAATGAAAACATCTTCAAGGTTCTCTGCATTGGCAATCTGGGAAACAAGCTCTTCAGGTGTTCCTATAGCATGAATTCTCCCCCTGTCTATAATGGCAATCTTGGTACAGAACTCTTCTGCCTCAGACAGGTGATGAGATGTATAAATAATACACGTTCCGTTTTTATTAAGTTCCAATAAGAAATCTATGATTACTTTTTTGGATTGAACGTCTACGCCTACGGTAGGTTCATCCAGAAATAGGACTTTAGGATTATGGAGTGTTCCGGCGATGAGGTTACAGCGCCTCTTCATTCCCCCTGAAAACTGTCCTACCTGCTTGTCTGCAAATTTTGAAAGTCCCATAATTTCCAGAGACTCATCGATTGTTTTCTTTAGCTGGTTATGCTTTAAGCCATACAGACTTCCGAAAAACATCAGGTTTTCTCTGGCCGTAAGGGTTGGGTAAAGTGCATATTCCTGTGGGACGATACCAATAATCTGTCTGATTTTAAAACCATCTTTCTGTGGAGATAAACCGTTGATGGTAAATTTCCCTGAGGTAGGCTTTATCAATCCTGAAAGCATAGAAATAAAGGTTGTTTTTCCAGCTCCGTTAGGACCAAGAATTCCATAGATTTCGTTGTTGCTGATATTTAAAGAAATATCATTTACAGAAAACTCATCAGAATTTTTGTATTTTTTATATAGGTTTTTGATTTCAATCATATTCTCCGCCATATCAGATCGCTTTTCTGAGTTTTTTATAGAAAGCTTCTTCCAGGTCTGCAATATGCAGCATCGTTTTTGAAAGTTCGTTATAGATGTTGCTTTTTGAATTTCTGTTTTTATACACTCTTGCAATATCAACAGCAAAGTCTCTCCAAAGATCACCAATTGAGGTAATTTCTTTTGACAATTCTTTTAATTCCTCATTTTTAAGAATTACAGCAGCCTCCTGCAGGAATGCTCCATAGATAAATCTGAATCCGCCGCCGCCGGTTCCGATTTCCTCCTGCATTCTGATAAGCTGTCCCAGATAGTGATTGGTTACTTTTGTTCCTTTCTTTTCCGCCCATTTTGGAATACTTCTGGCCACCCATCTCATGGCTTTTACTCCAATAAGCGGTACGGGAGCAAGCATATTTTTACAGGTGTCTTTGATTCCTTTTTTGATGGCCTCTTCCAGATTGATATTTTCGGGAATGTAAACAGGATAATACATATGCCCTTTTGGAGGAAGTGCCCCTTTGGCATATCTTACCTTTTCCAGTTCAGCCTCTGTAAGGGAAGTAGTGTAGTCCATTACAGGGTCACTGATAAGGAATTTTCCATCTTCTTTCCCATAGACAACAAGATTGTGGGCATTAAAGTGGAATTTATATTCTTCAGGGAAGTAGGTAAGGTTGAAAACTCCTACCTGAAGTCCTGTTGGTACATTTTGTTCCAAATTTCTTTCAAGAGCTTTTTGTGCATCCTGAGGATTTGAGAACTTTTCTCTTTTGATTTTAATACCTAATCTTTTTGCTGCTTTGCTGAAAATAGCACCCGGCATCGGACGATAGCTGAAGCCCGGAGCAAAATTCACCTTTAAAAAAGGCAGGTAGACAAAAAACAATCCTGAACCGATCCCGAAGATCATAGGTTCACTCAGTTTAAGGCCTCTGTTAAGCAGAAGATTAGAAGCAACACCGTTCTCGCAATGCGCAGTCTGATGGTGTTCAAAGTTTAATTTCATTTGTCGCTTATATCTTTTTCATTGGTTAAATAAAAGTGAGCATAGTATATATGCGTTGTTTCATTTATTTCCCATTGAAGTTTTTTAATTCATTTACTGAAATTCCGAATGCATCAGCATATTTTTTCAGTGCTGTTTCGCTTAGTGTTTTAAATGTTCCGGGCTTAAAATGTCTTTTTACCCTCCATTGCCACATTCCTACATAGGAGGCAAGTACACCCAGGTCCATCTTATTCAGTTCCATAAAGTAAACGATAGGACTTACTATATTATTGGCAACATTTTGTTTTGCTCCCTCAATTCTTTCATAGATAAGCTCCATTGATTCATCCAGTGCAGCTTTCTTGGCGTCCCAGCCAGTACTGTTTGCCGTTGTATAATTATCATTCTCATCCGTGACATACAGAATTTCAGTCATGTTGGCAGATTTCAGGTTACTTTCGTCCTGAGGTAAGTCGTGTTTTTTCATCTAAATAATGTTAATTTTTTTAGATTCCAGATAAAAATGCTTCACCTGTTTTGATTTTTTTAATCAGTTGGCTAAAATAGTGAAAATACATTATATGTAAATCATATTAAACGGAAAGACGGTATTGTAGTGAAACAGAGGCAGTATCAGAATTGATAGTTCAATTTAATGTTTGTTTAAAAAAAAGTTTTGTCCATTTTAGGAAGACCGGTTTTAACTAATATGAAATAAAAGGATCTTAAGCAATACTCTGTTAGGGCTTATAATTTAGATATGTAATAAAACAGCTGTAACAAGTGTGTTATATAAGAAGACTAATGGTGTAAGAAATTTGATAAAAATAACTAACAAATAACAACTATGAAGAAGTTTTTTATTTCTGTTTCGCTTTTCTATATGATAAGCGCTATGGCTCAGAAATTTGATACCCAAAAGCTGACTGATGCTCAGGGTTATACTTATGAAACGGTCAAGAATGATCAGGCAGGTGTAAGAGTTTATACCCTGAAAAACGGATTAAAGGTTTATCTGGCAAAAAATGAAGACGCGCCAAGAATTCAGACGTATATTCCAGTGAGAACAGGATCAAACAACGATCCGAGTGATAACACAGGATTGGCTCACTATCTGGAGCATATGGTTTTCAAGGGAACTTCACATCTGGGAACTCAGGATTGGGCAAAAGAAAAAGTTTTGTTACAGCAGATTTCAGATCTTTACGAACAGCATAAAGCTGAAAAAGATCCTGAAAAGAAGAAGGAACTTTATAAAAAAATTGATCAGGTTTCTCAGGAAGCTTCAAAATATGCTATTGCCAATGAGTATGATAAGGCCATTTCTTCATTAGGAGCTACCGGAACAAATGCTCATACATGGCTGGATGAAACGGTTTATAAAAATAATATTCCTTCGAATGAGCTGGAAAAATGGCTGAGAGTAGAAAAGGAACGTTTTTCAGAATTGGTATTACGTCTTTTCCATACAGAACTTGAAGCGGTATATGAAGAGTACAACAGAGCGCAGGATAACGACGGACGTCTTGTAAACTATGCTTTGATGGAAGCTCTTTTCCCAAAACACCCGAACGGACAGCAGACAACGATTGGTACTTCCGAGCATCTGAAGAGCCCTTCAATGGAAGCTATTCATAAATATTTTGATACCTACTACGTACCAAACAATATGGCGGTAGTATTGGTGGGAGATCTTGATTTTGACAAAACTATAAAATTAGTTGATCAATATTTCGGTTCTTTCAAGTACAAAGAACTTCCGATGAAAAAAATGGTTACAGAGGAGCCGATGACGCAGGTTGTTACAAGAACTGTAAAAAGTCCTTCTACACCAAGAATGACGATTGCCTGGAGAACAGACTCTTATGGAACGCAGGAGGCAAGATTAGCAGATGTAGTCGCTGAAATTCTTAGCAACAGAGGAGATGCGGGATTAATTGACCTTAATATCAATCAAAAGCAAAAAACTCTTGGAGCGGGGGCTTATGAATCTCCTTTCAAGATGTATGGTTCATTTGCATTGGTAGTTACTCCTAAAGAGGGACAAAGCTTTGATGACGCGAAAAAGCTATTGATGGATCAGCTGGATCTTGTGAAAAAAGGACAGTTCCCGGACTGGATGCTGAAGGCTATCGTAAATGATAAAAAAGTTCAGCGCATGAAAGACTGGGAAACTGCTGACGGATTGGCTACAGAGCTTTATGATTCTTATATTAAAGGAAGAACCTGGGAACAGGAACTTGATGAGATCAATCAATATGACAGAATTACTAAGGCGGAGGTTGTAAAGTTTGCCAATGATTTCTTCAAAAACAATTATGTAGTTGTTTATAAGGAAAAAGGAGTGAATGATAAGTTGGTACGTGTTGAAAATCCTGGGATTACTCCAATTAAACTGAACAGAGATGCACAGTCGCCTTTCCTTAAAGATATTTTAAATACAAAAGTAACAGAAATCAAACCTGAGTTTATAGACTATAAAGCAGCTATTCAGACTTCACAGGTGAAAGACAAAAAAGTAAGTTTTGTAAAAAATAAGTACAATGAGATAGCTCAGGTAAGTTATATTTTCCCTTTCGGAACAGATAATGATAAAGAGCTTTCTATTGCAGGAACTATTTTTGAATACCTTGGAACGGATAAATATACTCCTGAACAATTGAAGGAAGAGTTCTATAAACTGGGAATCAGCTATACCATAAGAACTTCAAATGATCAGATGGTGATCTCACTGAGTGGCCTTGAAAGCAATATGAAGAAAGGGGTGGAGCTGATGAATCACTGGATGACCAATGTGAAGCCGGATAAAACTATTTATGATCAAACGGTAAAAACAATTCTTGAATCAAGAGCGGTCGCTAAGAAAGATAAAGTGAGAATTATGTCTGCGCTTTCAAACTATGCGAAATATGGTAAAAATTCAAGAATGACGGATATAGTTTCCAAGGAACGTCTTGAAAACATTGACGCTGCAGAATTGATGAAGAAAATAAAAACCCTGAACCAGCATCCTTATCAGGTACTTCTTTACGGACAGGATCAGGCAGGGTTGGAAAAAGCGGTAAAACCGTATATCACCAATACAAGCCTTCAGCCTGCAAAAGCTAAGGAATATGCAGAACAAGCTACAACAGGTAAAGTATATTTCACAAACTATGATATGGTACAAATGGAAATGGCTAAGGTGGCAAAAGGAAGCAATGTAAATCTTAGCAACTTCGGAAAAGCTAATGTTTTCAATGAATACTTTGGAAGAGGACTTTCTTCTATCGTTTTCCAGGAGATCAGAGAAAGTAAGTCACTGGCATATACTGCTTATGTTTCTTATGCTAATGCTTCGGAAAAAGGACATGCGAACTATATTACCAATTATATTGGAACGCAGTCTAACAAGCTTCCTTTGGCTGTAAATGCAATGAATGAACTGATGGTAGCACTACCACAGATCCCTGCACAGTTTGAAAACTCAAAAGGTTCTGCATTGAAGCAGATTGCTTCCAACAGAATCAACAGAACGAATATCTTCTTCAATCAGTTGGCATTGAAAAAGCTTGGGGTAGACTATGATATCAGAAAAGATATTTATTCTGAAATCCAGGGGCTGACATTACCACAGCTTACAGAATTCTATAATACTGAAGTTAAGCCTGTAAAATACAATACAGCGATTATTGGTAAGAAAGAAAATCTGAATATGGAGTCTGTCAACAAAATGGGAGAATTCCAGGAGGTGTCTCTTGAAGAGATCTTTGGATATTAATTCTTTTTTTGATTTAAAATAAGTCTGAAAGCGGGGCAGAAATGCTCCGCTTTCTATTTTTAAAGATCGTCTGAATTTTGCAGTTTTACGGAATGTTTCACGTGAAATATATTTTTTTATTACCAGGATAATATAGGTTTTCAGGATTTATTATACCATTTATAATAATTCAACAGGGAAGAGCTTTATCCAAAATATAAATTTTTTAAATACAAATATTCACAAGTACTTAATAACCCTTGGTTATTGATCTGAAACAAAAAAGCCGTACATTGAGGTACAGCTTTTCTATTTATTTTGAATCGGAATTTACGATTTCACTTCCTGAATAAAAAGATTGATTTCTGCTCTGATCAACAATTCATCATTACTAAATGTTTCGCAGAAGATGTGGCAGATATTTTCAAACTGGGAAATCAGTGATGCTTTTGAAATAATTTTATCATTCACTTTTGGAAGGGCAAAAATTTCAATTTTCTTGATGTTGGTAATAAAACCTATCACTTTAGTATCAGCTTCCGGATTTTCGAAGAAACTTTGTCCAAGAATAGATGAGCAGGTCTGTGCAAGGTTTTCAATTAAACCGGCTTCCACAAACTCATTATTGTGAACAAATATATTGTCTTCTTTTATTTCAAAGGAAGTCACTACTTTTTCCTGGGTCAGCTCTAGAATATAGTCTGCCATCAGCATCGGTTCGCGATGAGGTAAAAAGTTGTGTATATTAATGATATTTTCTTCCCTGATTTCCATTTTCAGTTATTTTACAGCAGTTTTCATTTGAGATTTTGCAATCACTTCGCCATTTAGTTTGGTAACGATATCTACGAGGGTTACTCCCATTACTTCATTGAGGATGGTGACCTCAGATTTCAGCAGATCTCCTGTTTTAGGTAATACCTGAGCTTCAAATGATTTGATCGCCCCGATGTATCCTGTAGGCGCATCCTTTCCCAGGAGATAATATTTATATCCTGTATGAAGTGCTACGCTCTGTGCCTGATGCTCAATTAAGCCCGAAGCCTGAAAGGTTCCGTCTTGTACAAACAGATTATCTTCCTTTATTTCAAATCCTGCGATAAGGTGGCTTTCAGAATATTCGGAAAGTTCATGCACCATTACAAAAGGCGCTCTTTGAGGAATAAGGCTTTGTACAAAATCTTTATCGGATGTTGGCAGTATGTTCTCCATTAGCAAACCGTTAATAAAGCACAAGAGTAAGCGAATCTTCCACTTTCCGGAACACAAAGAAGTACTTTTTCGCCTTTTTTCAGTTTTCCGGAATTCATGAGCTCTTCTAATGCTATAAAGATAGATCCGGCACCAATATTTCCGACTTCAGAGAGGTTGTAGAACCATTTTTCTGCAGGAAAATCCATGCCTTTTTTAGCAAATTCCTCTTTCAGGCCATCTTTGAAATAACCGGAAGAAATATGAGCTAACACATGATCAATTTTTTCAGGATCTAAATTATGCTTGTCAAAAGAAGTTCTTAAGCTTTCTGCCCCTTTTACCAGAATATATTTATCCAGAATTTTAGTATCCTGCTTTATTGCAAAAATAGACTGCTTCAGCCATTCATCTGAAGGATAGTCTGCCCAGGATTTAAGGCTTCCGTCTTCCTGTTTGTCACATCCTGCGTACATACACGCTTCGATTTCGTGAGCATAAGAGTAGAAATCTATAAAATCTATTTTTAATGAAATACTGTTTTCTCTTGGTTTGTTTTGCAACAAGAAAGCCCCTGCTCCATCAGAAAGCATCCATCTCAGGAATTCTCTTTTGAAGGCAACGATAGGTCTTTCTTCCAGTAATTTTAAGTTTTCAGCTTCATGATTGAATTTATCAGCGGTCATCCATGCAGACATTCTTTCGGAACCTGCACATACTGCACTGTCCTGTACACCGGCTTTTACAGAAAGGAAGCCGTAGTTCAGAGCATTCATACCTGAGTTGCAAAGACCTGTTGCGGTATTAATCTCAATAGATTTTCCGATGTTCAGTTCACCGTGGACCATAGAAGCGTGTGATGGCTGAATCTGGTCTGGTGACGTTGTTCCTACAGATAATAATTTCATATCTTCCTTTTTGAAATTTTCATCAAAAAGTCCTTCAACTGCTTTTGCTGTGAGCTGCGCATTGGAATGCGTAGGATTTCCTTCTTTATCTAAAGCGTAATATCTTGTTGTAATTTTATTGTTTCTTAAAATAAGCGATTTTGCTTTAGAAGGTGCGTCATTGATAAGGCCAAGATAAGTCTCCATTTCAGCATTCGATACCGGCTCATTGGGTAAAAATTTTGAAGCCTTTGTTATAAATACGTCGTACATTCTATTTTAAATTAATTCCTTGTAAATATGTTTTTTGTCTTTGTCTTTTAAACCAAAAGATAGGGGTTGTAAGTAGGTGTAACACCAAAACGACAGGTGAGATGATCCATATCGCAGCCATCAAATATACCTTAAAGAATTTTATCAGCAATGGACGTTTCTCTTTTTTCTTGATAATCAGATTAGACCATATTGTAAAAATCTTATTTCCTACCTTTTCTACACGAACCAGGAAAGGGCGGATTTCAACGGCTCCGTTTTTTACCAAGTCCGGCTGTAAGTCGCTCAGATCATTGTTTTTAAAGTGCTTTTCGATAATTTCTCCATACTTTACAGAACCTGCAATTTCTTCATCAGAAACTCCGGCTGCCGGAAGTAGTCCTGATTTTTCTTTTTGTCCCGTTGTAAGCCACCGGATAATGGTTAATACACTCGTATAATTGTCATGCCTGTCTACCAGAGCTATATTTCCTGCAAGTTTCGCTTTTAGATCTCTCAGATAAACTTTTAGTTTTTCCTGAGAAAGCATCCACATATTCCTGGTTCCGGAAATGGTAATCACAGGTGTGTCTTTAAGGATTTTTTCTGCATAGCTGCTTTTCAGGAATGAAATGATGGGGATAGACGGGGTAAGGAACCAAACCTGATATCCAAACAGGATAAGGTCATATTTTTTGTTCAGTATTTCTTCTGAAGGAGGAAAAATCTCTTTCGGGATCTGTAAATAAGATTCCGGAAAAGTGTCGAAAAAAACATCTCCGGGCCATGGGTAAGGAAAATCTTCCTTTAGTTTAATATTATAATAGGTAATGTCATACTCATCCTTTTGGGCTTCAAAAGGCTTCGCTATGTTTCTCACAATATCTTCAAGTTGACCGGTTTGTGAATAATATATTATAAGTATATTTTTCTTCATTAGTTTTCTTTAGCGTTTACAAAAATATGTTTTTCATATTTATTATTTGGTTTTAAATACTTTTAAGGATTCAGAACTCCATTCTAATGTATAATTTTTGTTTTCAAACCCTGTATTTTTTATATTTATAAAAATGATGGTTTCAGGAAGAACCTTAATATTATTCATGCTAAAACTGTCATCCGAAACCAGAAGGACATCAATGATTTTGTTGATCTCTGAAAATTCTCTTATATACTGGATCTTCCTTCTTTTGACCAGATAGCTATGTGCTGCTGTAGCTCTCTTATCATTATCCCTGATTAATGAGAAAACTCTTCGGCTGGCCTGATATAAAGTTAACAAAACATCTGTTTGTCCGAAATCATCTGCAATATGAAGAATGCTCGCATCATTAGGTATATGTTTATTAAGCTCAAAGTATGCCAATTTATGAGTTTTAAAATCTTTTTTGACTTCTTTTACCACCTCACTGTCTTTATAGAGGAAGCTCAGGAATAATTTATTTTTGAAATAATTTTCATTCTCTATTTCCTCTCTCAATTTAGCAAATTCTTCTCTGAAATAGGCATTGATCTTTTTTGTTCTCTCAGAATAGTTTTTGCCGAAAGTCATATCATCTTTACTGATCCTGTTACCCACTTTAACGGTAATACTTCCATCATAGATAATGAAGTCACCTTTTGGTAATACCTCAGAATTTCCATGGATGTAAAGAGGAAGTATATCCAGCCCAAATTGTTCCGCAAGATAAAACGCCCCTTTATGAAATCTTTTGACATCATTGGTATAAGAACGTTCAGCTTCAGGGAAAACTACCAGAGAGTATCCCTGTGCAATTTTTTCTTTCAGCTGATCCATTCCGTTTTCAATGCCTTGGGAAACCGGATAAAAGCCAAGTGCCTTAACGAGTTTTCCAAAAACCGGTGAGTCATATACCCAATCATTAACCAGGTAAATGATTTTGTGGGTAGCCATGGCGATGGCTAAGGTGTCCAAGAACGACGTATGATTGGCAATGATAACAGCCGGTTTGCTGAAATCTTCTGCTGTATTTCTGATAACCCTTTTCTTTACAAAAGGAGTTGAATAAAGTACGGATGTCAGGAACTTGGCTAGGATTAATTTAATAATATCTAAGGTTCTGCCTTTAGAGTTTTTAACAAAGATACTGCCGAAAGCAGAAAATATCAATCCTCCCAACCCATAATATGTGAATGAGAATATAGCTCGTAACAGTAATCTTAAAGTAATCGGAGAAAGTCCTTTTTTTGCCCGGTTTGTAATCAACAGCCTAAACCAGAATGGATATAAGGTAGACGTAATGATAATCACTGAGAACATTCCAATCAACGCAACCAAAGCTAAAGAATGCAGGGCAGGATGTTTTGCGAAGATCAGAGATCCGATAGAAAGAATGGTTGTAAAAACAGCAAGAATGATTGACGTTCTATAGGTGGGCAGTTCATTCTTTCCTGTAGTATGTTCTTTTTGCATGGCCTGGGTCAGGAAAATACTGAAATCATCCCCAACACCGAACACCAGAGTACAGACTACTGTACTGAATATATTTAATTCAAGCCCTAAAAAATAAAGAATTCCCGCTGTTACCACTCCTGTTAAAACAATCGGGAACATAGTAAGAATGGTTAATTCAAGATTTCTGAAGAAAACAATGATCGTTAAAACAATGGCTAAAAGAGAATAATTGATTAGTGTGGTAAAGTCTCTTTTCAGCAGGCCAAGAAAATTTTCATTCATCTGCTGGCGGTCAATCGCAAGGGCGTCATGTTTCTTTTCAATATCTTTGATGAAGGTATCTCTTTTGTTTTCATCTACTTTCACAACATTAGATACCGTATAAAAGCCGTTTTCATTGCTCAGGAATTCGGAAATTTGAAGAGCTTTTATCTTTTCATAATCCTTCAGGCTTAAAGTATTGTAGTCTTTATTTAAAAGCCCGTTGAAATTATCAAAAGCAGATCGGTTGAACCCGAATTTGTTTCCATTGCTGATCAGCTCAGAAATAGTCTGGTTCTTTTTATGATCATTCCAGAAACTTTTCCAATCCTCAATTTTCTTTTGCTGGTCTTTTTCTGAAAGTACAATGTTTCCAATGGAATTATAACTTAGTATTTTACCTTCCTGTTTCTCTTTTTCAAGGAAGCTGCTTAGTTTTGAGTTTCTTTCCAGTGCCTCTTCTTCAGAATTTCCATACGAGATGGTGTAAATAGACTTTGAAGTGATATCTGAAAGTTTTTGAAGTTTGGCTTCACTGATCTTTAATTCCTTGGGAATATAATTCAGATCGCCAATATCTTCATTAAAACCTACATGCCTGAATCCAAACAGACAGGCTAAAATAATGACCGAACAGCCAATAATTAAAGGTTTGTTTTTCTCGTAGGGATAAGACCCGATCCTGTCAATAAAATTTGAATGATGTGTATCATCCACTACTTTAGGAGTATATAATTGGGGAACGATAATCAATGCTGTAATAGAAGAAAGAATGACGGTAATAGCAGCAAAAAGTCCTAAGTCCTTCAGTGCTTCAGAACGTACAAAAACAAGGCACAGGAATGAAACTGCGGTAGTCGCGCTGCTCAGTACAATAGGCTGGGTAATTTCCTTGTAAAGTTCTTCAATGTTATTGTTGTGCTTATAATGTGTCAGAATATGCAGCGCATAATCTATCGTGATTCCGATAAGAATAGCCCCTACACTCAATGAGATTGCGGAAATTTTATCTTTAATAAAGTATAAAACCAATAAAGCCAGCAACACCGAAAAAGCAGTCGGAAGAAAAACAATAATGGGAGTAAAGAAATTTCTGAAATAATAAATAAGCAGAATCAAAAGTACGGTCATAGAAATGACAACCGTATTCTGGATGTCTTTCTTTATTTGTTTGGCATTGGCTACTGCAATCACCGGAGACCCGAAATAGCTGAGTTCTGTTTTTCCTTTGAACTGTTTATTGATATCGTCTTTTATTGTGTTAAGCTGATCGACGAAAGCTTCGTTTCCCTTAGTGTCATTGCTCTTATTTTTGGGATCAATGAAAAGTAACAGATTCTTGCCATCTTTGGTTACAATATAACTGTCTTCAAGTTTGAAATCTTTACTGATGTTTAAGGCATTTAATTTTTTAATCCCTAAAAAAGTGAGTCCCAAAGGATCTTTTTTGATGAATTCCTTTGTCACAAGACTTGTAGGAGATGCCAGCGAAATATAATTGTTCTCTACCTGTGTAGCTATACTGTCTTTTTGAAGCTTTCTGTCAATTTCTTTATAATCGTTTTCATTTAAGAATAATGGAAGGTTTTGACTGACAAAGTCAAATGTTTCTGAAATCTCATTATCATTTACTTTTCCCTGAACAGAACCAATGTATTGATGCAAAGGCTTTATTTTTTGCAAAAAAGTATCTGCGGTTTCAGAAAGCTGAAAGCTGTCTTCATGAGACTTGTTTTCTATAATGACAATGATCTTATCCGAAAAATTAAGCTGTTTAATAACCTTTGCTGTAAGATCCGATTTTTCATTTTTAGGAATAATCTGATTAATGTCTTCCTCGAAATTGATTTTTGAAGCAAAGAAAATGCATAAAGCGGCAATTCCTAAGGCTGTAAATACAGACAGGGTTTTGTTTTTGGAGATCAGGTAATATAAAAATATAAAAAAGCGATGCATTTTGTTTAAATCAAGTGTGCAAATTTAATTTTTTAAGAGTTAGTTCAAAATAGTTAGACGAGAAGTTTAGCTGAAAATCAATAAAATATTCTAGGAAGAATGAAAAAATATTCTACTTTTGCAAAAGTTCCCCGCTAACAAAATGTATTTTAAATCACAATTATTATTAAAAAATAAGAATCTGTTTTAGATATGTTGAAAAGAAATGATGAAAAAATAAACGGATTCCTATTTGTAATAGTACTTCCGCTTCTGCTGTTTGCTATGTCGTATTATGGATTTGAATCTGCTTATACAAGATTAAAAACATCAGAAAAAACCCCCGAATTTTTATTCTCCTCTGTTTATGCTTACAGAGTGATTCCCAATTATCTCAGTGTGTATATGACAGATATGATGTATTATCTGATCAATGGTCCTTTTTCCTTTTTTAAAGATTTCCTGTCCAAGAACGGGACCCCATTCTATCACGGGCTTTTCCTAATGAATAGTGTGTTTTTTATTTTGTGTTCATTAATTTTAAATGCAATATTTAAGCTTAAAGCTGGAGGCTTTCTTTTGAATCTTAATGCAAAAAGAATTATTCATCTCTTATCCGTTTTCTTTATTGTAATTACCCAGTATGCGCCAACAAATTGTGACACTATTGCTCTTTTTTGTTATTTGGCAGGTATTTTTTTTACACTGAAATATTTACATACTCAAAAAAATATATTCTTTTACTCTTTAATTATTCTTATCATATTCTCCACATTTGTAAGGGAAACGGCATGTATTAATATCGCTTTTTTTGCTGCGGTATTTTTCAATTTAAATGACCTTAAAAGAGGTAATTATCAGATAATTTGGAAAATAATTCCCCTTGTTATTGCTTTTATTGTTCCTTATCTGGGGCTCAGAGCTCTTTTTATACAGGAAGAAACTACTTTTGTAGAAGGATTTTATATCAATAGAAACTTTTCCAGTCCATTCAATCTTGCAGGGCTGCTTTTTGCAGTAATCATACTTTATTTTATATATAGGCTTTGTGTGGATAATGAAAACAGAACTGTTTTTGGAAAATATCTCTTTTTTTCAATTCCCTATCTTCTTATGATTACCTTGGTGGGGCTTTTTTGGGAAGTAAGACTTTTTCTGCCTTTAATTCTTACCGGAATTATAATAGCATACCATCAATTTAAAAAAACATCAGAGATTTAACATGAGTTTATTACACCCATATTATCTAATTGCGATTGTCTATATGCTGTTTTTCAGTATTAAGGAGGTTTTTGGTAAAAAAGTGGATAAGAAATGGTTTTGGTTTTTGGCCGTGTATTTTATTATCATTGTTGGACTTAGAGATGATGTAGGGCCGGATTATGGAAGTTATAAAGGAATTTATATTTATTCTGATACCAAGAGCTATTACTCTATCTTTATGAAAATGCTCCATCTGGAGGGTACAGAAAACCTTGATGTAGAGTGGCTCTATACTTTAATTAATAAAATACTGCTCAATATCTTTGATGCGCCTTTTTACATGCTGACTTTAGTTATTGCTATTTTTGCCATGATCTTTAAAGTAGAGTACACAGAAGATAATACCTTTTATCCATTTACTTTTACCCTGTTTATGTTTATTCCCAACTTTTTCATTGGGGAAAGTGGACAGATAAGGCAAAATTTGGGAACTTTCATTGTTTATTTTGCAATACGCTATATCAAAGAGCGTAAGTTCTGGCATTACCTGTTTTTCATATTCATAGGCTCAGGTATACACAGTGTATGTTATCTTTTTTTACCTATGTATTGGCTGGCTCGTGTTCCGTTGAATAAAACGGTGATGCTGATCATGATTATTGGTTCTGTTTTCCTGTCTCCGTTTGAGATCTACAGGGTTTTTGGTAGTTTTCTGGATGGCATGGCATCGGAAAGTACACTTGTAGAAGGCTTTAACGGATATATGGATGAGAGTGTGCAGCGACTGAATGGTGGTATAGGTATTCCGGAAGTGATGATGGCTATTCTGACCTTTTTCCTTTTTGTTTTTGATACGAAGATGAAAAAACTTTATCCATACTATGAATATCATCGGAACTATGCGGTTATAGGAGTTTGCCTTTATTTTATTTTTAGAAATAACCCGATATTTTCATCAAGGCTTGCGGGAGCATTCATTGGATTCTCCTATATCATTATTCCGAATGCAATGTATGTGGTGGCGCCGAGAGTAAAGAACATGATCTATGCATTCATCATTTCACTGGTTGTCTTTAACTTCGTTGTATTTGGTCTATTTAATAATATCAAGGCTGGGCGATTTTCTATAGAGCGATATAAAAATCACATACTTCCATAGGGAGATTTAACTTAAATAAATTGTAAGACAGCTTTTTTAGCTGTCTTTTTTGTTTTTGTGTTGTTTTAAAGATTATGTAGTGTTTTATTAATAACATAATCATAATATGTTGAATTTATTTGTTAAATAATTCAATTTTATTGATATGGGCTTAAAAGTTGTATCTCAATAATGATATACCCAAATCCATAAAATATGAAAAGGTTAATTGAAAAATTAGCGGCAGTTTTTTGCCTAGTGTTGATGGGAATTTGTTTTAAAGGGAACATCTTATTAAAGGAAAATCTTTCCTTGATTGGACACATAAATGATGTATTAGTTAAGAAAGAAGACTCCCTTGGAAAGTCTGTTCATGCTAAGCTGTTGATTCCGGATTGGAAAAAAGCTCCTAATAGTTATATATTCGATCCCAATCAGAATAGTGAGGGCTTGCTGGTACCGGTAAAGAAAGCGTATGCTATGTGGGATGGAACCGGATATCTCAGTGGAACTGGTATTCCTGCAGGAACGGTCACAGCAGATGTACTCTGGGAAGACAGTCATGGACTGATAAAGTCGGGAGTAAATTATGCCCTGGAAATTGTTGGTTCCGGACAGGATGCAAAAATAAAAGTCCCAATCAACAAAATAAGAAAAGGAAATGCTGTGATAGCATTAAGAGTGGATGGTGAGATTTATTGGAGCTGGCATATCTGGGTGACGGATGATCCTACTAATGGAGTATCTTACAAAAGTTTCAGCAGTATTAAAAGAATGAAAACGGATGGAACTGTTGAGTTGATTCCCGATTCTGATTGGAAATGGATGGATAGGAATCTGGGAGCACTTTCTGCTTCTATCACTTCATCAGATTGGAACAAGAGCATGGGGCTTCTTTACCAGTGGGGGAGGAAGGATCCTATTCCGCCATTAGTAACCAGAGGGAATGATTTCTATGAGGTTTCCGGATCTGTGGGAAGAATACGGCATAGAGGAGCAAAGAATATGGACAATGCAACAAGTATTGACGATCTCAGAAAATTTGTTCTGCTTTCCAATGCTGAGATAACAAATAATATCAGGCTTTCTGTAAAAAATCCTCTCAGTCTTATCTACATTAATAAAAATGATAATTCCGGACAGGCGTATTACAATAACAACGTCAATTTGCCTGTCAATTGGTTTGGTAAATCTACGGTGCTGCCGGATAACAGATTGTCAGAACTTAACCTTTGGTCTGATAATGCACAGGGTAAAATTTCAACAGTTTATAATAGCGACGATAGTGCAAAGCCATATAGAGACAAATCTTCTTATGATCCTTGCCCTAATGGTTGGCGCGTACCTTCTGTACTAGTTGCTAACCAGGCTTCTTCATCTTATGTTGACGACATCAGAATAGACTTTTCACCTTTCGGAGTAAAAACCAATATGGCGAAAAATGTTTTTGAAAACAATAAATATTATATTATAAAACCAACCGATGCAGGAGTGCCGTCATTTATGACCGGGTTTAAAGTGTATTCTAATTTGGGCTTTGATCTTTCTAACATAGGAGGATATAATATGGGAATATTTCCTGGAACAGGTCAGCTGATCAGAGGTGCTCATTTGGGACAATATACTGATCAGCATCATATAGCGCTTTGGACAGCAACCCTGGCAAGATTTTTTGATGCTTCACCGGCAGTAACCGTAAGGGGGCTTTCTATGATTCCCGATAAAGGACAGCCGGATATTCCGGATCCTAATTATCCTGATATTAAAGGACGTTATTATTACTATCCCCTTTCCGGAATGTATACTTCAGATGCAAATGGATGCAGATGTATAAAAGACCCTCTGTATAGCATCAACGACTATGACTTTCCTACAGAATACCTGCCTGCAGCGGCAGAGTACAGTGAAGGAATTGATAACCCTAATACCTATCAGATTACTAAAAATACGTCAGGTTCGGTTGTGAATATTCCCGTAAGTAAAGCATTTTCAATGCAGAATCAGCTGCTGAATAATTCCGAAATACTAAACCCTTCGAATTTTAACAACTTAAAAGCAAATGTTCTCTGGACAACGAACATAAACCTTATTAATAAAATTACAGTGGTGAATCCGTCCCCTTCTTCACTGCAGGATATAATTAATTCAAGGATATCGGTAGAAGTTGCTCCTGGCCAAAGTGGAAATGCTGTAGTGACATTGCATAATGGCAGTATATCGGCTCCGGTCTATTGGAGCTGGCATATCTGGGTGACTGATTCACCTGTAGGGTCTTATACTTATACAACAGAGCCTGCGTCAAATACAGCTGTAAACTATGTAAACTATGTTGCTAAGGCAGATGTACCCTTTCAGACTATATTCATGGATCGTAATTTGGGAGCTACAGATGTGTTTCCTAATGTTGTAAACCCTGCTTTACCTACTGCAGATGAGTTGTCAAAAATCAGTGCATCCACAGGGTTACACTATCAGTGGGGGAGAAAAGACCCTCTACCGACATTTCAAAGTGCAGACAGTAGAAACTTTTTCAATATATTTTTAGGAACTACAGCAGCAAATGGAACTGTTTCCTATAGCACCCTTACTCCAGCCGTTTACAATAGCCTTTCGGGTAATTATATCGTACCTTATACTACGTATGCTGCAGCCTCTAATGTACAGGCTACAGACAAACCTGTGGACAAAATCTCCAAAGTATTATCTTACTCTGTTAAAAACCCTTTAGTATACATGATTCCAAGTATATTTGCCCCTTTTAACAGTACAACACCTAATTACACCAGTGGAACAGACTGGCTGGCAACAGAACCTAATCTGGCATTGGACAGATGGGGGAGGGGAGGGAAAAAGTCTCCGTTCGATCCCTGTCCGGAAGGATGGAGGATTCCAGATTTGACAAATTCAGCATTAGTTTCAGGAACTGATTTTGGACAAACTCCCTGGTATAAAAAAGATAAAAACATAGCTACATCTTATAGTATTGTTACCGATTATGCAGGAGTCAGAGTCAGAAATTCCGGCAATTCGACGATTGGATATATGTTTAATAGTATTTCGTATCCCATAGGAAACTATCCGGATTCAGGATCAAGGGGATTCAGAAGCGTAATAGCAAATCAGTCTCCTCAGGGAACTTTTAACGTGATTAATTTTCAATATCCTGCAATATGGACGGGAGCCTTAACTTCAAATTACCTTGGAAGATCTATTAATGTACTTTTTGATGCCGCTTCTACAACCAATCGAATCATTGCTTTTCATGATAATAATGATCCTTACTTTGGTATAGGATGCCGGTGCGTGAAGATAAAATACGATGCTGATGGTAATGAGGAAGGGCCGGCTTCAAGAATTACTATTGTACAGAATGGCTCAACACTGAGTGCTATAAATACTGATGTGAAAGCTGAGGAAAACAGAATTTTTTTATACCCCAATCCGGTTTCTGACATTCTTTACATAAAAGGTGAGGAAGATAAAGATTATAGCTATCAACTATATAATGCATTAGGACAGCTCGTAGATTCCGGAGAGTTTGAAGATGATCATATTGATGTTTCTTCCCTGATCTCAGGAGTTTATTTAATAAGAATAAATAATTCTGAAGCTACTCTAAAAATAATAAAGCGATAAAGTTTGAAAATGACAATTCTAATAGCGGAATAAAAAGTTCTATTCCGCTTTTTCACTGATAAAATTATTTTTACATCTATTATGACTGATGAAAAATTCTATATTATCAAATATTGATACACATATAATGGGCTAAAGCCTACATTACAAAGGAGTTGGTTGTTGTTGGAATGGCTGTTGAAAGAGGATAGAAACCACTTTTATTGTTAAATTAAAAATCTTTATCAAAAAGTATATAATAAAAAAGCTTTACTTTTGCAAAAATTTTAGAATGTCGAAAAATTTAGTAATCGTAGAGTCCCCGGCCAAAGCAAAAACTATTCAGAAATATTTAGGAAAGGATTTCGAAGTGAAATCGAGCTTCGGACATATCCGGGATCTCCCTAAAAAAGGAATGGGTATTGATCTTACTACATTCAGTCCTGATTACGAAGTTTCAGCAGACAAAAAGAAATTGGTAACCGAATTAAAAGCTGCCGTAAAGAAAGCCGAAATGGTATGGCTTGCTTCCGATGAAGACCGCGAAGGAGAAGCTATTGCATGGCACTTAGCAGATGAATTGAAACTGAAGCCGGAAAACAGAAAAAGAATTGTTTTCCATGAGATTACCAAAAACGCCATTCTAAAAGCAATTGACAATCCAAGAGATATTGATCAAAACTTAGTGAATGCCCAGCAGGCTAGAAGAGTGTTGGACAGAATTGTAGGTTTTGAAATGTCTCCGGTTTTATGGAAAAAAGTAAAACCAGGCCTTTCTGCAGGAAGAGTACAATCTGTTGCAGTAAGATTAATCGTGGAAAGAGAAAAAGAGATCCGCGAATTTATACCTAAAGCAAGCTTTAAACTTGACGGAATCTTCTTAAATACCTCTGAGCAGGAAATTGCTGCCAAGCTGAAAAAAGACTTCGAAAAAGAAGAAGATGCAGAAAAATTCCTTGAACAGGCGAAAACAACAGAATTTAAAGTTCTGAATGTTGAAACAAGACCAGGCACACGTTCAGCATCTGCTCCTTTTACAACCTCTACATTACAGCAGGAAGCCTCTTCAAGACTGGGATATAATGTGACCAATACAATGCGTCTTGCACAGAGGCTCTATGAAGAAGGGTTTATTACCTATATGAGAACAGACTCGGTAAACCTTTCCCAGGAAGCAATTGAAGGAGCAAAAAAACAGATCACCTCAGAATATGGACCGGAATATTCTTCCCCAAGAAACTATACTACTAAATCTGCTGCAGCACAGGAAGCTCACGAAGCAATCCGTCCTACAGATTTTGGAGTGAAAAGTATTGGTGATGCTCAGCTGAGTAAACTATATCAATTAATTTATAGAAGAACACTTGCTTCTCAGATGGCGAATGCCAAAATTGAGAAGACGGTAATTGAAATTGGAAATGCATCATTGCCACATCATTTCGAAGCACAGGGAGAAGTGATCATATTTGATGGTTTCCTGAAAGCTTATGGTATTGTAAAAGCTGAAGATGATGATGAAGATAACAACGAAAAACTATTGCCAAAAGTAAAAATTGGTGAAGTATTAAATTATAAAACCATTACTGCTACTGAAAAATTCACAAGACCAAGTGCAAGATATACGGAAGCAGGATTAGTTAGAAAACTTGAAGAACTGGGAATTGGTAGACCATCTACTTATGCACCCACTATTCAAACGATTCAGAACAGAGAATATGTAGATAAAAGAGAGATTGAACCTCACACCCGTGAAGTGATCAAAATGTCTCTGATAAAAGATAAAATAAAAAAAGTAGTTCTTGAAGAGAAATTCGGGGGGATAAAAATAAATTCGTTCCTACAGATATTGGGGAAGTTGTGAATGATTTCCTTACCGATAACTTCAAAGAAATTCTGGACTACGGTTTCACAGCAAGAGTAGAAGAAAGTTTTGACGAAATTGCAAGTGGAGACCAGAAGTGGAAAGAAATGATGACCAATTTCTACTCAAAATTCCATCCGAGAATTGCAGATGTAGAAGAAAATGCAGACCGTGCTACAGGAGACAGACTTTTAGGAGTGGATCCTAAAACCGGTAAAAATGTTCACGCAAGAATCGGAAGATTCGGAGCAATGATTCAGATTGGGGAAACAGATGATGAAGAAAAACCAGTTTTTGCATCATTAATGACAGGTCAGAATATTGCAACCATCACTTTTGAAGAAGCAATGGAACTGTTCAAATTACCTTTTGATTTAAATGAGGTTGATGGGAATCCGGTTTCTGTAGGAGTAGGTAGATTTGGTCCTTATGTGAAATGGGGCGAAACTTATATCAGTATTCCAAAAGGTGAAGATCCGCTTTCTGTAGATCAGAAACGCGCAGAAGAAATCATCAATGAAAAGAAAATCGCTGATGCACCTATTGCAAATTATAAAGGAGAGCCTGTAACAAAAGGAACAGGAAGATTCGGACCATTCATCAAATACAAAGATATTTTTGTAAATGTTCCGAAGAAATATAACTTCGACAATCTTTCTCAAAGTGACATCAATGAACTTATTGATGCTAAACTTGAAAAAGAAGCAAACCGATACATCCAGCAGTGGGAAAAAGAGAAAATCTCTATCGAAAACGGAAGATGGGGACCTTTCATCAAATTTGGAAAAGCAATGTTCAAAATTCCAAAGAAAGCAGACGATACAAAATATGATGCTGATGAGCTGAAAGAGCTTTCTTTAGATGAGGTTAAAAAATGGATTACAGATCAGGATCCTAAAGCCTTCGCAGAAAAGAAAAAGCCTGCAGCCAAGAAAGCAACGACTGCAAAGAAAACAACAACAGCAGCGAAAAAACCTGCAGCTAAGAAACCTGCAGCAAAGAAATAAATATTCTCTAATAAAATATAAAAGCACAGATTTCGGTCTGTGCTTTTTGCTTTTATAAAATCAGGTCTAAAGAAATGAAATGACATCGGTTTTAACTTATCTTTTTTTTTCCTTTATAATCACTTCAAAAAATGTAAAAATTGCTTAGCAATAACCTTTACGTGCTTGTCACTTAGCTTTAAGTATAAATACGTAAATGGAAGATTAAGTATTAAGACTCTGATATACAGTATTTTGATTCTCTATCTTTACACCGTAATATTACAAACGGTGGAGTTCAGAAACCACTTTAAAAACGAGGCGGATTCTGAAAAGCCAAATGAGTAAGAAAACAAAAACTATAAAATCATGTCAGAATTTAAATTTAGCGAAGAAGCTATTTCAAACGCATTAGAGGCAGCAAAAAGATCACACGAAGACAGTCAGGCAAATCGTCGCTCATCAGGGGCAGATTCAGATTTGAGCCTTGCTAATGCCAGCGCAGGTTATCTTCTTGTAACAGCAGAGTGTATATCAATTACTGTTGAGAACAATAAAGTTTGCATCAACTTACCATTAGGTTTTGGGAAATATTGTTTCAGTATACCATTAAGCATTCCTAATGGAACAGCTGGTCAGGCTTGTTTATCTATATGTACTACCTGGGGAATTCCAACAGGAATTAGAGTTACTATCATTATAGGTGGAATAACAATTATCAGCCAATCATTCGGAAAATGCTAATTATTTAGTACACGAATTAGAATAAAAAAGTCCGTCTCACATTATAGGTGAGGCGGATTTGTTTTACCAAGTTGTTGAAAATGTGATGCTGCTAATAAACCTTAGCAGCTTTATCTTTTACTGAATTCCTTGTTTAATTTTATATATTTGGGAATTATAAAAACTAATATAACAAACTGTACCGTGAAATCTTATTTTATGCACAAAATTTTATCCTTTTTAGGACTGTTTATTTCATTAAACTTCTTTTCCCAGGAAAACTTACTGGACACCTCTTACGGCTTTAGTGGAGGATATACTGATTTTGCTTTTTATAACGGCAGTCAAATGTCCGGAGGGCTGCAGATACAAGCTACAGCAAAACTTCCTGATGGAAAAGTTTTAGCAGTAGGGGCTGGCTTCATTGCCCGTTTTACTTCCAATGGGGTATTAGATACTTCTGTTCTCAATGGTTATGGGTATAAATTGTTTTCCCAGTCAACCTATGGCCGGATAAAACCTGCAGGAGACGGTAATTATATTGTCATGGATTACGGCTTTGGCGGTGTTCAAAAAATAGATACAGAGGGAAATTTTGTAAATAGCTTTACTTCTTTTAATCAGGGAGCATCATATGTGGACATAGAGGTTGACCAGAATGGGAAGATCTATCTACTTAAACATTCCAATTATAACTATACCCTTGTTCGTCTTTTACCGAACGGAACTGTTGATACCGCTTTCGGAAATAATGGAGTAGCGACCTTAGGGAACAGTTACCGATATAGCAAAGTAAGAGTCAATACAGATAACGAAATCTTTATAGCAGGTCTGAAGATTGTTGCCACAAATAGCGATCAGAGAATAATGGTTACAAAAATTTTGCCTGATGGAGGACTTGACACCTCTTTTGGAACCTCAGGGAATTTCCTTTATCAGTATGGTCAGAATGCAGGTACCAGCGCACATCTTATGTTCTTGGATAATGGGAAAATCTTAGGATTAAGTTCCGGAAGTATTTGTAATGGAAACAATTGTTTTGGACTTATCACTTATCGCCTTAATGCAAACGGAACTTTGGATACAACATTTAAAAATACCGGTATTGCTGTTATTCCTGTTCAGTCTGATTCAACTCCTATAAAGACGGTGCGCCTTCAGGACAATACATTTATGATTTCCGGAACAGGATGGTACAATACTTACGTGCTGAAAATGGATGAAAATGGAAATCTGGATAATTCCTTTGGTTTAAACGGTAAAATTATTACCCCGCAAATGCTTAATAAATATGTATACAACGCAGGTTTCGAATTATATGGAAACTCAGTCGTATTATTTGGAGCTTATTCAATCGCGTATGGAGGACAGACCCAGTACGTGGGAACAGCCCGCAAATACTTTTTTAATACAAGTAGTCTGGGAGTTTCAGATGTAGCATTGAAGACTGTGAAGATTTACCCAAACCCAGTTAAAGACTTTCTTCACTTGACATCAAAGGAAAAAATAACAGATTATGAAATTTTAGATTTGAACGGCCGGAAAATAATGAATGCGGAAGCTGGTTTTTCAGAAGGAAAGATTAATTTGAGCTTTTTATCATCAGGAACATATATGATTACTGTTCGTACATCGAAAGGAGCCGTCTCTTCTAAATTTATTAAAAAATAATACAACATCATATTTTGCAAAAAGTCTTCTTTCGGGAAGGCTTTTTTTGTTTTTTTGAAAGTTAAAAAGTGCCATAGATTGCCAATTTGCTGTGGTTTTTTTGTATGTTTGTTACAGTGGGTTATTCAATAAATTATTATTATTCAAATTAAATTATACTATGGATTTCGAAGACTTTATCATTTCACCAAGAAATTTCAAGACAGAAAGCTGGCAGATAGGAAATCGGATTACAAAAGATATTAAAGAAGACAGCATTGTTCTGCTGTTCGTATCAGATTACAGAGGTGCTGGCGGAGAAGCAGAAGTACAGGATTTCACTGCAGTCAGAAAAGAATTTTATAAGCTGGCACAACTGGACTTTGAAATTCCAATTGTAGATCTTGGAGATTTAGTATCCGGGAAATCTGTTCAGGATACCCATTACATCCTTCAGGAAGTTTTATCAGCCTGTCATTACAAAAGGGCACTTCCTGTGATTATAGGGGGATCCAATGACTTTGCCTTTTCATTATTTTCTGCTTTGAATTTTCATCAGAACAGCATCAATTACACCCAGATTAGCAACATTATATCCCTTCAACAGGGTGAAACGATTAATGAACACACCTTTTTGAGCAAGATTTTGGGTGCTAAGAATTTTTCCATTAAAAACTATCATCATTTAGGGTACCAAAAACACTTAAATGAAATGGATTCGGTAAGACTGATTAAAGAAGTAGAATTTGATATTATCCGTCTTGCAGAAATGATGAACTCTACAGAAAAGACAGAACCTTTTTTCAGAAAAGCCGATATGGTCACAGTAAATTGTGATGGTATTGAGAGTTTCAGCGAGCCTTTTTCTATGAACCCACAGATAAATGGACTCAACAGAAGAGAAATTTGTGCATATATGAAAGAAATCGGATTGAGTGAAAATCTGAAATCTGTAGGCATCTTTAATTACAATATTTATTCTGAAAATCAGCTGAACCACCAGCTTTTAGCACAAATGCTATGGTATCTGATCGAAGGAATCAATATTCAGCAGTCACACCCCAAAGAAAGACACTATGAAATGTTTTATGTTCTGATTGATGATAGACAATATGCATTTAAGCGTGATACTTTCAGTAATTTGTGGTATTTTGGTGACGATGAAAATATAGATCATTGCATTCCGTGTTCCAGGAAAGATTTTGATGAAGCTAAAAAAGGATGGCTGAATGCAAGGCTGACGAAATTTTAATGTATGACGAAGATTCCCTCAAAAGTTTCCATTATTGTTCCCGTTTATAATGTTGAGCGTTATTTGAAAAAATGCCTTGATTCCCTGCTTAACCAGACCCTCCAGAATATTGAGATTGTGGTAGTAGATGACGGAAGCAAAGATCGGTCAGGTGAAATTATTGCCCATTATGCCGAGAAATATCCTGAAAAAATAAAATCTTTTACCAAAAAAAATGGCGGACTGAGCGATGCCCGGAATTTTGGTATTGACCATGCAACCGGAGATTATATCGGCTTTGTAGACAGCGATGATTATATAACGCCTGTCATGTTTGAAGAAATGATGCTGCTGGCAGAAAAACATGAGACAAAAATGGTGATCTGCAATATTCAAAAAGTAGATCAAAATGGAAAAGTTGTCCAAAAACTAACCCAGCTTCCCGATATGCCGGAAAAAATAATTCTTGAAAATAACTTTTCAGTTTTTTCAGATATCAGTTACTTTGCCTGTAACAAGTTGTTTGCAAAGGAACTTTTTGCTCAGAAAAGATTTAAAAAAGGTATTCATTTTGAAGATATTCAGCTTATTCCTCAGCTTTTGCTGGAATGCGAAGCAATTGCTCAGACCCAGAATTTCCACTATCAATACCTTGAACGTACAGATTCTATTACGAAAACTCATACGGAAAAAGGATTGGATATACTGAAAGCAGTAACTGATGTAGAACAAGCATTTGATAGATCTAAATATGCCCATAAAAAACAAGAATTGAAAAATTTTCAGATTTTTGAAGGGGTATACTCCTTTCTGGCGTATCTGGCCTTTGTAAAAGAGGAAAAAATCTTCTACAGAATGTCTGATCAGCTTGATGTTTTCACAAGAGAGAGACAAATAAAAATTCGAGATATATTGAAGTATAGTCGTTTTGGTAAAAATTATCTTTTATCTTTGCCCTTGAAAAAAAAGATTTTTTATCTGTTATTTTTTTCCGGACAGAAAAAATTGATAAAAAAATTAATATAAACACAAATGTAAGTACTATTATTTCGGTCAATAGAAAATAATGGTTAAACCTATTCTATTTATACGGTTAGGTTTTCTGTTCATATTGGAGAAAGAAAGTACTGGATAAGAAAAAGGATGAAAAATTTTGAATTGTTCTTAAGCGCCTCGGGGATACCTATTTTCTACGTAAAAATAGGATTAGGCTTTGTATTCTCCCTTCTGATTACTTTTTTCAGTATTCCCACCATCGTAAAGATCTCAAGAAGGAAGAACCTCATGGATGAACCTGGGATAAGAAGCTCTCACCTCAGAAAAATTCCCAATCTGGGAGGTATTGCCATCTTCTATTCAATCGGGATTTGTACATCCATTTTTGCCTATGAGCTGTTTGATCTTTATAAGTTCTTATTTGCTTCATTGATCATTCTGCTGTATATTGGAGTAATGGATGATATTGTTGTAATGAGGGCATATAAGAAACTTGTTGCACAGATTTTGGTGTCTTCATTAGTTGTCATTGGTTCAGATATCAGAATCAGAAGCTTATTTGGGATATTCGGAGTATACGAACTGGGGTACTTTGTAAGCGTTGTATTCAGTATAATTACTTTTATTATTTTGATTAACGCCTTCAATCTTATTGATGGTATAGATGGGCTGGCAGGCGGTTATTCTGTAATATGCAGTGCGCTGTTTGGAATAAGTTATTACAGGTTAGGAGAATATAATTATCCTTTGGTTGTTTTGTCGGTTATCATTATTGGAGCGGGATTGGCATTTTTATACTATAATCTGTCAAATTCCAGAACCAATAAAATATTTATGGGAGACACGGGATCTATGTTACTAGGCTTTTTATTGGCCTTCACATCCATTTGTTTCATTGATATTTTCATTGATAAAAATCTCGCAGATGTCCCTAGATATCATTTACAGTCCGCGCCAGTAGTTGCTGTAGCGATTCTAATCCTTCCTATTGTAGATACGTTAAATGTTATTATGGTAAGGCTTTACAACAAGAAATCGCCATTCGACGCAGATAAGAACCATATTCATCACAAACTGTTGAAGCTTAATCTTACCCATAGAAGATCTACTTTTTATATTATTCTTTACTATCTGATGATTGTAGGGATTGCTTATTATTTAAGACACATGAATGTAAATTTATTATTGCTGGTAATTGTTACACTAGGTTTTTTCGGCGCTTATTTACCAGATTTGCTATATAAATTAAGAAATAACAAAAATTAACAATTAAATATTACTTTTGTAAACAATATTCAAATATGATGAAGAATTTTAAGTATTTATTTTTAATATTCCCTTTTTTAGTTACCTCATGTATCACAACAAAGGATGTGAGATATTTGCAGCCCAGCGAAAGTCTCGTTATTAACGAAGAAGGCCTTGTTCCCTACAATATTCCCGTTTACAGGATTACAAAAAATGATATCCTTAATCTTAACATTGTCACCACTCCCAAAGGAGATGCTGCACAGTTTTATTCCTCTTACAATACTTCGGGAGGATTAGGCGGAGGTGGTGTGACGAGTTCTGCTGTTTCAGGAGGCGGTTCTGTGGGAGCAGGAGGAATTGTTACTGGGGGAAGCAGAGGTGGAAATATAAATTTTTATTTCAATGGACTGAAGGTTGATACCAATGGTGAAATTAATATTTTTGGAATAGGATATGTAAAAGCAGAAGGAAGAACGCTTGATGATATTACAAAAGAAATACAGGATAAGGTAAATGAAAATTTTCAGGAAGGTAAATCTGAAGTAAGATTAAATACTGACGGAATTACATACTATATTCTTGGAGATGTAGAAACTACAGGCCTTTCCGGAGAAAAAGTTGCCCACAAAAATACCCTTACTATTACAGAAGCATTGGCTATAAACGGAGGGTTAAACAGAACGATTGACAAAAGGGAAATCGTTATACATAGAAAGCTTCCGGAAGGAATCAAAATTGCCAAAATAGACCTTACCCGTGAAGATCTTATGAATTCTCCTTACTATTACGTACAAAACGGTGATGAGATTTATCTGAATACAAGAGCTAAAAGTTTAAATGGATTCGGAAAAGATCCTATTCAAACTTTAGTTACAGGAGTTTCGGCAATTACTACTGCGTTGTCTATTTATTTACTTATCAAAAATCTTTAATCCTTATGATTCCGGGAAAAGACACACAAGTAGAAAAAAACGAAGGTCAGAAAGAAAAATTTGGCACGTTTGCATTGTTTGATATCGAACATTTCTTAAGAAGAATAATAAAGAACTGGTATTGGTTTGTTTTCATGCTGTTTATTGGTTACACTATTTCTTGGGTGTACAGTAAATATTATGCACAGAATGTATATGCCTCAGATTTATCGTTGAGTATATCCAATAATACCTCAAGTTATTTTACCCCAAATCAGTCTATCAACTTTATCTGGGGGCAGGGAGGTAATCAGGATGGGATTTACCTGAAGAAAATGCTTCTTTCAAGATCGCATAATGAGTTTTTAGTTAAAGAATTAGATCTTTTTGTCAATTACTCTACCAAAGGGGCGATCAAATCAACCTATTTGGACAAGTATGATTCTCCTGTTTCTCTGGAAATCGACAAAAAACATCTTCAGCAGATTAACTATCCAATTACATTACTTCCGAAAGGCAATGGTTCTTATGAAGTCGTTCTTCCGGAAGAAGGGCAGTCTACAAATTTATATAGCTATGAGGCAGAGGGATTTCAGAATATTAGCAATTATGAGAGACCAGCCAACAAAATTCTTAAGGTAAATGAGTGGTATACATCTCCCAATCTGAGATTTAAACTGATACAAAATCCAACGGTTCCTAAATTGGAACTTAAAAATATTATTGTGAGCCTTGGTTCTGTAAACCAGACTGTAAATGATATAGTGTCCACGATAGGTGTAGAATTCGATAAAGAGATTTCTACCATTATGATTATTACCAAAAAAGGATACAATCTGAACAATACAGTTAACTTCCTGAATAAGTCAGTAAATGAATTACAGAAAAAAAGACTTGAAGATAAAAATACTGTTAATAAAAATACAGAAGCTTATTTACAAGGCAATTTGGATAAGATCCGTAAAAAGTTAGATTCCAGTGCCGCAGTCCTGAACTATTTAAAAACATCAGAAAAGCTTTACAATATTAAGAACAGGGACGAGAGATCTTTAGATAAAATAAAAGAGCTTGAAGCAAAAAAAGCTGATATTGTAAGCAAACTGAGTTCTCTGAACAATATAAGGAATACACTTCAGTCGCAGAATTTCGATAAAATGATCGCAACCAATGCTGCAGGTTTTGAAGACGGTTTTTTCACCGCTACAGTTGCTGAACTAAAGGCTATGTATGCGAAGAGAGAAGAAATGGCTTCAATCTACAAACCCAGCTCAGAGCCTATGAAAGAGATTAATAGGCTTATCAGCGAGGCTAAAATGGGATCGTCCAACAGTCTTAGAAATTATTATAACAAATACTATGATGAAATCAATAGAATTGATCGTGAAGTAGCCAGTGCCAATTCTGATTTATCCAGCTTTCCGGAAAAAGAAAGAAAGTATCTGGATGCTGAAAGGGGGTACAATATGATTGAAGCTACTTATAACAGTTTATTGGGAAGACAAAATGAAACACAGATGAATGTTGCTACCAATAAATCTGATATTACTGTAATTGACCCAGCAAAGAATTTGGGGCAGGGGCCTATAAGTCCTAATATCAAATTGGCAAAGATTGCAATTATCTCAATAATGCTGTTACTTCCATTGTTATTCATCCTGGTTGGAGAACTGCTTGATAATAAGATCAGAAATATCAAAGAATTATTGAGCGCTACAAAAATCCCACTTCTTGGAGTGATTGGTAATAACAGTAATGAAAATATGCTTACCGTTTTAGAACAACCTAAATCATCTGTTTCAGAGGCGTTTAGAGGGATAAGGGCTAATATGAGATTCTTAATGAATAATGATGATGAAAAAGGAAAAGTTATCCTGATAACATCTTCCATCGGAGGTGAAGGGAAGACTTATGTTTCTATTAACCTGGCGTCTGTAATGGGGTTAAGTGATAAAAAAACAATCCTGTTGGGAATGGACCTTAGAAAGCCTAAAATCTTTGGTGATTTTAAGATTGATAATAAATATGGTATTTCAAACTATCTGACCGGGGAAGTAAATATTGACGATATTGTCAATAAAACAAATATCCCTAATCTGGATGTTGCTACTTCAGGTCCCATTCCACCAAACCCTTCTGAGCTTTTAATGAGCCAGAAAAACATCAAGTTTATAGAAGAACTGAAAGAGAGATATGATTTTATTATTATAGATTCTCCGCCAGTAGGTTTAGTAGCGGATTCTTACGAACTTATGAAGCATTCTGATGCCAATATCTATGTTGTCCGCCATGAATATACTGAAAAGTATATGCTGAAGATGATTACAGATAAATATCATAATGATGAGATTAAGCATTTAGGACTTGTTTATAATGATTATAATACAAAACAAGGCTATGGTTATGGCTACGGTTACGGATATGGCTACGGATATGGCTACGGCTATTTTGATGAAGACAAAAACTATAAAGAACCACTGTTAATCAGAATAAGGAACAGAGTTCAGATGTTCTTTAATAAAAAATAAAGCATTAAACCCTCATTTAATGGGGGTTTTTTCATACATAATGTATTTTCATAGTATGAAAAAAAGAATATTTTTGTCACTTTGCCGTTTACTTTATAACAAATTATGTTTTTTTGTTTATTTTTAACTAAACATTAAGATTATCATTAATATAAAAATGTTTTATATTTGCAAAAATTAAATTTTAAAATAACCATAAATCCATATTCTTTTATGAATAAAAAATTATTGTTTAGCTTCCTTGCCTTCCTTGGAGTGGTAAGCGTTAAAGCACAAAGAAACGAATTGGGGGTTCGTCTAGGTATGAGTAACCTAGTGGGAGATGTAGGAAGGACAAATTATATTTTACAGAAGCCGTTGGATTTAAGCAGAACGTCAGATTGGGGCATCCCATTTTATGGAGGATTATTATATAGATTTAATTTTAACCCGCATCAGACTATTAGATTGGATTTAGGATACAACCAGGTTCAGTTTAGTGATAAAGCGGCAAAGGAAGATTACAGAAGAAATAGAAACTCATACGGAAAAAACAATGTGTATGAGACGAGTTTAATGTTTGAATATAACTTTTTTCCAGTAAACAATGAGCAGATCAGCATGTTGAGTCCATATATCTTTGGAGGTATTGGCGCTTTGATGTTTGACGCACCTAAAGCTACTTTAGTCAATGACTTCAGAAGAGATGCCGATGGTGTGGCAATGGCTCCGATTAATGAAACGGACTTCAAAACAACTGCAGCTTACTCATTAGGAAAAAAAGTAACAATGCATATCCCTTTTGGAGTAGGATTAAAATATAAATTTAACCACTCATGGGCTATATTTGCAGAAGCTACATTTAGATATACACTGACAGATCAGCTGGATCACAGTAAAATTCTGTCCAAGGATGTGAAAACTTCCTTTAGCGCAGATATTTTGGATCCCGTAACAGGCGGTTCATTATTACAGTCAGGAAACTATTATGCAGTTTCTCAGGAAAGAGAAAAAGAGTTTATTAAAAAGAGAAATATTGGAGATGACAGATCCAATGACTGGATGAATACTTTCAGTCTAGGACTGACATATTCGTTCGGAAGACCTCCATGTTATTGTGAATAATATGTCGTTGATTAAAGATAAAATAAATTCTGAGAATTTACCAAAACACGTAGCCATCATTATGGATGGTAATGGCAGATGGGCAAAATCTCGTGGCGAAGAAAGAACTTTCGGTCACAGAAATGCCATTAATGCAGTGAGAAATGCTATTAATGCCTGTAATGAGATTGATGTTCCATACTTAACACTGTACACGTTCTCTTCGGAAAACTGGAGCCGTCCAAGTGAAGAAGTGAATACACTTATGAACCTGCTTGTAGAAACCTTACTGCTTGAAGCAGAAGAGATCTTCAGCAAAGGATTAAGAATGCATGTGATAGGGAATTTGGAAAAGCTTCCTCCACTAGTAAGTGAACAGTTACAGCGTGTGGTAGACCTTACAAAAGAAAACACAAAAGGAAACCTTGTATTAGCAATAAGCTATGGATCACAAAATGAGATACTTAATGCTGTGAAAAATATAAGTTCCGATGTAAAAGAAGGAAAGATAGAGCTGGAGAATATTAATGAACAACTATTCGAAAACTATCTTTATACTAAAGATTTCCCACCGGTAGATCTTTTGATCAGAACCAGTGGTGAAACAAGAATCAGTAATTTCCTTCTTTGGCAGATTGCTTATGCTGAATTACAGTTTTTAAATGTTCTATGGCCGGATTTTACCAAAGATATTTTCTTCCAGTGTATTGTGGATTATCAAAACAAGGAAAGAAGGTATGGGCTCACCGGAGAGCAGATACAAGGTCAATAAATTTAAAGAAAAGAAAGACTCGATAAAATGAAGTTTAGACTATTACCCATCATTATGTTTGCTGCTTCTGCACATTTTTATGGACAAGTAACTCCACAAGACAGCACTAAAGTAAATAATGCTGTACACGCAGAAAATGAGGCAGGCACTTATACACTTAAAGACATCGTTGTAGATGGGGTAAAAAAATATACACCAGCTCAGATTCTAAGATTTACAGGCTTGACTAAAGGCGAAAGCGTAGATATTCCGGGACAGAAAATCAGCAATGCTGTTAAAAAGCTTTGGGATACCCAATCTTTTTCTGAAGTTGAAGTTTATGTTCAAAGCATTGAAGGTCAGACTGTCGTTTTAAAGTTTTACCTTGAAGATCTGAAAGAACTTGGAGAAGTTAAATTCACAGGGAAGGGGATCGGTAAATCAAAGAACGAAAAAATGGCTAAGGATAACAACCTTAAGCCGGGAACAAAGATTACTCAAAACTTAGTTTCTAGTCTTAAAACCAATGTTCCAAAGGACTATATCAAGAAAGGTTTTGCAGATGCCAAAATCACTATTCAGGATAAAGTAAATGCCGGCGATCCTTCGTTGGTAGACTGGACAATCAATGTAGATAAAGGTAAAAGAATTAAAATTGATCACATTGAATTCGAAGGAAATACAAGTGAGACTGATAGCAAGCTTAGAAATAAAGCTTTTAAAGAAACAAAACAAAAACGTTTCGGGATTGGTGGAATTTTGAAATCTTCAAAATTCATTGAAGAAAAATATCAGGAAGATAAGCAGAATCTTATCAATTATTACAACTCACTGGGGTATAGAGATGCAAAGATCGTTTCAGATTCAGTATGGAGAAATAAAAGAAACAACTACGAGATCAATGTAAAACTGAACGAAGGGAAAAAGTATTATATCGGGGACGTTACGTTCACTGGTAATACAGTGTATGCCACAGAATATTTACAAAGATTATTAGGATATAAGAAAGGAGATATCTACGATGCTGTAGGATTCAACAAAAAAGTTGGTGAAGACGGAGGTAAAGAAGATGATTCAGATATCAAATCCGTTTATATGAATAACGGATACCTTTTCTCAAACGTAACACCTGTCGAAAAATCAGTGAACGGAGATGCTGTAAATCTTGAAGTTAGAATTAACGAAGGTGAACAGGCAAGCTGGAATAAAGTAACTTGGCAAGGGAATACAACAACCCATGACCACGTAATTCTTAGAGCATTAAGAACAAAACCGGGAGAGCTCTTCAAAAAAACAGAAATAAAAAGAACTTATTTTGATTTAGCCGGGATGTCTTTCTTCGACCCTCAGCAGGTAGGACAGGATATTCAGCCAAATCAACAGGATAATACAGTGGATATCAACTGGAAGCTTGTTGAAAAAGGATCCTCTCAGGTACAATTACAGGCGGGTTACGGAGGTAACAGTTTCATTGGTACTTTGGGACTTACATTCAATAACTTCTCGCTTAGAAATTTCCTTAAGTTTAAAGACTTTAAGCCTGTACCTCAAGGAGATGGTCAGACTTTCTCTGTGCAGGTTCAGGCAGGACAGTATTTCCAGAATTATGGAGTTTCATTTACGGAGCCTTGGTTATTCGGAACAAGAGCAACAGCGCTTTCTGTAAGCTTGAATAGTTCAAGAGTAAGATATACCGATGCTTACGGGACAGCTCAGAAACTTAATATATTTTCAGCATCAGCAGGTCTGAACAGACTATTGCACTGGCCGGATGATTATTTCTCACTTTACACAGGACTGCAGTTCCAGAAGTATGACTTCAATAACTATCCATTCCAGTTTGGTGATACTACAGAATATAACGGAACCGCAAATAACTTCAGTGTCAATTTAGGATTAAGTAGAAATTCTGCAGGTATTGACCCGATTTTCCCGACGATGGGATCTAATATAGAGCTTTCAGCGAAGCTGACTCCTCCATACTCATTGTTTAAGAAAAAGGATTATGCTTCAATGTCTCCTATTGACAAATATAAGTGGATGGAGTTCTATAAGATCAAGTTTAAGGCTGATGTATATAACGAAATCGTCGGGAAACTTGTACTGAGATCTTCTGCTGAGATGGGATTCATGGATGGATACAACAAAAACTTGGGGGCACCACCATTTGAAAGATTCTATATGGGAGGTACCGGACTTTTCGGAGGTAGATATGATGGTAGAGAGCTAGTTCCTTTAAGAGGGTATGAAAATGCCAGTACAGCAGGAGGCGAGAACGAGGATATCACCCAAAAAGGAGGAGGTACAATCTATAACAGATTTACTTTAGAATTAAGATATCCAATTTCAATGAGCCAGACTGCAAAAATTTATGCTTTGACATTTGCAGAAGGAGGGAACGTATGGAATTCATGGAGTACTTACAGTCCATTCCAGCTGAAAAGATCAGTAGGGGTTGGAGTAAGAGTATATATGGGAGCATTTGGATTAATCGGATTTGATTTTGCATATGGATTAGACAAAACAATATCAGGAGATGTATCTGGAGGAAAAACCCACTTCTTGATGAACCAAACATTATAATTATTAATATGAAAAACTTTAAAGTAACTTTCACATTCGTTATGCTTCTGTTGTTTGGGCTAAGTAATGCTCAAAAAATAGGAGTTGTAGATACTAATGAGATTTTAAATAAACTACCTCAGTATAAAGAAGCTGAAGCAAGACTTAATGCTCAGATTGATACTTGGCAGTCAGAACTTCAGAATTTACAGTCAGAATACGAAAGAAAGAAAGCTGCTTTTGAAAGTGAAAAAATATTATTAATAGGAGACCAGCTTAAACTTAGAGAAAAAGAAGTTGTAGATCTCGATAAAAATATCAAAACAACTACCAGCTTACGTTTTGGGTCCAATGGTGAGATCACAAAACTGAGAACAAATCTGGTTCTGCCATTTCAGGATCAGATCTGGGGAGCTATTAAAACTATGTCCGAAAAAAATGGATTGGGCATAGTTCTTGATAAAAGCAATAACATTAGTGTTATTTTTCTTCAGGGAAAATATGATTATACAGAAAAAGTGTTGACCATCCTGTTAAAGGGAACTGAGAAAAAAGACAAAAACAATAAAAGTAAAAAGTAAGTTTTGAATTAACTTTTACTTATATTTTAAATCTAAAAACAAATTAAATTATTTATTTACCAGTTATGAAAAAATTAAGTGTATTATTTGCAGCAGTAATGATGGTTGTATCAGTAGGTATGGCAAAGGCTCAAAAAATTGCTACTTTAGATGTGATAGGAGTTCTTAACGCAATGCCTGAAAAGAAAAAAGCAGATGCTGATCTTAAAACATTCTTAGATACAAAACAAGCTGAGATTAAGAAAAAAGCAGATGCTGGACAAGCTAAATATAAGCAGTTTGCAGAAGAAGCGCCTAAGAAAACTGCTGACGAAAACAAAGCTAGAGAAACTGAATTACAAAAAATTCAGGAAGAAATAGCTCAAATGCAGGACAAAGCTCAAAAGGACTTACAAGCTAAGCAAGACGTAGCTTTCGGACCAATTGAGAAAAAATTGAATGATGCTGTAGAAAAAGTTGCTAAAGCTAACGGATACGAGTATGTTATGGATGCAAATTCAGCAGCATTTCTTTATAAAGCTGGAGCAGATGCAACAGCAGCTGTAAAGAAAGAATTAGGAATTCAGTAATTTTAGCAAATTAACAAAGATTTATAAAACTAACCGCCTCTTTTAGAGGTGGTTTTTTTATTTTTGCGGAATGGAAAAAGAAGTATCAACCACGGTAAAAGTTAGGTTTAGTGATTGTGATCCTATCGGACATTTGAATAATGTAAAATATCTCGACTATATGTTCAATGCCAGAGAAGATCATGTAGAGACATTTTATGGATTTACTTATGAAGAATACACTAAAAAGACCGGCTGTACCTGGATTGCGATTCAAAATGAAATTGCCTATTTAAAAGAAGTAAGATATAATACCCAGGTGGTGATCAGCAGCAAAACCATAGACATACAGGATAGAACTGCCAAAGTTGAAATTCTTATGAAAAGCCTGGATGAAAAAACCATTCATGCCGTGCTTTGGGTTACCATTATTTATTTCAATGTCAAAACCAGAAGATCTGAGGTACATCCCGAAGATATAAAACAAATATTTGATAAATTTTACGTGGATTTGCCCCAAAAGGATTTCCAGTCAAGAGTTAAATTTTTAAGATCTCAGAACGCAAGAAATTCTTAATGAACACAACTTCATTGAGAATACTTTGAAAATAAAATTAATAATATAATAAATGAAAAAAATAGCAATAATAGGAAGTAACGGACAGTTGGGAAACTGTATTAGAAAGATTGCACCTGATTTTGAAAACCAATATGAATTTCTATTCACAGATTCATCAACTCTGGATGTCACAAACCAAGAGCAGGTCAATGATTTCTTTTATGATAACAAACCCGATTACTGTATCAATGCTTCTGCATATACAGCCGTAGATCTGGCAGAGACAGAAAAAGAGAAAGCATTTGCAGTAAACGCAGATGGAGTTGCCAACCTTGCACAAGCTTGTGCTGATAATAAATCAGTTTTAATTCATGTTTCTACAGATTATGTTTTTGACGGAAGCACCAATCTGCCATACGCTGAAGATGATTTTACCAATCCAATTGGAGTATACGGAGAATCAAAGAGAAAAGGAGAAGAACTGGCTTTGGAAATAAATCCTCAAACTATTATCCTTAGGACTTCATGGCTGTACTCTGAATTTAATAAGAATTTTGTGAAAACAATGCTGAATTTGTTCGCTCAGAAAGATGAAATGGGAATTGTTGCTGATCAGTTTGGACAACCTACGAACGCAAATGACCTTGCAGAAGCGATTATGGATATTATTCAGGCTCCCAAAAAGACCTATGGCGTTTTTCATTTCTCCAATTATCCTGAAACAACATGGTTTGAATTTGCAAAAAAAATTGCAGAACTCTCTAAGTTACCGGTGAAGTTAAACCCTATAACCACAGAGCAATATCCAACCCCAGCTAAAAGACCTGTAAGAAGTACAATGTCTTTAGATAAAATAGAGCAGATCTACAAAATAGAACCTAAGCACTGGGAAAACAGCCTTGAAGAATGTGTTGATATTCTTTCACAACAATAATACATATAATATAGATGAAGAATATAGCCATTATCATTTCCGTCTTGTGCGCCCAGCTTTGGAATGCACAGAATGTTTATCTGTCCAAAGTCGAAAAAACTAACGACAATTCAGATAAATTCTTCTATAAAAAGGAAGATGCAGCTACTGATGCTGTTTATTTGGGAGAAATAGAAGTACAAGGATTTTCAAAAGATGATGCTGTTGTATTTTCTATGGTATACAAAAAAGGAAAAGAGATCGGAGCCAATACATTTACTTTAAAACCTTTTGAAAATATTGACGGAACTCCCCAGTCATTCAATCCTGCTAACTATAAAATTGCTTTATACTATACTCCCAAAGATAAATTAGCAGCTCAGCATGGAGACTTGTACCTATTTGCATCTTCAGAAAAGAAACAGAAAATAAGTGTTAACAAGGAAGATTATACTTTATCGCCAAGATCATTTTTAAAATTTAAAACGGTTCCGGGAGAAGTATATACAATTTCAACTAAGAAACTTTTAGGTTCCACTATAAAGATTCAGCCAAAAGCGGGTGATGATAACCAATACTTTCAGGTTTCTGCTTTAAAAGTAAAGCCGGATACATCGGGAGTAGGAGGTTTAAATCTAAAATCAGGTGATATTATTGGTTTGGAGAAGTCTTATGCAGAATTTTTAAGCTTAATTTATAAAGAAGAAAAGGCTCAATAAATAGTATTGTGAGGGATTATTCAATGCTTATCTTATATATATGCTTTATTTGAAACATTTGTTTAAAAATTTTAGCCTTACCAGCCAGCGTTTTAGCATCAAATATTAATCAGATATGAATTTAACGTTAAATAAGTTTGCTGTGTAAGGTATAAGTTTCTATCTTTGCCCCACTGAAAAACGAAAGGGATTCGGTAAGCGCAGAAGGGCTTTTAGATAAGCAGAGACAGTATACTTTAAATAGAGAAGATCTGGAAATAAACTTTAAAATTTTAGATAATAAAATTTGTGAGTTAAAAAGAAGTTCTTATCTTTGCATTCCCAAATAGGGGAGCGCAGGAGTATCGGGATTGAGGTTAAGGAAGGGAGTTAAGGTTACTTAAAAAACTTTAAATTTTTCTTTCAAAACATTTGGTCATAACGAAATAAAGTTTTACTTTTGCACTCGCAAATATGGAGCGCCACTGACAGAAGAGAGTGCTTCATTAAAAAGCGGAAGATATAAAGATCATTGACATACAATATAACAACCAAGTAAGGAAAAAACTAAAGCGTCAAAACTTTGAGTGAGTCAGACAAACATACAATGGAGAGTTTGATCCTGGCTCAGGATGAACGCTAGCGGGAGGCCTAACACATGCAAGCCGAGCGGTATTGTTTCTTCGGAAACGAGAGAGCGGCGTACGGGTGCGGAACACGTGTGCAACCTGCCTTTATCTGGGGGATAGCCTTTCGAAAGGAAGATTAATACCCCATAATATAAGAGACGGCATCGTTTTTTATTGAAAACTCCGGTGGATAGAGATGGGCACGCGCAAGATTAGATAGTTGGTGAGGTAACGGCTCACCAAGTCAACGATCTTTAGGGGGCCTGAGAGGGTGATCCCCCACACTGGTACTGAGACACGGACCAGACTCCTACGGGAGGCAGCAGTGAGGAATATTGGACAATGGGTGAGAGCCTGATCCAGCCATCCCGCGTGAAGGACGACTGCCCTATGGGTTGTAAACTTCTTTTGTATAGGGATAAACCTAGATACGTGTATCTAGCTGAAGGTACTATACGAATAAGCACCGGCTAACTCCGTGCCAGCAGCCGCGGTAATACGGAGGGTGCAAGCGTTATCCGGATTTATTGGGTTTAAAGGGTCCGTAGGCGGATCTGTAAGTCAGTGGTGAAATCTCACAGCTTAACTGTGAAACTGCCATTGATACTGCAGGTCTTGAGTGTTGTTGAAGTAGCTGGAATAAGTAGTGTAGCGGTGAAATGCATAGATATTACTTAGAACACCAATTGCGAAGGCAGGTTACTAAGCAACAACTGACGCTGATGGACGAAAGCGTGGGGAGCGAACAGGATTAGATACCCTGGTAGTCCACGCCGTAAACGATGCTAACTCGTTTTTGGATTTTCGGATTCAGAGACTAAGCGAAAGTGATAAGTTAGCCACCTGGGGAGTACGTTCGCAAGAATGAAACTCAAAGGAATTGACGGGGGCCCGCACAAGCGGTGGATTATGTGGTTTAATTCGATGATACGCGAGGAACCTTACCAAGGCTTAAATGGGAAATGACAGGTTTAGAAATAGACTTTTCTTCGGACATTTTTCAAGGTGCTGCATGGTTGTCGTCAGCTCGTGCCGTGAGGTGTTAGGTTAAGTCCTGCAACGAGCGCAACCCCTGTCACTAGTTGCCATCATTAAGTTGGGGACTCTAGTGAGACTGCCTACGCAAGTAGAGAGGAAGGTGGGGATGACGTCAAATCATCACGGCCCTTACGCCTTGGGCCACACACGTAATACAATGGCCAGTACAGAGGGCAGCTACACAGCGATGTGATGCAAATCTCGAAAGCTGGTCTCAGTTCGGATTGGAGTCTGCAACTCGACTCTATGAAGCTGGAATCGCTAGTAATCGCGCATCAGCCATGGCGCGGTGAATACGTTCCCGGGCCTTGTACACACCGCCCGTCAAGCCATGGAAGTCTGGGGTACCTGAAGTCGGTGACCGTAACAGGAGCTGCCTAGGGTAAAACAGGTAACTAGGGCTAAGTCGTAACAAGGTAGCCGTACCGGAAGGTGCGGCTGGAACATCTCATTTTAGAGCGTCTTTAGACGATAAACAAAATTAGTATCGCAAGATACATGCACTTACTTAAAGAGAAGCTTTAGTTTTTTATTTGGTTGCTATATATATAATAATACAAAACCCACTAGAAATTAGTATAGGGATTGAGAGAGACAAGGATGAAGATAAAAGAGTCAGTTAATCTGGTATCTGTTATCTGAATTTAGTCTGACAGACAGTCTCGTAGCTCAGCTGGTTAGAGCGCTACACTGATAATGTAGAGGTCGGCAGTTCGAGCCTGCCCGAGACTACTAATTAAAAAGACGGGAAGATGAAAGAGCCAAGAGGGAAGATGTAAGTCTTGAATCTAGCATCTTTAATCTCTTAGTCTACTAGAGGGGGAATTAGCTCAGCTGGCTAGAGCGCCTGCCTTGCACGCAGGAGGTCAAGGGTTCGACTCCCTTATTCTCCACAGTTTTGGATGACTGATTTAAAAGTTACGAATGGAGCCAAAAACAACATTTGTTCATCAGTTTGAAGAGAAGACATTAAGATCATTGACATTAACGGTAAAGACATCACAAAGAGATAACCGAGCACTTTCGAGTGCCGAGTTTATAAAAATATCGATAAATTTAATTTATCAAAAAATACTGAACTAATATAATTATTAGGAAAGAAATCGTTAAGGGCGTATGGCGGATGCCTAGGCTTTCAGAGGCGACGAAGGACGTGGTAAGCTGCGAAAAGCTGCGGGGATTGGCACACACGAATTGATCCGCAGATGTCCGAATGGGGCAACCCGGCTGGTTGAAGACCAGTCACCTCGTAAGAGGAGCAAACCCGGAGAACTGAAACATCTAAGTACCCGGAGGAAAAGAAATCGAAGAGATTCCGTAAGTAGTGGCGAGCGAAAGCGGATTAGCCCAAAAGCTGATATATGTTTAATAGAATGTTCTGGAAAGAACAGCCGTAGCGGGTGATAGCCCCGTATATGAAAGGCATATTTGAGTGATAAATGAGTAGGGCGGGACACGTGAAATCCTGTCTGAATATGGGGGGACCATCCTCCAAGGCTAAATACTCCTGAAAGACCGATAGTGAACAAGTACTGTGAAGGAAAGGTGAAAAGCACTTCGAATAGAAGGGTGAAATAGAACCTGAAACCGTACGCCTACAAGCGGTCGGAGCACCTATATGGTGTGACGGCGTGCCTTTTGCATAATGAGCCTACGAGTTAATTTTACTAGCGAGGTTAAGGTATTAAGTACCGGAGCCGGAGCGAAAGCGAGTCTGAATAGGGCGTATAGTTAGTAGGATTAGACGCGAAACCTTGTGATCTACCCATGGGCAGGTTGAAGCTCTGGTAACACAGAGTGGAGGACCGAACCGGTTGACGTTGAAAAGTCTTCGGATGACCTGTGGGTAGGGGTGAAAGGCCAATCAAACTGGGAGATAGCTCGTACTCTCCGAAATGCATTTAGGTGCAGCGTCGATGTTAAGTTTATTAGAGGTAGAGCTACTGATTGGATGCGGGGGAGTCAAATCCTACCAATTCCTGACAAACTCCGAATGCTAATAAATGTTCGTCGGCAGTGAGGGCATGGGTGCTAAGGTCCATGTCCGAGAGGGAAAGAACCCAGACCAACAGCTAAGGTCCCCAAATATATGTTAAGTTGAAGCAACGCGGTTGGACTGCATTGACAGCTAGGATGTTGGCTTGGAAGCAGCCATTCATTTAAAGAGTGCGTAACAGCTCACTAGTCGAGCGGTCCGGCATGGATAATAATCGGGCATAAACATATTACCGAAGCTATGGATTTGTATTTATATACATCTGGTAGGAGAGCATTCTATTTGCGCCGAAGCAGTACTGTGAGGTATTGTGGAGCGGATAGAAAAGAAAATGTAGGCATAAGTAACGATAAAGCGGGCGAGAAACCCGCTCACCGAAAGACTAAGGTTTCCTCAGCCATGCTAATCAGCTGAGGGTTAGTCGGGACCTAACGCGAACCCGAAAGGGGTAGTGGATGGACAATGGGTTAATATTCCCATACTTGCTCACACTAAAAAGGGGACGGAGTGCCGTACTTACTGGAGACTGACGGAATAGTCAAGGCCTAGCCTTCGGGCGAAGCTGCTGTAGGGAAAGTGCTTCCAAGAAAAGCCGAAGTGAAGCAACCCGTACCAAAACCGACACAGGTAGTCGAGGAGAGAATCCTAAGGTGCTAGAGTGAATCATGGTTAAGGAACTAGGCAAAATAGTCTCGTAACTTCGGGAGAAGAGACGCCATCAGCAATGGTGGCCGCAGTAAAGAGGCCCAGGCGACTGTTTATCAAAAACACAGGACTCTGCAAAATCGAAAGATGCAGTATAGGGTCTGACACCTGCCCGGTGCTGGAAGGTTAAGGAAGGTGCTTAGCGTAAGCGAAGGCATTAACTGAAGCCCCAGTAAACGGCGGCCGTAACTATAACGGTCCTAAGGTAGCGAAATTCCTTGTCGGGTAAGTTCCGACCTGCACGAATGGTGTAACGATCTGGGCACTGTCTCAACCATGAGCTCTGTGAAATTGTAGTCTCGGTGAAGATGCCGAGTACCCGCAATGGGACGAAAAGACCCTGTGAACCTTTACTATAACTTCGTATTGACTTTGAGTAAGTAATGTGTAGGATAGGTGGGAGGCTTTGAAGCAGGCACGCTAGTGTTTGTGGAGCCAACGTTGAAATACCACCCTTTACTTACTTGGAGCCTAACTTCTGTATGGAAGGACATTGCGTGGTGGGTAGTTTGACTGGGGTGGTCGCCTCCAAAAGAGTAACGGAGGCTTTCAAAGGTACCCTCAGCACGCTTGGTAACCGTGCGTAGAGTGTAATGGCATAAGGGTGCTTGACTGTGAGACCTACAAGTCGATCAGGTGCGAAAGCAGGACATAGTGATCCGGTGGTTCCGTATGGAAGGGCCATCGCTCATAGGATAAAAGGTACTCCGGGGATAACAGGCTAGTCTCCCCCAAGAGCTCACATCGACGGGGAGGTTCGGCACCTCGATGTCGGCTCGTCACATCCTGGGGCTGGAGAAGGTCCCAAGGGTTGGGCTGTTCGCCCATTAAAGTGGCACGCGAGCTGGGTTCAGAACGTCGTGAGACAGTTCGGTCTCTATCTATTGCGGGCGTTAGATGTTTGAGAGGGCTTGATTCTAGTACGAGAGGACCGAATTGAACAAACCTCTGGTGTATCAGTTGTACCGCCAGGTGCACTGCTGAGTAGCTACGTTTGGAAGAGATAAGCACTGAAAGCATATAAGTGCGAAACTCGCCTCAAGATGAGACATCTTTTAAGGGTCGTTGGAGATGACGACGTTGATAGGCTATAGGTGTAAAGACAGTAATGTCATAGCCAAGTAGTACTAATTACCCGTAGATTTATAGCCTAATATGGCGCACGGAAGTGCAGCAAGGTTACCTCTTTGTGAAAGTTTTTATCGATAAACCAGGTAGCAGATGTTGGCTATTAGGAAGCAGGATAAGCCTGCAGCCTTTTACCTCTAACCTGCAACCTTATATACCTTCTTTAGGGTGGTTTTAGCGGTGGGGCTCACCTGTTCCCATTCCGAACACAGAAGTTAAGCCCACCAGCTCCGATGGTACTGCGAAAGCGGGAGAGTAGGTCGCCGCCAGTTTTTATTTTATTTTTAAAAATCCTTTATCATAACGATAAAGGATTTTTTTTTGCATCTATATGATCTGATCTAGTCTAGTCTAATCATAATCTATATCAACCGGGCTAAAGCCCGCTTCTATTGAATAAGGATAGTCTTTCTTATAACTCCTTCCTTATGAGAACATGATACAACAAGAACGCTGACATACCCCATCAACCGTACTTATCCCATACACAGTCTTATTCAGACTCATAAGTCATCATGAGAGATTCATTCTCCATTTTAAACTCTCAATTTTTCACTTTCAATTAATTCGCGCCAATTGTAAAAACAATCTGTGCACTATATGAAGCAGCAGGAACAGTTACGGAAACACCCGCTATCTGTAACTGTACACTGATAGCCGAAAAATTTACACTGTTACCAAGCCCCAAAACTCCGGTAAAGTTTATCGTGAAAAATGAAGCGGCAGTGGCCAGTGGTATTTCTGTATAAGTAGTTCCGCCATTAATAGTGGCGGTACAGAGAACACAGATTCCATTGATTGTGGTACTCCCTCCAGCTCTTTTGGCATAGAGGTGTAGATTGCTGTTCCATGTAGTAGCATTATAATGCGTACTTACTCTGGCAGCACCGCTCGAAAGAAGATTTAGAAAAGAACCCGGTAGATTTCCGGATAAAATGATAACATTACTTGCACTTTGATAAGTCCCTGTATAATTATCTCCTGCTTCTGTAATGGCAGGTACACTTACAGCCCAGGTACTTCCGGCAGGAGTTATAGTTTGTGCTCTTACATATATGCTAATTAGTAAGGGAATGAGATATAGGTATATTTTTAAGAGCGTTTCTCTGAGGAAGTGACTGTAAATCTTCATTTTTTTCAGTTTTTATTCTGTGATGGTATAAGTAACTAAAATAGAAGTATTGGTTCTATTTGCTAAAAGGGCATAACTACTAGGAACTAATGAAATGGTAAGCCTATGGCCATTGCTGGTCCCATTGCCCGTGTAAGCACCTCCTATACCGCTGATAATAGTAACTGGTGTAGTGGTAAGAGTAACCTGAGCTGAGGGTGTTCCCAACGTTCCTCCCCCTGCTCCGGAAGCAGCTGCAGCCTGTAGTGTGATATTTAATCCAGCAATGACAGTGTTTACGGATGCCGTTATTCTTCTGGTCAGCCCTCCCGAAGCTATTGCGGAACTGTAATTAATCCATTTTGTAGTATTGGGAGTTGGATTAACTAAGGCATTACCAGCTTCTGTAGGGGCCGTAAAATTTAATGTAATATTTCCTGAGGGCTCAATATCCATTAAGGTTACGATGGGTAAAGTTAGCGTAACATTACCCGCCTGAGAATATATTGAACAGGATAAAAGAACGCAGGCTATTAATACTATGGAACGGATTAAACTCATTTCTTCTTTTTTATTTCGTTATATCCTACTTTTAAGGATTCCTGTTGGTATTTGATTTCTATCTGCTGCTTGACAACATGGATACTTAATTTTTTTGTTTCCGCAGGCTGTAAAGTAAACTGGAACTTATCTGTTGAGATTTTGTAACGCTTATCAAGACCATTTCGGTAAACTTTAACGGTCCAGTCACCGGGCCGGAGATAAGTAAAATCAAAATCTTCACCTATAAAGCATATTTTACGGTAAGTCTGATCATTGCTTACCGCTTCTACAATGATACTTTCTTTTTTCGCTTTTTCTTTTCTATGCAACAATTCTGAAACATCTGTCTGATTCCTTTCTTCAGTTTTTGCAAATTGAATATTTCCTTTTATATCAGCGGCGGTAGTTAATCCGAAATTGAAGATGTTTTCTTTATTTATGAGAGAAAGAGCAGTAGGAAATGCCAATGTCGGGATATCATTAATATCTGTGGTTGACCGGTCTATTTCCAGAAAATAATTACCGGGAGTTACATTTTTAAACAGATAATTCCCCTCTTTATCCGTTACAGACAGATAGCTTCCCAGCATTAGCCTTATCCCGTCTGTTTTTTTAATTCCAAGATTCCGAATATTGCCTGATAAAGTAATATATTCAGCTACTTTCTGTACCGGGACATTAGGACGCCAGGTATAGCGCATTGAAAATATAAAATCTTTGTTTCCTATTTCTCCTCTTTGTAAAGAATATCTTCCGGAAAGATCAAGATCATTTCCCGGAAATAACTGTTGATGAAACAGAAGTTCAAATAAATTCCTGTCTCTGAAATATTCCTCAGGCATATAATTATTCTGATAAAAAAGGCTCAGATTAGTCTTGTCCGAAAATCTGCTGAATATTCTCGCTCCATAATACAGGTTTTTCTGATTTTGCAGCAGATACCTTGAAGTGATCGCATAGCTTCCGAATACATTAAATGAAGTTCTGAATTTTTGAAATGAAAGATTAGCAGAATAAAGACTGGAGTTCCCACTAAATTGGGTAAGATAGTTGTCTGTTTTACCAAACTGCCCGTCAAGATTGATCTGAAATACTCCGATCTGCTGGTTAATACTGATTTTGAGATACCGCTCATAATAGTCAAACTGTCGGGGCTCTAAGCGATCCTGATATTTTTGATAACCGTTATTGAGTGTAATAAAACCATTAAGATGGTATTTGTATTGTAGCCCATACTGAAAGTATTTTCTGTAAGGTGCGGCAAGTAATAGAGTGTCCCTTTGGAAATTTCGGGCATCCTGCATATAATTGGCAAAGACACTGATTTTTTTCGTGATATTATAATAGATGTTACCGTTAAAAGTATTGGTATTGGTAAAGTATCCTGCAAAGTCAGGACTTGCTTTCATATACATTAAATTTCCATTGAACTTTTGAAAGATAGCTTCAGCCTGTACTATATAAGCCGTTCCTTCTGTTTTTTTTGTAGCACTGTAGGAAAATTCTCCAGAAAGATTAATATTTCTTGAAATCTTGAATTTACCTTTAGCATAGGGAAGATGAGCATCTGAATCTAATCTTACATCTCCGTAATTAATTTCTTCTTTTCTTGGAGTTTTGTACAGATATCCAACAGAAATTTCTGATTCTTTTCTGATCTTGAAAGCTGAATAAATATTAATTTCATCTTTAATATCCCTGAAAAATCTGGGATGATTGTAAAATCCACCCAGGCTCACTTTATTAAAATTATAACGGATTTCTGCTCCGCGGCCATATCTTGCGAATTCCGTTAAGTAGGAAGAGGAATATGTTTTATCACCAAGATGTACAAAAAGATTGTCCCGTTTATAGTTGACGAAATATTCTTCGTACTGAGTGAATGAATTCAATTCTACAGGATTGTGTGTGGCGGCATGAAATTCAATCTGATTTTTATTTTCTTTATCCAAAGTTCCCTTACCATAAATCTCACCCTGGAATCCATCATGATAAACCCCCATATTCTTCATTCCAATGAAAGATAATGATGCTGAAACAGGAATTCTGTGATAGATATCGTTTTCCGATGGTTTCACTGATATAATCTGAGTACTTGCATAGAGATCCTGATTTTCTTTGGGATTGTCCTTACTATATACCGAAAGATTTAGATTTTGAAATTCATTTTGCCTGATTTCAGGATTGGTTACTTTATGTATCGTAATTATTTTGGATTCATTAGGGCCTAAAACAATTGATGCATCCTGATCAAGAACAGCATTCTTACTTTCCAGAGTAAGATTTTCCGTGACATTGCCATTATTTTTTAAAAGAAATGAAGAATGGATGGTTTCTCCGGCTCTTACAAACTCAGGGGAGTCTAATTTGGTAAGCAATAATTTTCTGTTTCCGGAAACGGTTACTTTTGAGATTTTTGAAAAAGACATGCCGTTATAACGGTCAGTAATATGTAATGTGACTGAGTAATCCCCCTGTGCAGTTTCTGCCGCAACCCTCAAGGGAACCAGATATACTGAAGTTTCCTGAGGGGAAATCTGGAATTCTCCCTTTGCTAAAATAGGTGTAATATTGAGGGTCGAAGTAGTAACTACAATGTCATAGACTTTGTTTTCTGATGAGATATTTTCCAATGGAAATGGAACAGAAGTAGACATTCCCGGCATTAGGCTATCTTTTTTACTGATCAATCGGTGTGACTGATTCTGAGAAAAAGTAAATACCGGGAATAAGAGGATAATAAATAATAATGTCCAGGTTCTAATCATTTTTTACTTCTAGTTCCACATTGAGCGCAAAAGCATTCTCTTCTTCGTCTGTGGCCATTATAGTAGCCTTATATTTATCCGGTGGTACTTTACTGATATCAATATAAAATGTTTTGGAGGTAGAAGGCAGCAATCCCATCGTTATACTGGAATAATTTCCAATTTTTTCTCCTGTTTTACGGTTATAGATCTCAATAGTAGCCGTAGGTTTGCAATAAAGATTTCCGTTGTTGGATATTGCAATTTTTGCGGTTTGTTTTCCTTCTTCTTTTTCTACTTTTACACTTTCGAACTTAAGCTCCGGTTTAGCATTTTCGCCTTCATAATCTGTAATGACCTGAATGGCATAGCGTATTATAGAAGTGATGCTCACTCCCGGTTTATTATCGCTGGGTTTGATATCTTCTACAGGTTCCACAATAATTACGCTCCAGTAGCTGCCAGGATTTGCAACCTGATCGGGAACCGTAATTTCATAGAATACTTCTGTTTTTTCTTTACCTTTCAGGGTGACTAAATTCGTGTTGAATTTAATCCAATTTCCATTAGTTCTTTTATTGGTTTGCAGTGCAGTGTACTGGGTCGTTCCATCAGCATTATAACTAAAGTCCTGTAAAAATAATTTTACACTTTGAGGATTATTACTGGTATTTTCAATCGCAACTTTTCCTTTATAAACTTTTCCGTTTTCTACCTTGTAGGAATGCGTAAGCCCGTTGAGAATCACAATGCCGGCATGTAAAAAGCTGAACTGCAAAATCAGGGTGATCAAGAGAAGAATACGCTTTATCATCATGTAAAGTTTGTCATTAAATTATAGGTAATACAAAAACAGGAAGAAACTGGTATGCAATTTCTCCTTGTTTTTTAAAGGGCAGAATAGAATTTTATTTAAATTCTAATTGTCTGATATTGTATAGGTAACTGTTGCTACTGTAGTGGCTGTTGCCTGTAAGTCTGCATAAGCTGCTACTCCTCCAGGGCCGCTTCCTGCTGCAAGAGCATAGGTAAGATTATGCCCGTTATTGGCACCATTTCCTGTGTAAGCACTTCCAATACCGGAAATAATGGTCTGGTCAGCCGCACTTAAAGTTAATAACCCAGCAGATGATCCCAATGTACCAGCTCCGGATCCGGTGGCTGCAGCAGCAGTTACATGGATATCTACTCCAGGAATGATGGCATTTACTTTTACAGTCACATTACGTGTAGGATCTGCAACAGATTTGATGGAAGAATAATTAAGCCATAATGTAGTATTAGCTGCTGCCGGAAGAAGAGGATTCCCTGCTTCTGTTGGAGCGGTGAAGCCTAGTGTGATGTTTTTTGTAGCAGAAGGTTCAATATCTACTAAAGCGACTTCAGGGATAGAAATCGTAATCGTATGATTATCCGTATTGGTATCCTGAGCGCTTAAACTTGCGGATACAGCAACTGCAAATAATGACATTGCAATTGTTAATTTTAGTTTTTTCATGATGCTGAGAATTAGTTAAGTGAATATAACAAAATTCAGCTTACTGTGAAAAAAATATATTATATTTTTTATATTGTTGTTTATTTGTTTAAAGTAATGCAATATAGTTGAGATATATTTCACTATTGGCTATTGAAAAACCTGTACAGGTAGGTACAGGTTTTTCAAAATAACTCTAATTTTTTTCTATGCCCAGTGAGGGTCAGAAACAGAAACTTTTCCAGTTTCTATTCTTCCTGCAAAATGCCATAGCCGGTCTTCGTGAGTGATTTTAAAATCATACCACCCTTTATTTTTGCTAAGATCAAGAAATATTTTATCTTCCGGCTTTTGTAATGATATAGTCTTTTTAGTTTTACCATACACATCTTCCAGGCTGATAGAAATATTTTTCTTTTTGTTGTTTCTGATGATCATTTCAACCTGGTTCTTAGAGGTATTATTGACTAATATGACCTCCAATTCAGAACCGGAATCCCCCTTAAACTTCCTGAAAAAGCCATTGGGACCAAAAACTTCGTAATCATATGCTCCCGAATGTACCGCATGGGTTAGTTCCTGTCTGGAATATAGAGCATAAGAAAAATGATAATTGCTATTGCTGAATTGAGTTCTGTCATAAACCAGTAAAGGAACTCCATTCTCTTTCAGATTCACCATTTTTATTTTTCCAGCTTCTAAATTCACATGGAAATGATATGGTAATGGATTGGAAGGCTTCAACCCTCGTTCCTGAATCTCAAGCAAATCGTCAATAAGCTCGTTTTCAGAATACCATTTCAAATCAGGGACCGGTTTATTTTTAGCGGCGTTAATGGTTTTAGCATACTCTTTCTGATTCAGATAATCCATCTGAGGGGCAGCTACATTTGATGAGTTGAATGCTGATGTAAGATCTCCGCATATTGCCCTTCTCCAGTCACTGATGTTGTCAATATGAACATCTTTTTTGAATTTTTTCATGATGAATTTCTCCAGAAACTGCAATACGGAAGTATGATCTGAAACTTCAGAATTTACGAAACCTCCTTTCGTCCAAGGAGAAGCGATGATCATTGGAACTCTGTATCCAAGACCTACTGTTCCTTCTACTTTTTCATAATCTTTTAAAGAAGGATTAGACATATATTCCTGCGATCTGTCGACATACTCCACACCGTCTTTTCCGTTCATATCAACCGGTTGGCTTGGATTAATGGGCGGTGCAAATGGAAGCACGTGATCAAAATACCCGTCGTTTTCATCGTAATTGATGATGAATATTGTTTTTTTCCAGGTCTCAGGATCCTTGGTCAGAATATTTAAAACCTCTGAAATATACCATGCTCCATACCAAGGTGATCCTGGATGATCAGAAAAATGTTCAGGGGCAACCAGCCATGATACCAATGGAAGTTTTTTCTCATCTACATCTTTACGGAACTGAAACAGAACATCTCCTTTAGGTACAACCAGTCTTTCTCCGTTTTCATCCTTTCCAATCTCCAGATTCCAGTAATCAGGATCATTAGAGTTTGTAGTGAAAGCTTTTTCGTGAAGGTTTTTCTCCTCTTTTGATAGTTTTGAATAATTATCCGGGTGATATTTTACCTGATCTTCCTGCAATTCGGAAATCAGGGTTTCCAGTCTTTCTTTCTGTTTAGGATTTTTTTCAATTTCCTGTTTAAGGTAGGTAATGATATTGGGAATATTTTCAAAATATCCTTTTGAAAACTTTACATTATATTTTGAAAACCATTCAATTGGGTTATCCGTAAAATTACTTAGCCACGCCTCCTGTTCTCCGGACATTCCTTTTGGAAGGCTTACTTCGTTCTGATAAATCCTCCATGAGACATTCTGCTGCTCCAAAATCTCAGGGAAACTTTTCCATTTGGCTTGTCTGGATTTATCGTAATCAATATTTTCATTCACTACATTGGCCCTTGCCTTCCCGTTTTGCTGCTCTCTTAAGGTTCCGGACCAGAGGAACAATCTGTTCGGAGTAGTTCCGGTAAGTGAAGAGCAGAAATACTGATCGAATATCGTAAAAGCGTCGGCAAGCTGGTAATAAAAAGGGAGATCTTCCCGGTTATAATATCCTAACGTCAATGGGATATTTTTATAATCTTTATTTCCCGAAGCTTTTGCCTGGAGCCATTGATCATATTTTCCTTTATTGAGAGCATGCTGCTGATTTTCCCAGGAATGAGGAAGTGAACTCATCCATGTTGCTTTGGTATTTCTCAGATCCAGACGGGCTGGAGCAGCATATTTTCCAGAGTTTTCCTTCTGAAAGAATACGGAATGTCCGTCTTGCTTTACAAAAGCTCTTTTATCCAAAAAGCCACGAACCCCCTTAAGGGCTCCAAATGCATGATCAAATGACCGGTTCTCCTGCATCAGGATTACGACATGTTCTGCATCATAAAAAGTAGACTGGGCTGCCGGGTCGATTGCTAAAGCTTTTAAAATAGAAGGGTGCAGAACACTTGAAGTTCCCAATCCTGCTAATAAAATACTTGATTTTTCTAAAAATTCTCTTCTGTTCATGTTCAATCGTAATAAGAAAGAAACCGCAAGTTAATAGGATTTTCCTGCGGTTTCTTTGTTTGTGTATAAAAATAATCAGATTTCTACTGTAACCACCACGGTTTAGAGTTAATATTATCATTCCCTCCATACTGGCTTGCCAGAGCAGCTTTCAAATTACTGCTGTTATAATTATATTCCGACTGTGGATATCTGAATCGGAACGGTGCAGCCACTCCGGCCTTTAAAGGGTAATTAGGATATCCGGTTCTCAGATAATCATAATAAGAGGTCCACTGTGCCTGATGGAACATGGTCATATATTTTTGGGTCATGATTTTTTCCAATTGTACCTGTAACGGATCAGCATTGTTATAAACCACCAAAGGGGTTGCCAGATACTGGTTTACATCAAAACCTGAGAAATATTGTCCCGGATTTTTCACATAGGTCTGATAAAAATTGAAACTTCCTTTGATAGCATTATCATAATGTGTTTTTGCAGATCCGGAAATCCATCCTCTGGCAGCAGCTTCGGCTAAAATGAATTCTAATTCGGGATAGCTCAGTACAGACGAAGGCTCATTAGTAGGGTCTTTATAAAAACGATCGTTTACCTTAGAAATGTTTTTTGCTGTGATCAATGCCGCATTGTCAGAATAAGGAGAGGTAGGGTTTCCACCGTTGTATGCTGTAAAATCGGTAATTGCTTTTCCGGCTTCTTTAGCTCCTGTAGTCTGTGCTGCAAAGGTGAACAAACGGGGATCATGCCTGTCCTTGAACATATTAATGAAATAATCTGCCATATATAAGCTGGAACCATATCCACTGTTGTTGAACATACTATACCTGCTGTCTGCTGCATCTGCAAATTTAAGTTCACCATTATCTGCAATGGAAGACATTAAAGGCTGGCTTCCCGCTATTGATGCAAATTCTGTGGCAATATTGTAATTTCCTACAGTCGTTTTTTTAGATAAGGTAATCAAAATTTTCAGTCGGAACGAATTGATCAGTTTTTTCCACTTTGAAGCATCTCCGTTGTAGATAATATCGCCTTCAATTTTATCATTGGTATTAATAAGATCATTCGCTTCTTTTAATTCTGATAAAATTCCGGACATGACAGCATCCTGACTGTCATACTTGGGCTGGGTAATTCCGGCTTCGCCCTTTGCTGCTTCAGAATAAGGAATGCTGCCTACCTTTAAGCTGATATTAAAGAAATGATAAGCTCTGAAGAACTTTCCAATGGCAACATAATTTTTATTATTTCTTTTTTCGGCCTCCTGCATCATTTTTACCGTATTCAGGAGTCCTTTTGTATAAATTTCAAACGATGCATCATTCCATTTCATATACTGATAGGCATTTTCGCCATCAGTACCAATCATCATTCTTGACGCATACATATTATCACCATTCACCTGGAAAGTGTATTTTGAAACGTAGGTAAGAAGATAGGTAGGATCTACACTTGAAGGGTCATTAGGATTCTCATTGATTGTATCTAAGTTGGATTTACAGGAAGTTAATGCTAATACTCCTGCAAGCATCAGAGATTTGATAGTAAGCCATCTGGCTGATTTATCTGCCTTATTTATATTGTTTTTCATTGTAATACCGTACTTTTTAGTTAAAACTTAAGATTGAATCCGATTCCGAACCATCTGCTGGAAGGATCCTGAATATCGTTGCTGACATCTCCGTCTCTTCCTGATCTGATCTGAAAGTCAGGATCGGAATAAAGATTTTTTGACTTTTTCCACATTGCCAAATTATAGGCAGAGATGTTGGCTGTGAAACCTTTTATCATTCCTTTTGGATTCAGTAATGAAGAAAAATCATACTCCAGAACTACAGACCTTAGCTTAATGAAAGTCCTGTCGAAAACGTTAGCAAATTCCTTACTTTCACTTTCCGTTACTCTTGCCTGATAAGGATAGTTCTGAGCCCAATCCTGGAAGCTGATGGCTGTTGTATGCGGGGTATAAAGGCCTGTAGTAGGATTGTAGTTTACCCCATCCGGTACAAAGAAGTACTTCCCGGGATTGGCATATTCAAGATCTCTGTAAGCAACTGAATTAGGATGTTTGCCTCCCCACCACATTTTTTCAACGACCTGTGACCTCATGACACCGCCGATACTACCGTCAATTCCAATATTTAAAGAGAACTTTTTATATTTAAAGTTGTTGTTGAATCCAAACGTCCAATCCGGGTTGAAATGCCCTAAGTTGCTTGGAGCATTCGCTCTTGTTGGCATCCCTGATTTGGCATCCAGAATTACTTTTCCGTCCGGAGATTTTTGCCAGGTATAATCATAGTAGCTGTCCATTCTTTCACCCAGCTTAATATTCTTATAATTGGGCATATTGTCGTAAATAGAAGTTAGCTTTTGCTCATAAGTACTCCAGTTGATTAAGGTTTTCCATGTGAAATCAGCTGTTTTTACGGGAACCAGCCCAAGAGAGATTTCAAATCCTTTGGTTGTATATTCATTACCATTTACATACTGAGAGGTAAAGCCTGATGATTCTGCAGCAGGGAACTCCAGGATGTTGTTATAATCCAATGTTCTGAAATAAGTAGCATCTAATGTAATTCTGTTGTTCAGGAAACCTGCACTTAATCCCAGTTCATAAGATTTTGTCTGCTCAGGCTTTAAAGAATTTTCTACATTGAGTATAGTAGGATAGTAATAAGTGGGATTACCATTGAAAGTGATTCCTTTGTTGTTCAGATAATAATTTCTGATAGAATACGGCTGAAAATCATAGGCTACTTTTGCCCATGAAGCAGAAAGCTTCAGCATATTAATAGCTTCCGGCATTTTTACCAGATTAGAAATTACTGCACTGATGGATGCTGACGGGTAGAAGTAAGACCTGTTGGCTTTTGGCAGCGTAGAAGACCAGTCGTTACGGCCTGAAATATTAATAAAGAACGCATTATACAATCCGATGTCAATTGTTGAATAAGCACTGTAGATTAGCTTTTCTTTCAGGTATTTATACTTTTTAAGTGCTCCTATAGAGTTTTCAAACGTATATAATTCCGGAATTTTCAATCCATCTGTGGAAGTTTCATTCGTATTATTTTTATAGTAGAATGTTGACCCTCCGGCATTGATGGTGAAATCGAAATTATCAGATATTTTTTTCTTGTAAGTGGCTAAGACATCATAATTGAGGTTCCAGGTTTTATCATCTTTTAAAATATAACCTCCACTTCTTGGCGCGTTGTAATTGAAATAAGAATAAGGACTGAATATTTCTCCCTTGCTGTGATTTTCAACAATAGATACTTTACCTTTTACCGAAAGATCTTTAGTGGCTTTATACTCTAATCCTGTTTGAGCATTGATGATATTGGTTCTGTTCTGATTTTTATAATATTCAGCCCCGAACCAAGGGTTGTTATACCAGGCATAATTCCAGTTGGCCTGTGCTCTTCCTTCCTTTCCGGGAATCCACATATGATTCTTAAGAGCCTTTCCGTCTACATCACCTCCCATCCAGATAAGAATGGTGTACATATGTCCGCTGGGATTATAATCGTAATTGGGAACATTAGGAGTAAAAGCCTGATTGAAATTGAATTTTGTATTAAAAATCAACTTATCTCCCAGATGATTTTCAGCTGAGAAATTGATTCCATATTTCTGCAGATATGAATTGGGAACTCTGTCATCATAATTCATGAAGTTCCCTGATAAACGATAGGTGTCTTTATTGTCCCTGTAGCTGATTGCAAAATTATTATTGTTGATTACTGCAGGCTTTAAAAAGGTACTTAAGTTATCGTGATATTTCCAGTCAATAGGAACTCTTTCATACCTTGATTTATCATCATACTGAGTGCCTGTCACGGCTCCATACCAAGGGACTACCTGTCCGGTCGTTTTATCTCTGATAGGGCTGTTCCATTGAGCGATTTTTAGTCCGGGAACAAATTTTGGCCCCCAGATCATATCTCCATCATTTACTCCACCGTCAGCTCCGTCCCAGAATTCGTACTTCCCGTGAGATCCGTTTCCGTACTCTGTCTGGGTTTTTGGAAGATTGGTAAACCCAGCCGTAATCATTGTATTTTGAGAGAATTCTACAGAGAACCCTTTCTTTTTGGCACTTTTAGTGGTGATCAGAATGGCTCCGTAGCGACCTCTTGAACCATATAAAGCAGAAGCTGTAGCCCCTTTTAGTACGTTGATGTTTTCAATATTGTTGGGATCTAAATTTTGAAAAACTTCCTTTTCAACAATGACACCATCAATTACAAAAATCACGTTGGAATTTCCTCTCAATGTAAATTGGGGGGCCTGCTGCATCCCTGTTGGATTAGATACACTAAGACCCGCAACCTGCCCTGAGAATAGATTTCCTATACTTGGAGTAGTAATGGTTTCAAACTGTTTCGTTCCTACTTCCTGAGTAGAATATCCAATTTTCTCCTTCTTCTTGGCAATTCCTAAAGCAGTAATTACAACACCCTCAATCTGCTTTTCATTAGCTTTTCTTAAAACAACCGAATATTGTTTTTTTGAAGAAACCTCAACAGTATAAACAGAAAAATCCGGAGCAAAAAATTCAAGAATATCTTTAGGATTGGCAGAAATAGTGAAATTACCATTATTATCCGTAGTAGCGGTCTTTCCTGTGTTTTTATCAGTAATGCTGACACCGGAAACACTTGAGCCGTTTTCAGATTTTACATTTCCGGAAATATTAATCTCCTGGGCAGTAAAATAAAGAGGAAGTAAAAAAACGGCAAAAGTAGCTAGAGTTTTCTTCATTTTTTTTTGAAGGCAAATTTAGCGGTGTATTATTACCAGTATTTTAATACTGTATTACAATAAAAATACGATTTTAATATTCTTTAACAGATATAATTAATATAATGGTAAACTGGAAAACGCCTGTTATATCAGAGTTTTTGCTTTATTATACATAGTAATAATAGTAATGAAAAAAGGATAAAGAAGTAGATGAAAAGTTAGAAGTCTTTTTTCGTACTGATTTAATTTTTAGAACCTGCTTAAGATTCCCCAGTGAATCTTGATGTCATTAAACTTAAACGGATTTCCAAACTCATTACCATTCGAAAGCTGGAAACTCATTAAGCCTATAGGAATAAAGAAATTGAATCCAAGCCCGACGCTGTAGAGCTTTGGCTTGAGATTCAGCGATTTGTTGTTGAGCTGCCCGTACTGTCCAAAGACGTCAAAAAAGGCCTGATTGCCAATTAAATACCGGTATTCTAAACTTCCATAATAATAAAAATCGGCGGCAAGAGAGTTTTCATTGAATCCCCGTAAGGAATTCCATCCTCCGAACCGGAATAATTCATTGGTTGAAAATTCCATTTTAGAATCCATCATCCGGCCTTCGCCTTTTATATTGAGGAAATGATTTCCGGAGATATGATAATTGTGCTCACCATAAAAGTAAAACTGATTCTGGGTTGCTTTGATATTATCTTTGGTATAGGTGGTCGTTAAGAAATCGTATCCGGCAGTGATCTTTGTTTTATAAAGAAAAAGATCAATATCTGTAGGCTCAGTCATTTCATACCAGACCCCGATCCCTTGTTTGTTGTAATCTTTTCCCTGAACGTATAATGTATCAATAATAGTAGATGACTCTAAAGTTCCTCTGATACCGATTTTATTGCGGTTGTTAAGATGGTAATAAAAGGCAGGAAGGAATTTTACATTAGCAAAAGTAGAATCCTGTCTGTAGATATTGACCTTGCTATTCATCCCTACATTGGACTTAAAAAGATAAGGAATATCTACCTGCAGGTCAAAAGTCTGCCCTTTATCCGGATTCCGCTGCCAGTATAGATTAACCGTTTCAAAACCATTAAACATATTCCTGAAATTGACGTTCATGGTCCCATTTAAAGTGAATTTGGAGGATTTATCATTTCCAAAGCCAATAACTCCGTCAAAAGTATTGGTTTTTTTCTTTTCCAAAAATAAGTAAATATTCGTGGAATCCTTGGTAAATAGCGTCTGTGGCTGCCGTTCCAGTGTTAAGAAAGGATGACTCTGAAAATTCTTGTTGATAGATAGAAGATTTTTTTCATCATAATTCTTTCCTTTAAATTCCTTTTCCAGATTTTTGATGAATCTTCTTGGAACCTTTTCATATCCTTTTACAACAAAACCGTCGATCGTTCTTTTATCATTCTTATTAATATCAAGCTCCACGATAGGGAATCCATTTTTCTGCCCTTTATATTTAGACTTGATTCTGCTGAAGGAATATCCGTCTTCAATATAAATTTTGTTAATGCTCTTCTTAGTAGAATCTAAATTTTTAGTAAAAAAATCTTTCCGGATATTTAATTTCTGAGCAAGAGAGTCCGAGAGGTCAATATACGTTTCATTAAAATTCTTGCCTTTATCGTAGAAAATTTCGGTACTGTCACCTTTTATTTTTACATTTTTCAGCTGTGTGAAGAAGTAATTATTCTGAGCCAGAGAGTCCAGGAATTTTACTGCGGAGACAGAATCTTTTACTTTTTTTCTAACTTTAGTTTCTGTGTCAATCAGCCAATAATGCTTCTTCTGCGCTTGTGTAAAAACGCAGAACATTACAAAAAATATTTTAAGGAATAATTTCAATGCTCAATTTGCTTAAACCACCAAGATCATTTTAAAATGAATCATTCTTATTTTAAAAAAGTTCATCTTAATAATTCTTAACTGCTTATTACTTTCTAATGGTTCAAAAAATACAATAATTAAATAACTGTTTATAAAACTGAAACTAGTCCAGTTTATTATATTTCTTCATTAAATTTTCATAAGTTCCCTGGGGAAGTATCCATTTCAGAGGAACACCAATTTTTTGCCCGAATTTACCAAAATAATAATGAGCTTTCCATTTATTTTTTCCTAAAAGCTTTTCAATGTATTCTGCTACTTCCAGTGGTTCTGTTCCTTCATTCACATGGGAATTCATCAGGGCATACACTTTGTCAAAGATATTTTTATACGGCTGAGAAACCTGAGCAATTACTCTGTTGTCGGCAATATTTGTTTTGATATCTCCCAAATGAAGTGAGCATACATCAATATTCCATGGATAAACCTCATATCTCATGGCTTCCGTTACCTTGTCCAGAGCAGATTTTGAAGCAGAATAGAATCCTCGGAAAGGGAGTCCCATTTCACTTCCGATACTGGATACATTGATGATTTTTCCGAATTTATTTTCACGCATTTTAGGAAGTACGGCACTCATCATTTGAACAGGTCCTATAAGATTCAGGTTGAAAAGTTTTGAGATATCCTCTTTTGTAGAATCTTCCACAGCGCCTACCATTCCCATTCCTGCATTATTGATCAGTACATCAATTCTGGTTTCTGTTTTTAGCACCTCAGCAATAGCATTCTGAACAGCATTGTTGTTGGTAACATCCGTCGGGATCGATTGAAAATACTGGCTTTCTGTATGTTTTCGGCTTAGTCCATATACTTTGTGTCCTTTTTTACCGAAATATTCGGCCAGTGCAAATCCGATTCCTGATGAGGTTCCTGTGATGATAATGGTCATTTAATTCGTATGATTTTAATTTCAGCAAATGTAAAAAAAGAATAATGAACTCAGCTATAGATCATATCCGAAAATAGATCATGATTTTCTAAAATAGGTCAGAAATATCTATGATAATTCATCAGTTGTGGAAAAATATTATATTTGACAAGCTAAAAACAAAATGCTTATGAAGGAAAAAAATATTTTACGGCTTGTGCTGTTGATTGCTTTATCCGTATTCTTGCAATCCTGCAGAACCAATGATGAATATATCTTCCAAAGATGAAGAATATTATTCCAACAAATTCCAGGTATTTAGCCGCCCTGCTGCTAGTGGGAAAGTAGATTACCCTAATGGTTTTGCTTTTCTTTTTAAGGAATATGATCGGATTCATAATTCTGATTTTACCGGACTAAAACTTTCTGAAAATAATTTTACACTGCAGAAAAGTAGCGTTGCATTGAAGTATGTTGACTTCAGTATATCCTCCCAGCCTATAAAGCTAGATGATGGACAGATATGGGTGTATTTTCCTATTGTAGAAAATAGAAACGTTACAGGTATCATAGTAGGAGCTCTTCGTAATGCGGAAACTTTTGTAACGTTTGGAACGCTTACTCAAAACGAAGAATACAATCAAATGGTTTTAGAGAGGTTTCGTTCTGCTTATATTAACAAAACAGCTTATGGTTCGCGTGGGGGAGTAGATGAAGATACTGGACCTTGCGGAGGAAGTGCGGGAGATCCATGTGACATTGGAGAAATTAATATTCCACCACCACGGGGGCCCTACTTACCTAGTTTCGAAGTAGGAATATATCCCGGACAAGGTGGCGGTGGAGGAAATACACCACCGCCAACCGGAGGGTGTTCTATGTTCCAGAATTGTGGTGGAAATCCTCCAGAACCAAAAGATCCCTGCCAAAAAGCCTCTGAAAGTAATACTAAAGCTAAAGAACTAATAAATAAAGCTAAAGTTGCAGCCGCAAAAGGAGAGATCACAGGTACTTTAAGTACAGATACTAATGAAAAATCTTTTTCATATGGAAAAGATTCTAATGGAAATTATGATACTACGCCAATTAAAACATCTACAGCAGGAAATCAGGTAGGAGTCCAGGCTAATAATCCTAATCTGTCCATCGAAGGAGGAGTTCATACTCATACAGTAGATTTGTATAACTGTTTTTCTGCAGGTGATATTTATTCGCTTCAGGGGGCGAATGCTATTAATTCAAATTTCACAACTTTTTTTGTTTTTGCAAACGGTGGGATAGGTTATGCTTTAACAATTATTGATCCTGTAAAATATGCCAATTTTGTAGCAAATTATTCTGCAGGTAGTAATCTTGATATGTCAACCTCACATTGGCAGACTACTTCCCCTATATATGTAAGCTTTGAAAGTGCAATGACACAGTTTATCAATCAAGGATATTCTCAAGATGATGCACTGGCTAATGGAATGGCATTCGTTTTATCTAAATATGATGTGGGAGCTACTTTAAGTCAGGCTGATTCTTCAGGAAACTTTAGTTCTATATTTGTGGAAGAGAATAAAAATAATATAAACGTAAACGGAGTTCCATTATCAATAAGTACTTATAAGCAGACACCGGATTGTAATTTAAAATAAATGAAATATGAAAAACAATAAAATGATAACTGTATTTATATTATTACTGGGAAGTATTTTAATCAATGCTCAGTTGGATACTTTAAACTATTTAAAACAGTTTGAAGCAAATAAAGCAAACTATATTAATAAACCTTTTTCAACACTTTTAAATGATATGACTTTGATACAGCCTAAAACAGCTTGGTCATTTTCAATGGGTAGAAAAAAAACAATATCTGCTGACTCAAGATTTAAATTTGCAAATAAAGAAATGGGATTTAATAATGCAATTACACTATTAATCAAATGGGTAGATCCAATTGAAAGAAATGCCACAGAATATTATGAAAAGAAGAATAATTTTTATTTTACCAATGATGAGCGAGTTTTCTATGGAGGTAAGATCATAAAAGATATAATTGTCTATAGATAAAATTACTTTTTCTTGATCCATCTTAATAAACATTATTACATTCAAAATAGCCTCTGAAAAATCAGAGGTTATTTTTTTAGTGCTTCTTTTTACCTAGTTAAACTTAAAAGAAACTTAATATTCCTCATGCTGAAGATGATAAATGGAATGATTACTTTATTTGTTTATAGTGTTGGTAATAAGATTATTATGATTTCGCTCTTGGGTAGAGTGATTTAAAAAGCCTAAAATTTCTTAATAAAAACATAAGGAAATCTTAATGAATAGAGGGGAAGTGCTGGTCTAATTTTGCATCTAATTAAAAAGGATGTCATGAATGTATTTAAAATCCCTGTCTCAGTAACTTATTTAACGGGTAGGGTATTACTTATTGGTGCAATATCTGCTTCGCCGATGTTCCTGTCTCAAAAAAAAGACAGCTTAAAGGAAAAAAACATCGATGAGGTTGTCGTTATAGGATACGGAACCCAGAAGAAAAGTAAAGTATCCGGTGCTGTTGCAGAGGCGTCGCTGGATAAGCTTAGTTCAAGATCTTTATCTGGAGTAGGAGAAGTGCTTCAGGGAAAAGCAGCCGGAGTGACGGTAGTGAATGAAGGGGGAGATCCTAATGGCTCGCCTAAAGTGAATATCCGTGGCTTGGGAGGAGTGAACGGAGAAACTCCTCTTTATGTGGTGGATGGAGTGGTTTTTAATGGAACTCCTGCCATTAATCCTAATGATATTCAGGATATTTCTGTGCTTAAAGATGCTGCTGCTGCCATTTACGGAGCAAGATCTTCCGGCGGAGTAATCCTTATTACCACAAAAAGAGGTAAAAAAGGGAGTCTGACCATTGATTTTGATGTTAAATACGGAACCAATCAGGCATGGAGGCTGAGAGAATCTCTAAATGCAGCAGAATTCCAGGACGTGATGCGCCAGGCATATACTAATGCAGGAAAACTCAATAGTCTTCCACTAGCTTTCAATTCCGACAAATATGCTGATGGTGGAATCACCAGAACAGATTGGATGAAGGAAATTTTCCGTACAGGAACCATCCAGGAATATAATGTAAACCTTAGTGGAGGAAGCGAAAAATCCAGATTCTTTGTAGGTATGAATCACAGAAATCTTGAGGGTATCTTATTGAACACTCAGGCAAAAAGATATAATTTCAGGGTAAACTCTGAACATAAAGTGAAAGACTGGCTGACATTCGGGGAGAATATGTATTATAATTTCTCCGAGGGGAATACAGCCAACACAAAGAACGGTTATACAGGAGCTTTGGTTGCCGCGATGTATTATCCACCCAATGTTCCGGTATATACCTCCACGGGAGCTTTTTCCGGATTACCAATTGATGTGGCAGGAGGGTATGGAGATATGATCAATCCAGTTGCTTATCTTAAAAGGATCAGCATTCAAAATCCAACACATGAGATTTTGATCAACCCTTATGTAGAAATTGCTTTAGCTAAAGATTTAAAATTCCGTTCTAATTTTTCCCAGACATTTAAGATCGGAAATGTTAAAGAATTTACTCCCAGAGTATTGGAGATCGGGAAAATATTTGATACCAATAGTCTGGAATATCAATCTAATAATATATCCACTTCTCTTGCCGAGCAGCTTCTTACTTATAAGTTAACAACAGGTAAGCATAATTTTGATTTTCTTGCAGGTTTTACTTTTCAGAAAACAACTGAAGATGGATTCAGGGCAAAAGCTTTTGATTTTAGAAGTGAAGCAGAAGCTTTCAGGTATCTTCAGAATGCTGCAGATACCAATAAGGAAGTATACAGTTACAAATACAGGCAGTCTCTGATATCTTATCTGGCAAGAGTCAACTATGACTATGCAGGGAAATATATGATCAGTTTGCTGGGAAGAAGAGATGGTACCTCTTTGGTATCTAAACAAAATCAGTTTGCGAATTATTATTCCATTTCTGGAGGATGGGTGGTTTCCAAAGAAAACTTTATGAACGATATTTCCTGGCTTTCCAATCTAAAATTAAGAGGAAGTTACGGTATTTTAGGAAATTTGGGAGGTGTTTCTTATCAGGCTGTTAACCCTTTAATGATACGTGATAATAATATTATTTTCGGACAGGACCCGTCACAGAATATTGCTTATTATGCCACGACAAAATCAAATCAGGATCTAAAATGGGGTAAATCGGAGCAGACTAACTTTGGAGTGGATGCTTCATTCTTACGGAACAGCCTATCACTTCAGTTTGATTATTTTGTTAAAAACTCTACAGATCAGATCTTCAATGTTAACCTTTCAAGTACAACCGCTTACGTTGATCAATATGTGAATGCTGGGTTATTTCAGGATAAAGGATTTGAATTAGGAATCAATTATAACAGTAAAAGAACAGGTGATTTTACCTATTCAATAGGCGCTACTTTTAGTCAACTAAAAAATACGGCGAAGCAATTGGCGGGTGTAGATGAGATCTTTATCAACAGTAATAACGTGAGAGGAGTATTGAAACCTACCCGCATAAAAGTAGGAGAATCTCTCTATTCTTATTATGGCTACAGAAGTGACGGAATTTTCCAGACCCAGGCAGAAATTGACAATTACAAGGATGCCAACGGTAACCTTATTCAGCCCAATGCTAAACCGGGGGATATTAAATTTCTGAAGAAAGATGGAAATACAGGAGTATTGAATAACAATGATTTTGTAAACCTTGGAAATCCATATCCTAAATTTTCTTACGGACTATCCTACAATATGACATGGAAGAACTTTGATCTTAATGTTTTCTTCCAGGGGGTATATGGAAACAAAATATTTAATGGATTAAAATTTATTTCATTAAACCCAGGGGGAACAGGGCAAAATTATAACATGGACAGGGATATCCTGAATGCATGGACTCCTCAGAATACCAATACCAATATTCCAAGAGTGGTACAAGGTGATCCAAGTGGTAATTATTCCAAAGTTTCGGATTTCTATGTGGAAGACGGGTCTTATCTAAGACTGAAGAACCTTACAGTAGGATATTCATTACCTCATGAGCTTTACAAAAAACTTGATGTAAATAAAATAAGAGTGTATGTAACGAGCAATAACCTGTTTACCATTACCAAATATACAGGCTTTGATCCTGAAGTAGGAATGGAAACCTATGGAGTTGATACCGGAAGATATCCTCAGGCTCGCTCATTTATTTTCGGACTGGAAGTCGGTTTTTAATCTAAAACAAATCTAAAAAGTAAAAAGATGAAATTTTTCAATACAATAATTGTAATAACAGGGCTATCCGCATCATTACTCTCATGTACCAATGAATTGAATATAGAGCCTGAAGGAACTCCAACAGAAGCCAACTTCTGGAAAACTGAAAACGATTTGGTTACCGGAGCTAACGCTATGTATAAGCCACTTTCCGACAGTGAATTTTATGGCAGAGGTTTTTTCTGGTTTATCAATGCCAGTGATGATATGGTAACAGGAAGATCGAAAAGCGAAGCGGATAATGTGAAGAATTTTAGCAGCAATTATATCGCAGCAGGTGATCTGGAAACTCAATGGAATAAGAGATATACAGTGATTGGAGTTGCAAACCGTGTTATTCGTAATGTTAATAATATTCAGGCTTCACAGGCGGTTAAAAATAAGTATTTGGGAGAAGCTTTATTTATGAGCAGCAGAATGTACTTTGAGCTGGCATACAGTTATGGAAATGAAAAGGCAGGTATTCCTATTCTAGACCGTACCAAAGAACCAGAAAGCAACCCAATTCCCAGAGCTGCCAATGTAATGGAAAACTATAATTACATTGTCAATGACCTGAAAAAAGCAGCCGAATTATTGCCAAGCCAGGCAGAACTTCCGGCTAAAGACTACGGAAGACCTCATAAAGCAGCGGCATGGGCACTTTTATCAAAAGTATATCTGTTTATGAAAGATTGGCAAAATGCAGCATACTGGGCGAATGAAGTAATGACCAAAGGAAACAGAACCCTTTTGAACAATTATTCAGATGTTTTCAAAGCTGAAAATAATTATAGTACAGAATATATCTGGTCCATTCCAAGTACGCCAAAATTTAATTCAGTGGGAAGCATTCTTCCGGGAGTAATGTTAGAAAATAAAGGATGGGGAGAATATAACGGCTGGGGATATTTTCAGCCTACCAAAGAATTGTATGATGAATATGAAGCCGGAGACCTTAGAAGAGGAGCAACCGTTCTTAAACTAGGAGATAAATTTACTTTTAACGGAACAGAAAGAACATATGCATCTTCTAACTCTCTCACAGGATATCAGTTTAATAAATACATGGATGCGTTCAAATATACCTTGAATAGTGGCCATGTAAGTGCTAATGGAGACTATCCTTGTACAGATCTTGCCGTTCCGATTATGCGTTATGCTGAGGTTATCCTTATCAGGGCAGAAGCTCTGTTGATGTCAGGCGGAAATGCAGACGCAGAAATTAACCTCATTAGAAAACGTGCAGGGCTAGCTTCCAAAACCGGATGTACAATGGCTGATCTGAAGCATGAAAGACGCTGCGAATTAGCAGGTGAATGGGCAGACAGACACAGAGATCTTGTACGTTGGGGAGACGCTCAGGCAGCCTATGCTCAGCCTTTACACGGGATAGACGGAAAAATAGTATGGCCAGCAAGAAACTTCAATCCTGCAATTCATAACGTTTGGGCAGTTCCACAGGCAGAAATCGTTAATAGCTATGGGGTAATTAAGCAAAACGAAGGTTGGTAAAATTTTAATCTTAAATAGTATTCACTATGTCATTGCAGAAATATCTGTGATGATATGGTTTTTTAAACAGGTCTTATGAAATTATCAAAAATATTGGGATTGCTGGCTTTGGCAGTCTTTTCCGAAAATCAGGCACAGAATTATTTGAATTATAATGTAGGGAATGCACATTCCCATAATGATTATATGCAGGAAATCCCTTTTTGGCAGGCTTATTATGCGAACTTTGGATCCATTGAAGCAGATGTTTTCCTGGTTAAAGGCAAACTTTGGGTAGCCCACACAGAAAAAGAACTTTCCGCAGACAGAACACTTGAAAATCTTTATCTGGACAATATTTCAAAGCAGATAAAACTCAATAAAGGGAATATTTATCCTGACGCAAATAAAAAATTACAATTGTTAATCGATATCAAGCAGGATTATAAAACAACCTTGAATGCATTGGTGAGTATATTGAAGAAATATCCTGAAATTACTGGCAATCCAGGGGTGAAAATTGTTATTACAGGAGGAAGACCTCAGCCAGGTGATTTTAAAAATTATCCGAATTATCTTTACTTTGACGGAGACCTTGATAAAAGCTATTCTTCGGATCAGTTAAAGAGAGTCGGAATGTTCAGTGCTGATCTTCCCGGGCTCGTAAAGTGGAACGGAAAAGGCATTCCAAGAGATGAAGAAACAGAAAAGATAAAAGGAGCAGTAGAGAAAGCACATACCCAGCAAAAGCCGATGAGGTTTTACGGAGCTCCAGATTTTCCTAATGCCTGGGTGAATCTTATGGATATGGGAGTGGATTACATCAATACCGATCATATTTCGGATCTTAAAAAATTCATGAACACGATTCCTAAGAACTTTTACAAAAATACAAAGGAGTACGCTACCTATACTCCAACTTATAAAACAGACGGAATCAATAAAAAGGTGAAAAATGTAATTCTTCTCATTCCGGACGGGACTTCTCTACCGCAATATTATGCCGCCTTTACGGCAAACAAAGGAAAGCTGAATGTATTTAATATGAAAGCAACCGGTTTGTCCAAAACCAATTCATCCAATGCTTACATTACAGATTCAGCACCGGGATCTACCGCTTTTGCGACGGGAGTAAAAACCAAAAATACATTTGTAGGGGTAGACAATTTGGGAAAAGCACTGGCACAGATCCCTGATATTATCTCTGATAAAGGTATGGTTTCAGGGCTGATTTCTACCGGAGATGTCACAGATGCTACACCCGCTGACTTTTATGCTCATTCTGATAATAGAAACAGCTCCGAACCTATTCTGAAAGATTTTGTTACCTCTAAAACAAAAATTCTGATCGGTGGGCCTACAAGCGGATTGTCCCAGGAAAACCTTCAAAAATTTAAAGAGGCAAAAATTGATTTGTATCAGGATCTGAAAGCGGTAACCAAAATAAACAACCGGACATTGGTGATTGACCCATTGGCTTCACAAAGAATAACTCACGGGAGAGGAAACTGGCTTGCCGATGCATTTGATCTTACCTTAAATGATTTAAAGAATAATAAAAAAGGATTCTTCATGATGGTTGAAGCTTCTCAGACAGATGGGGGCGGGCATAGCAATAATATTGAGCAGCTTGTTACTGAACTGCTGGATTTTGATCATATCGTTGGAAAAGCAATGAAATTTGCAGATGAAAATAAAGAAACATTAGTGATTGTGGTAGGAGATCATGAAACCGGAGGGCTTACCCTTCTCGATGGAAGCCTTAAAGAAGGCTGGGTGTTTGGGAACTTCAGTACCAATGACCACACTTCTATTCCATCCAGTGTTTTTGCTTATGGTCCTAATTCCAAACAGTTCACAGGACTTTTTGAAAATACTGAAATCTTCAATAAAATACTGGCGGCTTACGGTATTCAGAAATAACTTTTAATTCTTTTACTAAGAAGGCTGTTTCATTTTTGGAGCAGCCTTTTTTATCTCCTAAAGATTTTCCTGCCATTATGTGTTTACTTTGCTTCATCTGCAAGCAGGTAAGAAGGAAATGATAACCTGATGGTAAAAAAAGGCTGCCCCAACAGCGAGACAGCCTTACTGAATATATCTAACAAACAATTAAATTAGAAATTGGTTTTAATGATCAGCTCAGACAATTCTGCACTTACAAAATCAATTGGCATTATCCCATAAGATCCATGAGTATTATTCTGAAAGAATGTTTTCAGCTTAGGATTAATATTGTTTGAAACTGTAGGTATACTTGGTATTCCAAAGATTCCCGGCTTGTAACCGCTTGTGAAATTGATGAAAAGCTTACCGTTTGCATCATTCTTTGCATCATTCAGCAGGTTGGAGATTCCGTTCCATTTATCATCATTATTGGTCACTTTATAATAATCCTGAACTTTCAGTGATGCTCCCGGATTGTTGATTTCAAATGTAGTATTGTCAGCCCATGAAGTTGCATTGATTCCTTTCGATGTTCCCGCAGAGAATCTTCTTAACAACTTTATTTTTCCTCTTACGTCTCCCAGGTTGGAAATAGCAGTTCCTAAATCCCATCTTGAAGGATTTTTCTGAACATACGAATCAAAAGTACTTTCAAAACTTCTGGTGGTATTGGAAGCATCGTACTCTTCTTTTACAGACATGATGATCGTTTCTGAAGGATGACTTTGCAGGAATACATAGCAGGCATTAAGGACATCATCAAAATTTAAATTCTGATAAATAGCACCATGATGAATGGCAAAAGAGTTATCAATGTGTCTGCAGCGAACATCCAGAAAGCGAACCCCTGCATTAAGTTGTTCGCTGATGCTGAGATCCTGTGTTTTCGCTGTACCTGTTATTACAGGGGCATCTATACGTGCTCCGGAATCATGCGTTCCGGGAATAGATATTTTAGAAAGTGAGATATTATCCTGCAGGCTGGCCATCCAGCTATTCATTTCAATAGGAGCCAAAGAAGTTTTGAAATTTGCTTTTCCTAAAGATGAGGTGGTAGTTTCTTTAGAATCTTTTTCGATAATGTTGTCATCGGAACAGGAAAAAAAAAGACTTGCAGCAGCAATACCAAAAGTGATTGCTGATAAGCGTCTCATGCTTTGTTTGAACATAGTTTTTTATTTTTATTGTAATCTAAAAATAAGAATATATCAAAATAGAAGGAGTTAATTTAACTTTAAAAGATAATTAAGTTGTTATCAATAAAGAATCTGAAAAATGACGAATTTTCAAATTTAAAATAGGAAGAAAAATAAAAATAGGAAGAAATATCTATAAAACCTGATGTCTTTACAGCTATTTTTTACGTCCTTATAATGAAATTGCATTTAAAACAGTAAGGGTAAAAAAAGTTACAGAAAGGAACTTCCTGCTTTAAAAAATAAATTCTTTGCTGGAATCCGGAATTTTGAATTTGTGATCTCCAATTTTGAAATCATGCATCTTTATCAGAGTCCGGAGTTTGTAGATAAACTCTTTGTGAGTACTTTCAGGTACTTTGGCATCATCATCACAGGTGGAATATTCATCGTCAATAATAACCTTTCCTGTTGAAAAATTGATTTCATTCGTAAAATTAAAATCGCAGGTGTCATTGAAATTATCATAAGAACCTATCAGGTAGAAATCTCCATTCTGGAATCTGAAAGTATGCTTGTATTCCTGTGTATGTCTGGAGTTGGTAGAAAACTGCTGCCCTATAATCAGACAGTTATTTTTAATAGAGATATCAAGATTGTTATCAGAAGGGTAAAAGCCGTATCCGCTTGAAAAAAGTAAGGATGTATTTTCTTTCCAGATGACAAGATTTCCATTTTCATTTTTTAGAATATAGAAAACTCTCTTGTAATCGTTAGTATCAGAACCGTCTTCGTTTACAGATGCTTTTTGATTGGTATCAAAGGCAAGTATGATTTCATCTTTTCCATCCTTGTCCAGATCACCTTTAATTTCTGTAATCTTTGTATAACCATTTGGTACTGAGAATGCTTTAAGCTCCTGTGCATAAGAAACAGCAGAGAATAAGGCGGCAGCGAGAGGAAGAAGTTTTTTCATACAGACATTCTTGAAGTTATAACCCGGAATCTTCTTTTTCTATCAATCCTGAATCTCCCAGATAGCACATACAGCCTTTTATTGTTTTGTAGAGTCCGGTAATATTCGTTTCCTTACCTGTAGAGTCTGTGATAGTGATTCCTGTAGAATAGGATTCATCTTCTGCATAGTAAGTTTTGAACAGTTGATACTGATAGCCATTATTGGTAAATGACAAATAGTTGAGGTCCATTCCTGAATTTTGCTTTCCTCCGCCTCTTAGGTAAGAATTGTATTTGAATTTTTTCCAGCTTTCCTTGGTTCTTTCCTTAGGAAATTCCATTTCTATATGATCCCTGATTCCAAATCGATATTGAATATATTCATTCTCTTTATCCTTTACCAATGCCATTTTCTTTCCTGTTTTCGTTTCAAAGGAATAGATAATTTCTTCATTAGGCCGCAGATATTGTGACCAAAGAATGGTGGGAACAGATAAAGACAGTAAGATCAGGTATTTCATCAAGCAGCATTATATATAAATGTAGTAATTTGAAATCAAAATATATGCCTGCTTCCAAATTACTACATGTTAACTTTTAAATTAATTCTTCACGATATTGGCAAGATCTTGCCAGAACATCGGGTAAGACTTTTCCACCACATCTTCATCTTCAATATTAAGTTCCTTCACCAGGCAGAAAGGAGCGAAGCTCATTGCCATTCTGTGATCCTGATAAGTTTTGATTGAAATATAGTCTTCAGGCTCCCCGAAACTGATAGATTCAATTGTTAAATCAGTAAATGTTGTTTCGGCACCCAGTTTTTTCAGTTCATTATATAATGCAAGAAGTCTGTCGGTTTCCTTCACTCTTAAAGTTCCCAATCCTGAAATTTCAAAAGGAATTTTTAACGCAGCAGCAGTTACACAAAGAGTTTGTGCAATATCCGGACAGTTGTTCATATCCAGAACAATTTTTTCAGGGAAAGAAAACCCCTGCTGAGGTTCCAGAGTTACCTTGTGCTCATCTTCGGTAAACGTGGTTTTAATTCCGAAGAAATCTTCATAAATCTTTGCAATTGCAGAATCTCCCTGAGTAGACTCTTTGTAAAAACTTTTCAGATGCATGGTTTCTCTTCCCAGGGCACAGATAGAGTAGAAGTATGATGCCGAGCTCCAGTCGCTTTCCACCTCATAATGGATGGTGGCTGCATCAATCTCCGGAGTAAAAGGTTCTACTTTAATAGTATTTCCTTCAAAACTGTTTTTTATCCCAATCTTTGTCAGGATATCAAGCGTCATTTCTATATAAGATCTTGATGTAACATCTCCTACCAGCTGGATTTCCAATCCGTTTTCAAGTTTTCCCGCAATAAGAAGCAGGGAAGTAATAAACTGACTTGAAATATTCGCAGGAACATGTACCGAAGTTTGAGTGATCTTTTTTCCGGTAATTTTTAAAGGAGGGAAACCCTCATTTTCCATATACTCAATTTCTGCTCCGAGATCTCTTAATGCACTAACCAGATTCTTAATAGGTCTTTCCTTCATTCTCTTAGAACCGGTAAGTACTGTTGTTTTTCCCTCCTGGATAGAATAAAAAGAGGTAAGAAAGCGCATTGCTGTTCCCGCATGGTGAATGTCTACCACCTCTGTATCCGCAGATAATGCCTTTTTCAGTAACTGGGTGTCCTGAGAATTAGACAAATTGCCGATTTTTATATTGCTAAACAGGCTTTCCAGAATCAATAAACGATTCGAAATACTTTTCGAACCGCTGATCTGTACTGTTTTATTGCTGAGTAATGTTGATTTTTCTAGCTTCATTATTTCTTCAGTTTTTCAGAATTCTGACATCAGATTTCAAACATTTAGATTGCGTGATCTGAAATCTGATATCAGAAAGATTATTTTAATTTTTCATTATTCTGATGCCGGTCTTTATCCCGGTCAGTTTTGATTTTCATTTTTTTGTCAAAAGCATCCTGCAGATTCACTCCGGTCTGGTTAGCCAGGCATAATGTTACAAAAAGTACATCCGCAAGCTCCTCGCCCAGATCTTTGCTTTTATCACTTTCTTTTTCGCTTTGCTCACCGTATCTTCTGGCGATGATTCTCGCTACTTCGCCTACTTCCTCCGTTAGCATGGCCATATTGGTAAGCTCGTTAAAATATCTTACGCCGATGGTTTTTATCCATTCATCGACCTGTTGTTGCAGTTGAGTGATTTCCATTACTGATAAGCTCCTAGAGTTGGGTTTGTCGTTCTCGGTACATTCACGATATCAAAAGGTACTGTTGCTGCTACTGCTGTATTGCCTTTTCCTATAGCCGGAGATGTGGATTTTACTCTTAAATTCATTTTTGCCGTAAAATAATTGACAAACTGAGGATCCGTATTTTTGATACTTTGCACCACATTGGTATTGTTATCAAAAGGGAAGCCGGCTTCCGATGTCCCTGAATATTTCAGGAGACAGTTCTGAATAAGATACTCAAACTGCTGTCCGGGAGTGGGTTCCACATGTACAGAATTATCTCTGTCCGAATAGATGATACTGTTTTTTATACTAAGCTGCTGTAAAGCCCCCTGTTCCGTTTGTCCCGCATCATTTTTCCATTCATTCGTTGCGAAGATTCCTTTTCTGTCAAAGCTTCCCATTGAGCTTGAATAGTTAGCGATGGTAGCATGTGTATAGCTGTGTTTTCCACCTCTGAAAATACCAATACAGGATAAACCACAGTTATTCATAACAAGATTGCTGGCATTCACTGTAGAACCTACAGCATAAATTCCGTATTCAAAGAAAGTATGAATGAACGAGTTGGTAATAGTAGCATTCGTTTGTCTCATATCCAACCCTCTTGTCCCTCCGAAAAGCCTTGTATGCTTCATATTAAGGGTAGAATTGGCTGCCATTCTGATAGAATTCCAGTTTTTAGAAATAGTATCATAATAAGAATCATTTCTGTCACCCCGAAGAATCACCTGATCGGTCTGTGTGCCGTTAATATTAAGAACAGCTCCGGAAGATACTTTCATTCCGCTGTTTTTGTGAAAATATACTTTCGTTCCCGGATTGATATCCAGGGTAATATTAGGATTGATTGTAAGATCTCCGTAAATGATCTTAGCTTTATTGTTATTCCAGGTCGTAGAGCTGGTGATCACATTAGGATTAGTTGGAGTCTGAATAAAGAACTCAGCATCCTGTACTACAGAGAAAAGAGTAACGTGCTGCTCACCGGCAGGACCTGAGAACAGTATCTTATCTTCAGCAATAGCTTCCGGGCCGGTTGCCTCCGGTGAAATTTCAACAAATATATAAAGACTGTCTTTCTTTCTTAAAGGAACATTCTTGAAATCATATCCAGGCTTTCCATCTACATTGATTCTATATAATGAAGAACCGCCTTTCTCAAGATTTACTCTTGGAATAAGAATGTCTTTGTCCTCATTATTATATACTTTTACAACATAGGTTTCTGAACGTACCTGATGATATACGGTATCACAAAATACAGTGTCTCTTGAAAAACTTAGCTGCTGCGAAGGACTGTCAAATGTGATATCATCCTTATTACATGATACTGCTGCAAGTAATATCCAGAAAGAAAAAGCCAGTAATAATTTGAATTTCATTGAAATTAAAGTTTAAGTAATTTCCAAATTTAACGAAAATACTTTAATTTTCTTATCAATAAAAAAAATTGAATTCAGTATTTGGAAATTAGAAAAAATGTTGTACTTTTGCAACCTAAAATTAGCAGAGAAATATCCATTACTATTTCGAAAGCAAACCTTAAAATTTTTTTAAAAATAGTATTATGAAAAACGGAATCCACCCAGAAAATTATAGACTTGTTGTTTTCAAAGATATGAGTAACGACGAGGTGTTTCTTTGCAAGTCTACTGCAGAAACAAAAGACACTATCGAGTACGAAGGAAAGGAGTATCCTCTGATCAAAATGGAAATCTCTTCAAGTTCTCACCCATTCTACACTGGTAAAGTAAAACTAGTTGACACTGCAGGTAGAGTTGATAAGTTCATGAACAAATACAAAAAATTCGCTAAGTAATTTTTGTATAACTAAAATATGAAAGTCTTCCAATAATTTGGGAGACTTTTTTTATGATTTTATTTTCAGAGCTTTAGTCCTGTTTGGGAGCTTCATCCCGCTATCCACTCATACTCCTCGCGCCACACTTTTCCCTCTTCAAACCCTCCAAATTGCCATCTTTGCTGCGGGGTAACCGTTACTATCGGGGCTAAGGAGATCGATGATCAATACATTTTGTAACATAAAAATATGATCAGCGAAAGTGATTCTTTTGCAAACCTATATTTCCTTACTTTCTTAAGGTAAAACCTCAGCATCACTTACTCTTTACATTCTAAAAAAATTATTCAATGGTATTGTTCAGGATTTACTGAACCTTGACGTCTTGGTTTTTAATATTACCTCTCTATCCTGACTTCTCACATCTTTTCGTATTTTTGTTCAGATAGAATTAAAATCTGAAAATTCACCCCGGACGAAAAACTCCACTGGAACTTTCAGCATGTAATGCCTAACCTTTAATCTCTAATTTCTAAAAAATGCAATTAGTATTTTCAGACGCACAATATTGGGAAGACTTTCTTCCGCTTACTTTTACCCGCCCGGTGGCTGCCATGCGATGCGGAATCCTTACCTTCTCCGAGAGATGGCAGAAAATTCTGGAAAACACAGAAGTATCTTATTTCACGGAAATGTACCTTCAGGATAAATTTAAAAGCCCTGAGGATAAAGAAAGCCTTTTTCTGGTTCCGAATTTCCTTCCTACAGAAACTGTTATTCAGCAGATCAAAGACCTTAAACCGGGAGAAGCATTGGTTTATGAAGATGAACTGATCGCAGCTAAAATCAATATGAAAGGTTTTTCTCTGAATCAGATTGAAAAAATGACAGACATCAAAGAGGAGCTTATTTTCTTTAAAAAGCCAAAAGATCTATTTACATACAACATTCATGCAGTGGATTTTGATTTTGACCTGGTTACCAAAGGACGCACTTCACAGGAGCTGTCTTCAACCAATGGTTTTCTGGGAGATAAGAAAGATCTGTTTATAGAGGAAGGTGCGGAGATTGAGTTTTCAACATTGAATACCAAAACCGGAAAAATCTATATTGGTAAAAATGCTGAAGTAATGGAAGGCTGCCATCTTCGGGGACCTATTACCCTTGGAGAAGATTCTAAATTTAATCTGGGATCTAAAATCTATGGAGCAACTACTATCGGCCCTCACTGTAAAGTAGGAGGAGAGGTTAATAATATTATTATTTTTGGATATACAAGTAAAGGGCACGAAGGGTTTATCGGGAATTCTGTCATAGGAGAATGGTGTAATTTCGGTGCTGATACCAACTCTTCCAATCTTAAAAATAATTACAGCCACGTTAAACTCTGGAACTACAGAACAAAAGTTTTCGAAGATACAGGGTTACAGTTTGCAGGGCTGATCATGGGAGACCATTCGAAAACAGCAATCAATACACAATTGAATACCGGAACTGTGATTGGAGTAGCCTCTAATGTTTTCAAGCCAGGTTTTCCCCCAAATCTTGTGGAAAACTTTTCATGGGGAGGATTGAAAGATGATGAAAGATTCAAGCTTGATAAAGCTTATGAAGTGGCAGAGCGAGCCATGGCAAGAAGAAAAGTGGCTTTAACAGATCAGGATAAGGCTATTCTGAAACATATTTTTGATACGTATTAATCTATATAAAACAAAAACTTCAATTTTTTTTTGAAGTTTTTTTATTTTTGATGTAATAGATTGGAAACGGCAGTTGTCTTACCTATAAGAAACAAAACTCATGACCCACGAAACTTTCAAGGATACGGTGTTTATTCTCAAAGACGAGATGTATCGTTTTGCGAAGCGATTCGTCATGAGCAGTGATGAAGCGGAAGATGTAGTACAGGATCTCATGATGAAGTTTTGGCAAAAGAGAGATGAGCTTGGGCAGTTTGGGAATTTTAAGTCCTATGCGCTGAAGTCCGTCCGGAACGAATGCCTGAACCGGCTGAAGCATCACGATGTAAAGATCGGTTTTGCGGATATGCAGCTGCATCGCTCGGAGCTCTACAGTATGGAAGTTGATAACCTTAAGGAACATATTGTAGGATTTATCAATCAGCTCCCGGAAAAACAGAAAATGGTTATCCATTTGAAAGATGTAGAAGAGTATGATATTTCTGAAATTTCTGAAATGCTGGAAATGGAAGAAAATGCGGTAAGGGTAAACCTTATGCGGGCAAGACAAAAAGTAAAAGAACAAATCTCACAACTGATGAGCTATGAAAAAAGATCAATTACAAGATAAATACGACCAGATCTTCCAGAATATAAAGGAAGAAAAAATGGACTGGAGCTTTGAAGATTTTCTTCAAAAGGCAGAAGGTGAAGAAACGGATAAGAATGCCGCCCCGATTATTCCTCTGGAAGAAAAGAAAAAACCTTCTTTCCCCAAATGGTTCTGGATGGCAGCCAGTGTAATGCTGCTCTTTGGTATCGGATTTTTCCTTAATAATAAAGATTCCTATACAGGTGTTCAGGACAAAGAAAAGTTGGTGAAAGATGAAATCTTAAAGCAAAAGTCCGGATTTATAGAAGAAAACAGAGATCATCAGGAGCAGGTAGCAGTAAACCATACTGATTCTATTTCCGGCGTAAAAAAAGATTCTCTTTTTCAGGATAATCAGGTAGCGGAAAAAGATGTGATGGATCAGATTCTGCCAAAACGGGGAAGGCTGAAAAAGGAAGCTAAACCGCGGTATGTGAGCAATTCTTCGTACAACAACAAAAAAATAAGTGATTCTACAGCTTACAATGACTCGTATGTTACGGTAAACGGTAAAAGGATCAGCAGTGAAAAAGAAGCTATAGATGTTGCCAAATATTCCTTTATGAAACTGGGAAATGAATTCAAAAAAACGGTAGCTTCTTCTCAGAAAAACGAAAACATTGACAGTGAATACTAAAAATCAGATCAATCTCATGAAAAAAATATTTTTTATAATAGCCATAATTCTGAACAGTTTTGCAACTTATTCTGCACAGACTGATAAACTGAACCAGCTTTTTCAGGATTTTGAGAAAAATGGCGGAGTTACTTCTATCAATATTAAAAAGCCGATGTTTAAGCTTTTGAATACTATTGATGTTAACGATGCATATGTTGGGAAAATAAAACCTATCCTAAACGAAGTGGATGGTCTTAAGATTCTGATCATTCCCAAAGCGACCTTTCCGGACGGTTTGAAAGGAGAAAACGCTGAGAATATAAAGCTCAACGAACAGAGATCAGAGAAAGTTAACAGAGCATTGAAATCGCTGAATTTCAATGAGCTGATGTCAATGAACAGCGATGGAACTTCCATGAAGTTTCTGGCTGAAGACGAAAAAGATAACTATCTAGAAAATCTGGTTTTTAACGTTGATTCTAAAGAAGAGAATATTATTTTTATCCTCAACGGAAAAATGAAGATGTCCGATGTTAACAAGATTATTAACTCAAGTGATATTACAGCGAGTTCTGTGAAAACTTCTTTGACGAATGATCTGACTTCAGACAATACTTCTTCTTACCTGAATGGAGACAGCCGAAATGTAGGAGAATTCTCAAAAATAGATGTGAGTGTTGGGGTGAATGTGATTTATAAACAGGAAAATACAAAAAGCGTAAAAGTCATTGCTGATGCTGATAAGCTTCAGAATGTCATCACTAAAGTAGAAAACGGAGTTTTAAAGATTTATGTAGACAACAAAGGAGCACGAAATCTTAGGTTTAAAAATCTGAATGTCAATGTTTCTTCACCTAATCTGAATGGAATTAAAACATCTTCAGGAAGTACTTTCACAGCTATTAATTCTGTTGAAGAAAATAACATGCTGATTGAAGCAGAATCGGGATCTATTGTTAAAGGAAAATTTGATATCAGAAACGCAGTATCAGTTACCGTAAATTCTGGTTCAGTAGTGAAGGCTGAAGTGATAGTTCCGAAATTAGCATTGGATATCTCCAGTGGAGCAAGCGTTAATTTATCAGGGCAGGCAGCATCTGCGGTCATTGATATTAACAGTGGTGCTTCCTGTAAAGCAGATGATCTCAGAATTGGGACAGCAGTGGCTGAATCCACCTCAGGAGCAAGTCTTTCTTTGCTTGTGACAGATAAACTGAAGGTAAATGTCTCTTCAGGAGCTTCTGTGAAGCTAAAAGGTGATCCGGAACTGGATGCTAAAGTAGATAAAGTTTCAGGAGGGAGCTTTAAGCAAACCAAATAAAACCAAAGCCAATGAAAACTCTTAAAAACATTTTCCTTATTATATTGACCATAGGGGTGCTTCAATCCTGTGTTGTCTCAGAAAAACCGAATATAGATTTCTTCACGAATTCGAAATATGATTTCAAAGGAGTTAAATTTATGAGTATCAATGTTCCGACGGCTCTGGCCAAATCTTATATCAAGAAAGCTTTAAAAGAGGATCGCGAAAATGAAGAAACTATCAATCTGGTAAAAAAAGCCTCCAAAATTAAGGTTCTTACTGTAGCCAACGGAAGCGAGAAAATGATTAATGATTATAACCAATATCTAAGTGATAATCATTACGAAGAATGGGCTACCATTAAACACGAAGGCGATAATATCAATATTCGCGTAAAACAGGATGGTGAAACAATAAAAAATATGTTGATTACCGTAGGCTCAAAGCAAAAAGAATTGGTATTTGTGGATGTGAAAGGAAACTTTACCACCAGCGATATTTCAAAAATGATCAATTCTGTTTCTGTAAACAACTGATTAAAGCCTCCCCATAACGATAACAAGTAGTTTCGAATATATTAACTTTATTTTGTGATGAACCGTTCTTTTTAAAAGAACGGTTTTTTCGATTTAAGTTATTGATTATTAATTTTTATTTAAACTATTGAAAAGGATTTTTATATCTCGTCAAAATAACCTAATTTTGCAAAGAAAGTAAAGATGTCTATTCATAACAAAATTGTAGAGACAGCCATCACTTTCGATGACGTTCTTCTAGTCCCTTCTTATTCAGAAGTTTTACCTAACCAGGTATCATTAAAATCAAGACTTACCGACAAAATCACGCTGAATGTTCCGATAGTTTCCGCTGCTATGGACACCGTTACAGAAGCTGATCTGGCTATTGCATTAGCAAGAGTTGGAGGTTTAGGTTTTATCCACAAAAATATGACGATTGCTGAGCAGGCTGCACAAGTTAATCGTGTAAAGCGTTCCGAGAACGGAATGATCTCTGATCCTGTCACTCTTTCAAAAGATCATACTTTAGCTGAAGCTAAGGAAACAATGGCCAAATATAAAATTTCTGGTCTTCCTGTAGTAGATACTGATAATGTACTGATCGGGATCATTACCAACAGAGATGTAAAATATCAGGAAAACCTTGAAATGAAGGTTGAGGAGATCATGACGAAAGAAAATCTGATCACTTCTGATAAAAATACGAACCTTGAGAAAGCAAAGGAAATTCTTCTTAAAAGCAGAGTTGAAAAACTTCCGATTGTAGATCAGAATAACAAACTTGTAGGTTTAATCACGATTAAAGATATTGACAATCAGCTGGAGTATCCCAATTCAAATAAAGATCAAAAAGGTCGTCTTATCGTAGGAGCCGGAGTAGGTGTAGGAGAAGATACTATGGACAGAATTGCGGCGCTAGTGAATGCTGGTGTTGATATTGTGGCTATTGATTCTGCTCACGGACATTCTAAAGGGGTTTTGGATAAAATTTCAGAAATCAGAAGAACATATCCCGATCTGGATATTGTGGGAGGAAATATTGTAACGGCAGAAGCAGCAAAAGATCTAATTGAAGCAGGAGCTAATGTTCTAAAAGTAGGTGTGGGGCCAGGTTCTATCTGTACAACCCGTGTGGTTGCAGGAGTGGGAGTTCCTCAGTTATCTGCTATTTATAACGTTTATGAGTATGCTAAATCTCAAAATGTAACCGTGATTGCTGATGGAGGAATTAAACTTTCCGGAGATATTGTAAAAGCTATCGCTAGTGGAGCAGGAGCAGTAATGCTAGGTTCACTGTTAGCAGGTACAGATGAAGCCCCGGGAGAAGAAATTATTTTCCAGGGAAGAAAATTCAAATCTTATCAGGGAATGGGAAGCCTTTCTGCAATGAAAAGAGGTGGAAAAGAAAGATACTTCCAGAGTGAAGCTAAGAAATTCGTTCCGGAAGGAATTGAAGGAAGAGTGCCTCATAAAGGAAAATTAGAAGATGTGATTTTCCAGTTAACAGGAGGTTTAAGAGCGGGTATGGGATATTGTGGAGCTAAAGATATTGAAGTTTTACAAAAAGATTCCAAATTGGTAATGATCACAGGAAGCGGATTGAAAGAATCTCACCCGCATGATGTAATTATTACACAGGAAGCTCCAAACTATTCTTTATAAGAATTAAAAAATTAAAATATAAATGGGACTGTCTTAAAGTTAAGACAGTCCCATTTTTTATATTAATATTCAGTAGTAAAAAAGCTTCCGGAAATTCCGAAAGCTTACTGTAGTTTATTTGCTTAATAGGTTTTATTTTTTAAGAAATTTAAATTCATGCTGCTGAAGATTTTTGGTGGTAATCCTTAATATATAGACTCCGGAAGTAAGTTGTGAAACATCAATCTTCGAATCAAAGATTTCAGATTTCACAAGACGTCCGTCCACATTATAGATTTCAAGTGTCCGTCCGTTATTTATCCCTGAAATACGGATGAAATCAGAAACGGGGTTCGGAAAGATCTGTATTTTATTTTGGGTGAATTCTGAAGTTGCCAATGTTGTAGTTTGTACGTCACCTGTCATAGTAGAATTGGCAGCTGTAAGACTCCCTCCACATACTCCGGTAGTTACCGTAGTATTTTCAATCCATGTTCCAACACTGTTGTTTGGAGGTAAGGGAAGAGAATTATTTGATGTAGAGTTATAATAAATTAAATAAGGACTGGTAAATGTTCCGTTTCCTTCATCTGCAAGAAACTCCCATCTTGTAAGGGTATTGTTCCATTGAATTTTAAATTCGCAGGTTCCCAATCCACCACAAGGCTGCTGTCCGTCAATAGGCGTTGTTATATAGATGTTCTTGTTAAAAGCATCCACTCCGGTTTTATTAAAAACAAAGTTTTGATCATCAAACAGATTATGGCAGCCGTTAAAATTTATAGTCTGCGCAAAAACTGTATTTCCGATGATAAGACCCGCAAGGTAAAGAAGTTTCATAACGTTTAATTTTGTACTGGGTAAACTCCGGTCAATGAAATAATACATTTCAGAGTAATAAACGGAGGTCTGTTTTCATGAGGCTGGTTTCCTCCCGTGTTGCTTAGCATGGTACTTTTCATAGTAGTATCAGTTGGTGCATCAGAATATTCCTTATCAAGTACTTTGGTATTGGCAGGGAGACTGCCCGTAGGTACGTTTTGATTTCCTTCTGCTGTTACAGCATTTACAGTATGGTTGTGTGCCGGCATCTGTGTTATATTTAAAGTTACACTTTCAGTTCCTCCGGTCTGTCCCATTGTATAAGTTGTAGGCCCTCCGGGAGCCTGGCCATTATGAACAAGCATTCTTCCTCTCATATCAGGTAAGGCAAATGTAGTAGTGCCATTTCCTCCATAGGTGGTACCTAAGAGCGAAAATAGAGCTGTATTTTGAGAAATTGGAAGTAACTGTCCATTACATTCTGCCCAGTTTTTTGGAACAAACATATAGGGTACAAAAGCAATCTGACCTAAAAATGGTTCTGATGCCTGAGCTTTTAAGGAAGGAGCAAGTATACTGCATACCAGCAAGGTACATGCAAAAAATAAGTGTTTCATGATAAAAGAATTTATTTATGTAAAATTAGAAAATATTTTACATAAATAGTTTATTAAAAGAAAAAACCTTTCAAATATGATGAAAGGTTAGATTTTATTAATTAAAATTCGAAACTTTATAGATTTTTTCTCTAAACCTATTTAGGGGTCGTTTGCAATGATTCGCTAATTTTTTAAATTGTCTTTAAAATCTTCAATTCGGTGATCAGTCAAAGCATTTCCTTTTTCAATCTTTTCCTTTGCATACAGCTTGAAGTCATTTTCTGTTTTTTCTAAAAGATAATCATAAGGCCCTACATGAGAAATTAGTTTTACCAAAACGGGAGAGATCTCAAGACAGATAAAAAGTCCCATAATAAAGGTGGCAGCCAATCCTATTATTGCAGAATTTTTACCAAGCTCATCCAATGCCTGAAGCCTAGCCGCAAATCCATTGAATTTATCTTCAAATGTTTCTGTAGACTTTCTCTCTGTTTCCAGATTGGTGTATACCTTCGAAATTTCCCTATCTAAATATTCAAGCCTTGGTGCTGCCTGTTTCTGATAATTCTCAAGATCTTGTCTGCGTTGTTCTTTTAATTCCTGTTTACGTTTAGCGTTCGGCCCGTAACCTTCTTTTCCACTGGTTAGCCCGGACTGTTTTCCTAATATTTCCTTTTCAAGTTCTACTGATGCAGAGTCATATGACTTCTGATACTGTGCTATCTTTCCGGATATCTGTTCTTTCTCAGTCTCAAAAGGGCCGCTCTGTTGTAGAATTCTTCCGCTCATTTCACCTTGCAGCTGCTTTTTATTCCGTTGGATAATGGTATTCAGCTGTTTATTGACTTCCTTTTCAAAGATTTTAAGCTCTAAAGGCTTAGAAATGATAATTCCTAAGAATGTAGCTAAAATTAAGCGGGGGATGGCCATGAGAATTTGATTCCACCATGTTCCTGTCTTTTTTATAGAAGAAACAATGTACCGGTCAAGATTAAAAATCATTAATCCCCACAGAACTCCAAAACCAGCTGCAATCCAGATATCATCAAATACAGTATACATAGCATAACCTGCCGACAGTGTAGCAAACACTGCTGTGAAAAGTACAATTCCTCCAATTCCTGCAAATTTATTCCATTCACTCGGAGTCTTTCTTAAAATATGGATGTTCCCGCCGGAACACACCATGAGAAACTTTTGGAACCAATTTATTCTGTGAGTTCCTTGATTTATAGTTTGTTGGTTTGTTTTCATACCTGAAAATTTATACAAATGTACTACTAAAAATCATACCAATGTAAAAGATAGTATTATGTTTTGCCAAGTAATTGTTTCCCAGTATTTATTTTCTTTCTAAAATATGAGTGTTTTACTATATTTTCTTTGAAAAAAGTAAGTGAAGGATTAGAAGGTGTTACAGATTTATCAATATAAATTTATCCAAAGACAAGAGTGAGCAATTGAAAATGAGACTTTAAAGAAAAAGTCAACCCCAAAATCAAATAGAATTTTCCACATATGATTGTGGTGTATTGCAGATAAGATCCATCGCAATTGAGGTGGGTCTTATCTTTTATAAAGCAATATTACTTTTCTTTATATAATTTTAAAATTTTTTTTTATTTCAATCTATCCGGATTCTGCTTCAGAAAGCTATCCCATCCGGAATACGACTTGGTATCAGCTATGGTTCCGGAATTAAAATGATGACATACCGCAACGGCAAGTCCATCGGAAGCATCTAAATATTTGGTGGGAAATTCTTTTAGATTAAGAAGATTTTTAAGCATTCCTGCAACCTGTTCTTTACTGGCATTTCCGTTTCCGGTGATGGCCATTTTGATCTTCTTTGGAGAATATTCTGTAATGGGAACATTTCTATAAAGACTGGCAGCCATAGCAACTCCCTGAGCACGTCCAAGCTTTAGCATACTCTGAACGTTTTTTCCAAAGAAGGGCGCTTCTAAAGCAACTTCATCGGGATGGAACTCATCAATTAAAGATAAAGTTCTTTCAAAAATATATTTGAGCTTTGTTTCGTGGTTGGGGTATTTCTTTAAGATCAGTTCATGGATGGATACCATCTCCATTTTACCTTTTTTAACGGAGATAATACCAAATCCCATGATCGTTGTTCCCGGGTCAATACCTAAAATTATTTTCTCTGAAATCATTGCCTCAAAGATAGGGCTTTCTAAGTTTTTTAAGAATGAAAAAATATAGGAAATACTTTTCACCCTTATTCAGTAAATTATAAATAGGCTAAAACCTTTTATGCTAGTCAATTGTATTTTTATGATAGCTCCAGTTTTTTCTCTGCAATGGAAATCCATTTTCCATCGTGGCGTAAAAGAGAAATCTTATCAACTATAAATTTAGTTTTGTATTCTTTGAATTTGTATTTTTCCCACGCCTTAAGGTAGTGTTCCCATGTGAGATCCCTATATCCTACGGTAATGTGTGGATGAAAAGAATAGGTAATGAAATTGAATTGTTGGTTTACCCGATGATACAGTTCTGTTAAATTCAGGTTATTCTGTGGCTCTACAAAAATCACGGGATTTTTTGGATTAGGAAAACTGCCAAAGCCATTTAGTTCAACTTCAAAAGGAAGAACTCCGGTATTGATTTTTTGAAATGCTGTCAGAACATCATCTTCAAGTTCAAATTCTCTTGAAAAAGGAGGGAATAGAGTAATATGGGCATCATTTTTCAAAGCTTTGGAGTTTCCATATTCCATTGCAAGGTCTTTTTTAAAGACTTTTATTTCTTCAATAATTTCCTCGGGAGGATAAATCGCTATGAAATAGAGCTTTTTCATATAACAATTTAAAAATTTTTAAACTAATTTTTAATACATAAGAAAATTATGCATATGTTTGCAATGTATTAAAATCATTTCATGAAAAAGAATAGTCTTTATAAAGGTACTTTACAGAATATTATTTTGAAATTGCTTTCAAAAGAGGCGAAGATGTACGGATACCAGATTACACAAAGAGCAAAAGAACTTACGGAAGGGGAACTTGAAATGACGGAAGGAGCATTGTATCCGTTATTGCACAAACTGGAGGGTGACGGAATAATTACTTCGGAAATACAAAAGATCAATGGCCGTGACCGTAAATATTATCTGTTGACTGAAAAAGGTAAAAAACAACAGGCAGAACAGGAGAGTGAAATGAAAAGTTATCTTGTCAATCTGCAAACCATCTTTAGCATATGATCAGCGAAGTACAGGAAGGGAGAATTACAGATTATCTTGTTTCTCAAAATCTTTCACTCGATATTCTCATAGAGATCAGAGATCATATGATTCAGCAGATCATAGACGTCCAGATTGAACTTAATCTTAATTTTGAGGAAGCCTTTACGAGAGTAAAAGAGTCCTGGAGCGGAGAGTTTAAAATGGTCAGTTATCAATTGTTTTTCCCGATGAAGATTCCATTATTGGCCAGGAGAATTATAAAAGAAAAATATAATACTTTTCTTAAAAAATCCTTAATGATCGCGTTGCTGTCGTTTGGGGTTAATCTGATGCTGATTTCTATGGCCAAAAGTGAATATGAGTATACGATTTTTTTCAGACTGCTTAATGGTGCCTTTTTATTGGCTGCAGGAAGTGCATGGATCTTAAATTTTAAGATCTGGAAATACATGAGAGCCGATTTTAAATATAAAGGGAAATGCTTTTATACCATGTATCAGCAGAATATAAGCTTAATGGTTATTTGCAGCCTTTCTATGATGCAGGTTGAAATGAAGAATGGCAATTACGTGTATCAGTTCTTTAAAGAACATAATCACAGTGAAATTTTACCGGTACTGCTCACTTTACTTATCCCTTTTATATTACAGGCAGGAGTTGTTTTTACCCTGTTCAATTTTTCTGAGCACAAAAAGAATCTGGTGAAAATGCAGAATTTTCTGACATCATCCGCTCAATAACAATAAGCAATACATTCAAATATAATTATATCAAAAATTATTATTCCATGATAACTACACTACAAGAAAAAGAGATAGTACATTATCTTTTATCCAAGAATTTAAGCAGAGATTTATTTTTTGAGATTAAAGATCATTTTTCAGAACAGATCTCAGGTCTTATTGATGACGGGCAGGTGGGATTTCAGGAAGCTTTCCTAAAAACCAAACTGAGCTGGAATCAGGAGCTTGAAATGGTAAGAGCAGACTTGCTTTCGTTCAGGAAAATAACCAGACTGGAAAAAGAAATACTTCAGAAAAGGTTTAGGAATATTACATGGTATGCACTTGTTTTTTCGTTAATTTTTTCAAGCGTTATCTTTATCCGTCCGGATATGTTTATGTATTTCCAGGTTTCTTTACTAGTAATAATGACAGGCTTGCTTGGGTATAATTTTATTTTCAGAAAAATGAGGCTGTTTGATTATATGCAGTTAAGTTTTCATCCATTGATTCTTAAAAATACAGCCGCCGGTATTATAATTTTTTCTTCGCTATACCTTTTTTACAATGATTTAACATTAGTAGGAAGTGAAGTGATGAAAATTTTCTTTTTATATGCTATCGCTGTTAAGATCCAGCTTCTTTATTTCAAAGCAAGAAAAACTAATGTCCTGATTTAAGCTGAGCCAGAATATTTTCAAGATTATCCGTAATCTTCTTTACTTCAATATGCGGTTTAAAAACCAGCCCTTTGCCTTTTCCTTCATCCGAGATATTAGACAGGATTATCACCGAAGTCTTCGTGTCAGGATAATAAATGTTTAAAGAAGGAGATCCTTTTACATATCCGCTGTGAAAGTAAGAATTGGGCTTGCCGATGTTAAGCATAATTCCATAAGCATAGCCCATTTTTCCAAAGATCGCATGACGTCTTTCTGCACTTTTTGCCATAAACTGCTGAAGCGTTTCAGGCTTTAAAATTTTTCCGCCATAAAGAGCGTTGTTCCATGTATGAAGGTCCTGAATGGTAGATAAGACCCCTCCTGCAGGGGTTCCAATGTCTTTTCCACCCAGTCTTTTGGGCATGTTCGGAACTTCCTGAAAATTGAAGGCAGTACCAAGGTAGGCACTGGCAAAATGAGTTCCTTTAAAAATATCTCCCGTCGAAGAATGAGTCATACCCGCTTTTTTAAAAAGTTCCAGAATATTGTCATCATATGATTTCCCGGAGGCTTTTTCGACAATCTTACCAAGTGTATTAAATCCGTCATTGGAATAAAAGAAATCGGAACCGCTTTTAAACATTAATTTTCCACCCGTCATATTAAGCCCTGAAGTATGGTTAAGGAGCTGATGAATCGTGATGTTTTCATATTCTTTGATCTGAAACTCCTTTATATATTTTGACACCTTATCTGTAACATTAAGTTTTCCCTGCTCCATCTGAAGTAAAACGAGTACAGCTGTGAATTGTTTGCTTATAGATCCGATAGCAAAAACCGTATTGCTGTCAATTTTTATTTTTCTTTTAAAATCAGAATAACCGTTTTCTTTTCTGTAAAGCGGCAATGAATCTTTAAAAACAGCAATGCTTCCATTGAAATTATATTTTTTAAATACAGAATCGATTTGCTGTTCCAAAAGTGTTTTTTGGAAGGCTGTTATGGTAGAATCAATAATCGCTTTTTTGTCAACCGGAGGCTGAGGGACTTCAGTTTTACAGGAAAACAAAAAAAGAAAAAGGGTGAGGAATACTAAATTTTTGATCACGGGTGTTTTATTTTTAATATTGTAATTCGTACTCTTAAATATATGAAATATTCAAGAGCCTTACAGGATGCAAAATGTATGCTAAGAAGCATAATTATTTCTCTTTTAAATCCGTTTAATGGCTGTTTCAGAAGTGTTCAACAGTAATAGATGTACTGGAAAGGATAAAAGAATATTCGAAAAAAAAGGTCGTATACATTGGTTATCTGATTGATAAGACAAGGGATGACTCTGAAAAATCAGATCAATTTAGCAAAGTTAGTGGCTCAATATTTTTATGCTGCGGATGCATGAATAAAAAGGAATCATGCATCCGTGATAAAAAAATAAGAGGTGATTTATTTAAAATGATGAAGGGTTACTTTGAAATAAGATCACAGAACCAGAAAATATATTCGTTATCTTCCTCTGCAGCTTCAGTTTTTGGTTTCGGATATGTTTTTTTTACAGTATCTCCGATTTCAAACTGAATAGGATTTTTAAAAATAGGTCCGTCAAAGGTGAATGTGTGAAACTCTCCGTTTTCTCCACATGGATCTACGTTTTCAGGAAGGTCATCAAGGAATTGCTGGTTAATAATCCTTCCTGCAAAGCTTTTATCAAGATAGCTGCCATTTACACAGGTTACGATAGTTTTAAAACCAAGACTCAAAAATTCACGAATGAGATATGATGTATTTTGTTTCCAAAGCGGAAATACAGCGTGCATACCAATTCTGCTTAACTGATCTTCTCTGTATTGACGAAGATCGTCGAGAAAGATATCTCCAAAAATAGAATGAGTGACACCCTGAGCTTGAACCTTAGCCATAGTTCCAGTCATAATATCCTGATATTCCTCCATAGAAGGTTCTTTGGGAAGTTCCATTTTAACCAAAGGAATTCCAAGAGCAGAAGCCTGCTGCTCCAGAAGAGATATATGTACGCCATGCATGGAAATCCTTTGAAATTCCTGATTGATGCTGGTGAGTAGGGTAGTGACCTCGTACTGATCTTCTTTTAGTGTTTTGTAAAGGGTAAGGGCGGAATCTTTTCCACTGCTCCAGTTGAATAGGGCTTTTGGTTTCATATAAAAATAAAAATCTCCCAAAAATAAGGAGTTTTCAAATGTTTTTTGATTGGAAGTTCTTTTTTCATGCTTATCAGTTTTTAATAATTTCAACTCTTGTCAAGGTTTTTGAATCTTGGCAACGGCTGAATAAAAATACAAAAAACCTCAAAGAAAACTCCTTGAGGTTGTTAATTTATATTTTTCCCGTCGTGAAACGGTTTATTTTTCAAATTGCCTGTCCGGCTATGGACTACATATTTCTTCTGTACTTACCACCCACTTCAAATAAAGCATTGGTGATCTGCCCAAGAGAACAATACTTCACCGCATCCATCATCACACCGAATAGGTTTTGTTGATTGATTGCAGCATATTGCAGTTTTCTAAGGGCTTCCTCAGATTTATTTTCATTAGATTTCTGGAAATTATGAAGCGTCTCAATCTGAACCTGCTTTTCTTCTTCAGTAGAACGGATAACCTCTCCCGGACGAACCGTTGGAGAACCGTCTTTCCCAAGGAAAGTGTTAACCCCGATAATAGGATATTCGCCTGTATGCTTCAGCCATTCATAATGCATAGATTCTTCCTGGATTTTAGAGCGCTGGTACATGGTTTCCATGGCTCCGAGAACACCGCCTCTTTCTGTAATTCTGTCGAATTCTGTATAAACAGCTTCCTCCACAAGATCCGTTAATTCTTCAATAATAAATGAACCTTGTAATGGATTTTCATTTTTAGCTAATCCTAATTCTTTATTGATAATCAACTGAATGGCCATTGCTCTTCTTACAGACTGCTCTGTAGGTGTGGTAATAGCTTCATCGTAAGCATTTGTATGAAGAGAATTACAGTTGTCGTAGATCGCATAAAGTGCCTGAAGCGTTGTTCTGATATCATTGAAATCAATTTCCTGAGCGTGTAGAGAACGTCCGGAAGTCTGGATGTGGTATTTCAACATCTGGCTTCTTTCGTCTGCTCCGTATTTTAACTTCATTGCTTTTGCCCAGATTCTTCTTGCTACACGTCCGATTACTGAATATTCAGGATCAATACCGTTGGAGAAGAAGAATGATAGGTTGGGTGCAAAATCATTGATATCCATTCCTCTTGATAAATAATATTCCACATAGGTGAAACCATTGGCCAGAGTAAATGCTAACTGAGAAACCGGGTTGGCTCCTGCTTCTGCAATGTGATATCCGGAAATAGAAACCGAGTAGAAGTTTCTTACTTTTTCTGTAATGAAATATTCCTGAACATCCCCCATAAGCCTTAGGGCGAATTCAGTAGAGAAAATACAGGTATTCTGAGCCTGGTCTTCTTTTAAAATATCAGCCTGAACGGTACCACGAACTGTCGCAATCGTTTTAGCCTTAATTTCAGCATAAGCTTCCGCAGGAATTACCTCATCTCCTGTAATTCCTAATAGTTTTAATCCTAAACCATTATTGGACGGAGGAAGTTCACCATTGTATTTTGGTCTCTCTAATCCTTTATCATCAAATTTTGCTTTTAAAACAGCTTCAACTTTAGATTCCAGCCCATGTTCAGCAATATATTTCTCAACATTCTGGTCGATGGCTGCATTCATGAAGAAAGCCAGAAGCATTGGGGCAGGTCCGTTGATGGTCATTGAAACTGAAGTCAATGCATTCACCAGATCAAATCCGGAATACAGTTTTTTGGCATCATCCAGTGTTGCAATAGAGACTCCTGCATTTCCGATTTTTCCATAAATATCCGGTGGTAAAGCGGGATCCTGACCATATAAAGTAACAGAGTCAAAAGCAGTAGATAAACGTTTTGCAGGCATTTCTGCAGAAACATAATGGAATCTCCTGTTGGTTCTTTCCGGACCTCCTTCTCCGGCAAACATCCTTGTAGGATCTTCACCTGTTCTTTTGAAAGGATAAATTCCTGCTGTAAAAGGGAATCCTCCCGGAAGGTTTTCCTGGCCTTTCCATTTGATCAGATCACCCCAATCTGTATATTTTGGTAAAGCAATTTTTGGAATTCTTAAATGGGATAATGATTCTGTAGAGGTCTCAACTTTAATTTCTTTTCCACGAACGAAATAAGAATAAAACTCTTCATGAAAGGCTTTTTTCGTATCGTCCCACGTTTTCAGGAAGTCAATATTTTCCTGTTGAAGATCTTTTTCTGCTTTTTGATATTCAGCATCTAAAATTTCATTGGAAAGGATATTCTTTACCCCTTCAATATGATACATTTTTCTAGCCAATTCAGCCTGTTTTTCAACAGTTGCATCATATATTCTGTTGTTTTCAACAATTTCGGACAGATAACGAACTCTTTTTGGAGGAATAATTGTTACTTCCTCAGTAATTTCCTGTTCAACAAATGTTTTTAGATTTAAATCGGAAAATTTATCGTTTACTTTTGAAATTAATCTGTTGTATAATTCTGTCGTTCCATGATCATTAAACTGAGATGCTTTTGTTGCATAAACAGGCATATCATCCAATGGGCTTTCCCATAATAAATGGTTTCTCTGGAACTGCTTTCTTACGGCCTGAAGAGCATCAAGAGCGCCACGTTTGTCAGATTTATTTAAAGCAACTAAATCAGCATAATCCAACATATCAATTTTTTCCAGCTGAGTGGAAGCTCCATATTCAGGAGTCATTACATACATGGAAACATCAGCAAAATCAGAAACCTCTGAACCTGATTGTCCAATACCTGAAGTTTCAAGAATAATTACATCAGGATGAGCCAGCTTAAGGACATTTAATGCTGAATGAATAAACGGAGAAACAGAAACATTGTTTTCTCTGGTTGCCATTGAACGCATATAAACTCTTGAATCATTGATCGCGTTCATACGAATTCTGTCACCTAAGAGGGCACCTCCTGTTTTCTTTTTAGAAGGGTCAATGGAGATGATAGCGATTTTCTTATCAGTATTGGAACGTAAAAAGCGTCTTACCAACTCGTCTGTTAAAGATGATTTTCCCGCTCCACCGGTACCTGTGATACCAATAATGGGAATATTTAAATCTTTTGATTTTTCGTCAATAGCCTTTACTAAATCAGGTTTTTCTTCTGAAAAGTTTTCAACAGCAGAAATGATTTTGGCAATACTTGTAGAGTTTTCAAAGCTGATGGAGTCCAGATCACCTGCTGTAACGTCTTTTCCTGTTGCAAAATCTGATCTTTTTACCAGATCATCAATCATTCCCTGCAGGCCAAGCTCACGGCCGTCATCCGGAGAATAAATTCTGTCGATCCCGTAATCCATCAGATCCTTAATCTCTTCGGGAAGAATTACACCGCCGCCGCCGCCAAAGATTTTAATCTGTGGTGAGTTTTTCTCTCTCAGCAGGTCGTAGATGTATTTGAAATATTCATTGTGACCTCCCTGATATGATGTCAGTGCAATAGCATTAGCATCTTCCTGGATCGCAGTATTCACAACTTCCTCTGCAGACTTATCATGTCCCAGGTGGATCACTTCGCATCCTGTTCCCTGAATGACACGACGCATAATATTGATTGCAGCATCATGCCCATCAAATAATGAGGCAGCTGTTACAATTCTTACCTTGTTGGTTGGAGTATATTTTTGGGTTTCCATAAAAATTCTAGAAAGTTTCTAAGTTCTCAAATATAATAATAAAAAAAGAACCTTGTGTTTGAATATATCGTATTGATTTTCATTTGTTTGTTTAAGCCTATTTAATTATATCTCCCCTTTTTTCGGTTTGAGAGTTCTGAGGTTTCAGAATTTAAAAGTCTCAGAGCTGCAGGGCACAATGAATCGCACCGTTTTTTTCCAATTTATCCTATCTTAAAATTCTAGAATTAATTTCTCTACTTTTGCAAAATATTTTACAGATATGCAAAAAGCTTTGATGTATTTCGGATTAGGAACTGTAGTAAGCTTCCTTATCAATTATTTCTTTTTAAGTTCGGAAAATATCGGACTGGATTTTTATTATGCCATTGCCTTCGGTTCTGCCTGGGGGACTGCTTATTATTTAGATTCTCCGGACTTTACACTGCCTCAGAAGCTAGGGTTGTCATTTGTAGCCATGGGAATTCTAGTCCTTGTTGGAACTTTAATTTTTAAGCTTGAATTGGCGATTCCGTCTATTCTTAAGTTTTCTACTGTTTTTGTCGCTTATTATTTATTTGCCAGCTTCAGAGGAAGCAAGTCCTTAAGAAAATAAAAAAGAGGATGTTTAAAAAACAGCTTTGTTGTATATTTTAATGAATCATCAGGAAGCTTATCAGAGCAAGCCCTACAACTAAAACCATAAAGGTAAAGAAATTAAGGGCAAACAGCATACTTCCAATGAAAAAGCTCACTATACCATGGGCATGGTAAACTCTTCGGTGTGCGATGAAGAAATAGGCTATAATGTATAGCAGCAGAGCAGACAATAGTACATATAGAAGAAGATTGATAAATCCAATATTTGACAGGCTGATCAGTTTAGCAATAAGGAATATGAGTAAAATATTCATTAAAAGGAATGAGAAATAATGGAGCGTAAAAATTCCATGATCGAAATACCACCACTTTTTCTTACTGTGGAAAATCCATAAAAAGAATGCAAACAGAGGGAGGTATATAAAAAGAGCCTTGGGTAAATTATGAAATGATTTTTCCATCATATTTTTGAGAATCTCCTCTTTTGTTATTCCCTTTTCTTTCAGTTCAAAGAACTTATGAGCGATCGGGACCTGAATAAAATCAAAAAATGAGGGACTTTTAGCTGTTGCAGAATCATAAGACTTCCTTGTTTTGTATGCCCCATAACCCATATTGTCATCAATTTTTTTGTCCATTTCGAACGTCTCTTGCAAATTCTCTATTTTAGCAGAATCTGGAAGGGCACTTATGCCTTTAATAGTCAGGGAGTCTTCTGCGGTCAGATTTTTTTTTGCTTTTATACTATCCAGCATTTGCTGAGTATCAATAGATGTTATTTTTTCGATAAACTTTCCTTTGCTGGAAGCTACGTCGTCTCTGTTGCCAAAGTTAACGTTGACCATTGGAAAAAGAGCAAATACAAAAAAGGTAACGAAACTGACAAAAATATATAGCTTTACCGGAGGTACAAATTTCTGTCTCTTACCTTCCAGATAAACATTGGTAAGCTTCCCCGGTTTAAACAGTAGATTTTTTACGGTTCCCCAAAACTGTCCGTCATAATGGGTGAAATCTTCAACGAAGTGGGTGAAAAGAAAATGGAAAGGCTGGCGTCTTTCGATATTTTCCTGTCCACACGCCGGGCAGTATCTTTCTTCGACCTGATGCCCGCAGTTTAAGCAGGTTTTATCTTCTCTGATTTTTCCGTGGCTCATAGTTCTGGGTTTGGCGCAAATATAATTATTTAATGAATAAATAAATTATATCAACAAACTTTTACGAAAATCTTTAAAGTAAAATTAATAAAAGAAAGAGCCGAGGGAATAAACTCTTTGCTTTATCATTTGTGTTTTTAGAATCTGTTAACGTTTTTTTTTCATCGGCACAACTATTTACAAGATGTATGCCAAAGGAATAAATAAGCTTAATATCTATTGATAGAGAGTCGGATAGCAGATATTATATAGATTAAATAAAATATGTTTTTGGGTTACAAAAATAAATTGTACCTTTGCACACCCTTTTAGGGGTAAATTATGTTTAATCTTTAACTAAAACGTGTGAATACATTAAGTTACAAAACTGTTTCAGCGAACAAAGCTACTGCTAATAAAGAATGGGTTGTGGTAGACGCTGAAGGACAGCCGTTAGGAAGACTAGCTTCTACGGTTGCAAAGATTTTGAGAGGTAAGCACAAAACGAATTTTACACCTCACGTAGATTGTGGTGATAACGTAATCGTTTTGAATGCTGGGAAAATTACACTTTCCGGAAACAAGTGGGCTGATAAGACTTATATCTGGCATACAGGATACCCTGGTGGACAGAAGTCTATGACTGCGGCTGAACTTCAAAAGAAAGATTCTTTAAAAGTATTAGAAAAGTCTGTAAAAGGTATGTTACCAAAAAACAGATTAGGATCTGCTATTCTTAAGAACCTTTATTTATATGAAGGAACTGAGCACAAACATGAAGCTCAACAGCCGAAAACAATTAATGTTAACGAATTTAAATAATTAATTATGTCTATAGTTCACAAAATCGGAAGAAGAAAAACTTCTGTAGCAAGAGTTTATGTAAGACCAGGTTCTGGAAACATTACAGTAAACGGTAAAGATGCTAAAGAATATTTCTCTACAGACGTGATGGTTTACAAATTAAACCAGCCGTTCATCCTTTCTGAGACTGTTGGTCAGTATGACGTTACCGTAAACGTATTCGGTGGTGGAAATACAGGTCAGGCAGAGGCTATCAGATTAGGTATTTCAAGAGCTTTATGCGAAATTAACGCAGAGTTCAGATTAGCATTGAAGCCAGCTGGTTTACTTACAAGAGACGCAAGAATGGTGGAAAGAAAGAAGCCAGGTCAGAAAAAAGCAAGAAAGAGATTCCAATTCTCAAAACGTTAATTTTCAGACTTCAGATTCAAGATCTCAAATTTCAGAATTTATTCAATTTGTTATCTTGTCTCTAAATCTATTGATCAAAACAAAAAAATTGCCCGTTACGTTTAGCATCCAAACGCTTCTCCCATCTAAAGAAGTTGTTGATTGTTTAAAAGACGGAAAGTAAACTAACAAAAACAGAAAACATGGCAAAAGCAAATGTAAAAGACCTTTTAGAGGCTGGCGTACACTTCGGTCACATGACTAGAAAGTGGAATCCAAATATGGCTCCATACATTTTTATGGAGAAAAACGGTATTCACATTGTAGACTTACATAAAACAGCAGTTAAATTGGATGAGGCGTGCAGCGCTTTAGAAAAATTAACTTCTGCAGGTAAAAAAGTTCTTTTCGTAGCTACTAAAAAGCAAGCGAAAGAAGTAGTTGCAAAACACGCTTCTGAACTTAATATGCCTTATATTACAGAAAGATGGCCGGGAGGTATGTTAACGAATTTCGTTACTATCAGAAAGGCTGTAAAGAAGATGAACTCTATCGACAAAATGAAAAAAGACGGTACGTTCGAAACTTTATCTAAAAAAGAAAGATTACAAGTTGACAGACAAAGAGCTAACTTAGAGAAGAACTTAGGTTCTATTTCTGACATGGTTAGACTTCCATCTGCTGTATTTGTAGTTGATATCTTAAGAGAACACATCGCGGTAACTGAAGCTAAGAAATTAGGTATTCCAGTTTTCGGTATCGTTGATACAAACTCTGACCCTAGAAAAGTTGACTTCGTTATCCCAGGAAACGATGATGCTTCTAAGTCTATTGATATGATCCTTAGCGTAGTTTCTGAATCTATCAAAGAAGGTCAGTCTCAAAGAAAAGCTGATAAAGAAAAATCTAAAGAAGAAGGAGAAAAGGTGTCTGCTGATACAGATGCTGATTTCGATGCAGAATAATTAAAGATTTTCTTTAATATAGGAAAAACGCTGGATTTAGGTCCAGCGTTTTTTTGTTGATATATACATAAGAACAAAAGTATTTTAAGGGATCAGGTGCAAAAGTTGGGGGCTAAGCAAAAAGGTTGGTTAATCTGAATAAAAAAAATGATCTGTCCTTCACCCCTCTGAGCTGCACCCTGAAGTTCTTGATTTTCGCGTTGAAAGATTCAGCCGCTGCGTTAGTGCTTCTTTTATCAAAATAATTTAGAATATCTCTGTAATGGTGCATTATGGTCTTTCTTAAGGTGGAAAAAGAGGTAAAACCTGCTTCTTCAACCTTTCTAAACCAATGCGCAAGTTTAGTCATAGCCACAGATTTTGTAATAGGCTGATTATAGATCTTTCTAAGGCCATCGGTTAATCCATACGCTTTTTCCAGATCAGGATATTGAGCAAAAAGGATGGAAGCTCTTTGCCTCTGGGACAGCGTCCATTTTTCCCGGCTCTTGTAAAGCAGATACCTGCTTCTTGCCAGAAGCTGTTTTCGGGAATCTCCATTTTCAAATACTTCTGTCTTTAAAATTTGCTCTTCAGAGGCTTCTTCAAGAGTCTTATTTTCCATTTCAAGGGCTTCCCAACGATGTTTGATCCTGATTTCCTGAAGGGCTTCCAGAGCAAGCTTTTGAACATGAAAGCGGTCGATCACCTGTACTGCATTAGGAAAGCATCTTTTAGCAATACGCTTCATGGAGCCCGCCATATCCAAAGTTATTTCCTTTACCTTCATCCGAAGTCTCCTGCTGATTTTTAAAAGATGCGCGATGACAAAATCACTCTGAGTCCCTTTTATAATTGCAACAATACTTCCTTTTCTCCCTTTGGCTCTTTTGGAGGTAAGAACGGTATACAGTTCTCCATCAGATAAAGCAACTTCGTCTAAGGACAGGGATGCTGAGAGATTTTCAGGATAAATGATCCAGTCTTCTGCGTGAGGTTTTTGTTCCCAGCTATAATATTCGCTGAGTTTATTCTTGTATTGTCTCTGGAAGGTCTTACCCTTGATACCAAAAAATTCTGCTATAACTTTGAGAGGAAGAGCTTTAGTGTCTGCTAATTTTTTTTAAGAAGACCGCAAATTCATTTGTCATGCGCGTTCCCTTAGCTACAACCTGCCAGTTTCTTTGAAGGATTTCTCCTGAAGACTTATCGGTCCATCTTCTTCTTTTCACGTGAAGCTTTACGATTTTACCCCTTAACGGGTAATCATCTACAATAATTTCAGGTAAAAAGCCTTTTGATTCCAGCAGTCTTTCTTTAAATTCCTCGGGAATACTGCTTTTTTCTTCAAAATAAATATGAAGTTCACCAGAATATTCTTCTGCTTTGAGGATATCAAAGTGTTCAACTAGAAATTCTGGAAGTAAAAATTTAAGAAGGTCGTAATCGCTTAGCATAAGACAAAGATACAACCACTAAACATTCCCCCCAACTTTTGAGACTGATCCATTTTAAGCCCTTATTGGGTCCTGATAATTTGTAATTTGAATATAACAGTTATAAAATAATAAAACCGCAGAATTCTGCGGTTTTATTTAGTTTGAAAGGGATATTGAATAGGAACTTGTTATATACTTTGTAGATTGATAAGTAGAATTACAAAGCATTCCGGATAATCTGTAATTTTGGTTTTTAGGAACCATTGTATATCCTATTTTTCCTGCTCCAATCGGAATCTTCTTGAAAAAATTGTTCCCGCTTATAGTGAGTACCATATTGCAGGGAGATTTATTGGTTACTGAAACAGAAGTTTTAGAATTACTTGGATCGTCACTATTAAAAAGATCAGTAAGAACTTCTGCAGTCTCAGGTTTGTAGGTTTTTATCAATTCGCTGTATTCTCTTTCTGTATTCGCCGGGCTGCCGGAATTATAAACAGGATATCTGTTCCTTACCGGATAACTTCCATAGTTGGCGTTACAGCTGATAAGAACATATGAAATTCCGGTAAGAACTAATAGCTTCTTCATACCTCTTTTATTTTTGTGATTTTATTTTCAATGATTTTCCAGATCTGAAAGCTTTGAAGTGCGTTCGATGTTTACCGGGATTATCTTTTATCAGTTTATTTTAAATTTGATATAAGTAATGGTTTTTCCTTTAGCGGAGAACAGTTCCTCATAATACGTCCTGATATCCCTTAAATGCTCTGTATTAGGATCATATTCCGGGGCTCCATAGATATCGTGGTGAGCGCTGACAATTTCGTATCCTGCTCCCTGTAAATATCCAAGAGTATAGCCATGCAGGAACTCTGAGTCGGTTTTTAAATGAACAATACCTCCAGGTTTCAGGAACTTTTTATAACGTGCTAAAAAGTCAGGATGTGTTAGTCTGTGTTTCGTTCTTTTATATTTGATTTGTGGATCCGGAAAGGTAATCCAGATTTCGTCTACTTCATTTTCTGCGAAGAAATAATCAACAAGTTCGATCTGTGTTCTTAGAAAGGCAACATTATTCATATTGTTGTCGACTGCTTCTTTAGCTCCAAACCAGAATCTTGCCCCTTTGATATCAATTCCGACAAAGTTCTTTTCAGGAAATGTTTTTGCAAGTCCTACAGAATATTCTCCTTTACCACAACCTAATTCCAGAACAATAGGATTGTTATTTTTAAAGAAATTTTCTCTCCATTTTCCTTTGAGTTCAAAGCCGTTTAAGGCGTCTTCTCTGGTAGGTTGGATTACATTTGGTAATACTTTGTTTTCTGCAAATCTTGCTAATTTATTCTTGCCCATTGAGTTATAAAATGAGTGCAAAAATAGTGAAAATTTATGGAGAATCTCTGCCTTTTGGAGGTAAAAGACAGATAACTAATTCGTTTATGATTGAGGCTATTGGCTTCCTAAAGCTACCATAATGGCTCTTTGTATCGTTTTTTGTGAGGCATATTGTGCTCCGCATACCAAACTGGAGAAAAGATACTGGCCTTTTTCTATAACAATGGAACCTTCACCCTGAGCAGGTACTGCCAGCCTGTATTTGGTAGTACCTACACCTTCCATTCTTACAATGATATTACAGTCTGATTTATTTTGAATCATGACAATGCACTCTTTGGCATTAGGATCATTATCAAATAAAGAATTGAGGATTTTTACTGTTTTGTTTTTATGTTCTACGGGAGAGACAGCCATGAGCATGTTGAATTCTTCTGCTTCAGCATTAGGAATTGCAGAATTTGCAGCAGTGTTTACAACAAATGTATTCTGGGCAGTACTTGGGGTATAAACAGGATTGTATTGTTTAGCTGCCAGCTCTGCTTTATATCTCGCAATCTGCTTCTGTTTGATAATCGCATTCATTTCCTCAAAAGAAATTTTTGTGGATGGTCTTCTTCTTAGTAAGGCAAGCATTTCCTGCATGTCTTTTACTTTCTGATCTGCCGGATGGGCATTCTTAATGTATTCTTTCATCATATCCATTACCCTGGGCTTCAGTACAGATCTCCGTGGATCATCCGGGTGGGCATCTCTTAAAAAAGCATTGATTTCGTAAATATTGTTGCTCTTCAGAATGTTACTGTAATCTTTTCCTTTTTTTTGGGCAGAAATGATAAAAAACAAAACCGAACAAAGTAATAAAAGTATTTTTTTCATTAATTAATATTAAGTTAGAATTGGTGTTTCTCATTTAATTTACGTTTTGCACTGGTTAGTTTTTATTAGGATAACGAAAGATAAGTATTTTTATTTTAAACACTTATTAGTGAGATAAATTTAATATATTTTTGAATATTATAGATATATATGCTGTAAAAATTGAATAATATATTTTTTTATGAATTGTAGTAAAGATCTGGGCTGAATTTTTATTGTTTCATAAAAAAAAATCCATGCGCGAAACATGGATTATTGTATAGTATGATTTACTTTTTATCGGAATTTTTAATTACTGCTTACAACTTCCTGAAGATGTGAGCTTCTAAGTCTCTTCTGATAGATCGGCAGATATTTTTCAATAGGAATCTTTACTGCTTCAAAGTTTCCTGCCAATACATAAGGTTGAATATTTTCTGAGGTGTAAACAAACTGAAGGAAATTATCAATTAAATTCTCAGGAATTTTAAATCTTAAAAAGTAATCCTTCCCTAAATAATTTTTAATCTGGGTGACAGAACTATTCATGTTTTCATAAGCTTTAAAACGCTGTTTTTTCTTTCTTTCCCCGGAAAGAAGATCATAGATGCTTTCCAGACTGAAGGTAAGTCCACCATCCCTAAATCCGGCAACAGGAAGCTCTGTAGGAGTTCCGTCTCCTTTAGGTTCAGGAAGTCCGATTACTTTTTTAAGGGCATATGCCTTATCTTCTTTTCGGAGTGAGTTTACATCATACCGAAGATTTCCGGTGGGTTTGAATCTGCTGAGTACAATTTCCTGAATTTCATAATAGGCAATCTTAAGCTCTACCAGGTTTTTCTGTGCAAGAAGCTGGGGAGTCATTTTAATGTCTTTTCTTTCAGTAACGATAGAGGTAAAACGAATTACATCTCCCGGATTGGCTGGAACATTAAAATTACCGTTAAAATCCGTAAGAACGGTTTTCTGAGTATTCAAATTGGTAACATATACCTGATTCAGGTATAAAATCGAATTATCTCTTAGAAATACCTCTCCGGAGTATGTTTGAGCATTAATTTTTGCCAGAAAAATCAATAGCAGTATAGTAAACAGTTTCTTCATATAATTTGGCAAAATTACATAGAAATAAAGCAATTTTTCAATAGTAAGATAATGAATTCAGGTTAAAGTTATATTAAACTTTAGGATTAAACTGTTAAGGAGTGTTATAAGTTTAATTTTTTTATGTAACTCTCCCCTGAAACAGCAATGCAATAGGAAGAAAAGAGCTTAAATAGGTTGAAAATCATTTTTGAAATCATTTAATTAAAAAATTATAAATAAACTGCCGATCCCTAAAAATCTATTTTTATTATTGTTTCAACTTTATGAATTTTTTCTTTCCATTTTTTCTTTTATCTGTGCTTTACCAACAGCCAGCTTGAATATTTTACTGAAAGGGAAGATCCATATTCTGTCCAGGTAATAAAATACCAGTAAGTAGCAGTAGGTACATAGCGTCCGCCTATTCTCCCATCCCATGTATATTGATTTTCAGGAGTCCCTCTGAATACTTCCGCCCCATATCTGTCAAAAATCCGGAATACAAGATTATCATTAGCCATCAAAGCTGAGTAATTAATAACTTCATTATATCCGTCCCCATTAGGAGTGATGGTGTTAATCAGGTTAATGATAGCAAATGGTTTTTTTACTTCTTCACACAGTTTAGAATCTCTTACAAATACATTATGAGGCCCTCTTGGCACATTGTAGAATACATTTGAACTTTGCCATACTACGCCGTCAAGAGAGTATTCATAAGGTGGTGTACCGCCGCTTGCTCCAACTTTTACAGTGGTGCCGTCAATCTCAATAGAAGTAATCATCGGACTCGGTAATTCTGTGACATTTACGTACTGCTTATAAACACAGCCGTTTGATGTCAGTTCTACCCAATAACTTCCTGCGGGAACATTTGTGATAGAAGGGGTTGTTTCTCCGGTACTCCATAAGTATCTTTCAAATCCAGGTCCTGCATCCAGTGTAGTATAGGTTTTTGGACAGATCGCCTGATCTTTTAGCAGGTCAGATTTTTTAGGAATTTTAATATTAATTTTTATAGAAGCTACTTCCGGACAGACTCCACTTTTTTCAAAACGAATATAATAGGTCTGGGAAGTTGTAATATTGACTGCTGCCGGAATGGCATTTACATTATTCTGAGCATCTGACAAGGTAGAATGAAATGTGTACGTGACATTCGGATCTAACGTAAACTGAGGAATAAACTGCGTCAGATTTACTGTTTTTATTCCATCCAGATCATCATCACATACGCTATCTGTAACCGTTTGCGTTAATAGTTGTATTCTTGCTCCAATACTGAATAGCAAAGGCTTAATAACTGAAGCACATCCATCAGGAGAATCAACTCTGATATAAATGGTAGTCGTAGCAGTATAGCTCCAGTTATTAGGAAGTGTGTTGGTATTTCCGGCGGTGGCATCCGCAAGATTTGCATAATATCTTACATTGGTAAAATAAGCAGGATTATTAAGGATAATACCGGTAATATTGGGCAGCACGATATTAACGGTTCCATCCAGATTATCATCACAAAAAATGCCATTATAGTTGTCCTGGATAATTGCTTTGTTGAATAAAGATAGGGTGATTTGAGCAATACTTTTACAGCCAATACTATTTTTTACAACAGCATATATGATGGTTCCATTAGGTGCTGTATAATTGTTTGGGGAAGTAATTAAGGCTGTCGGGTTTTCAGTCTGGGCATTTGCTAATGTCGGGTAATAGGAAATGGTAACTGGATTATTATTAGTTACATTGGCCGTGGTCAGATTAAATGTTCCCTGCCCGTTTATATCACACGCATTTAGTGTTACATTGGTTACAGTGAGTGCCTGGATCGTAATGTTCACTGTTATTGTTTCACAATCCGGGAAATCAGGATCGTTTCCGCAGAATGTATAAGTGAATGTATCATTTCCGGATGTACCGGGATTGGTAACAGTATAAGTAATAATTCCTGTCGCAGGGTTGATAACTGCTGTCCCCAGTGCAGGGGGAGTAGAAATGGCCACAGTAGCGGGAAGCGGGGTCTGGGATGAACTGCTGAATGCAGGAGTTATAACCTGTGTATTACAAACATTATAAGCGGCTGTGGTTAGCTTTGTACAATTCAGAACCTTGAATTGATCAGTAACTAAAGGTGCACAGGTTCCCATTGTAACTGAGCAAGTATAATAGCCGGATTGAGTTGGTGTTAAAGAAGAAGATGTGGCCCCATTGACAAGGATTCCGTTTCTGTACCATTGATAGGTATCATAAATAATAGGGTCTACTGTGAGAACTATTCCCGGAATACAGTCTCCACCTGATTTTAAAATCACAGGCTGTGTAGGAAATCCGGCGAAAAAGCCTCCATATCCCACAGCATCACTTCCGGCAGTGATTCCGGCAGTAATAGCTTTATCTGATACGATAGTGATTGTTCCGGTAACATTGGGAATTCCATAGGTAACCCAGTTATTGGTTCCTGTCATATCATAAGGTCCATATGCTGCAAGCGGCGTTGAACCGTTTACAGTAACATTCGCTCCTCTTTGTGTAATAAGATTAAGTTTTGTCGGAATATTGAGAATTCCGGTAGGGTTTCCATTTGAAAGAACAAAGTTTTCATCGATGAATCCAAGCTCGTTAATTTGTTTTGGAAGGTAGCAGTTCAGAGCTGGAATAAAATTGAATCCTCCGGTGGCTACCTCATTTCCTGTATTTGAGTCTCCTGCTAAAATCTGATAAACATAAGCATTTTTAGATGTTTTAATATATAGATTGTAATGTGATGTTCCGTGCAGACTGTATTTGGTATCAGGAATTACAAAGTATTTTCCAGTGTTGATAGTCGCTACAGGCAGTGGCTCGTTATTGACATAAATTTGAGTATTATCTTCCGTAGCAATTACGACGGCTCCTTCCATATTGGAGCCAATACTGCCGTTCCCTTTTACCAATGCAAATTCATTTCCGAGCCGGTTGACGGGAACCGCCTGATCCATCAAAATATCAGAGCTCGAGCTATAGTTGCCCGCATATTGTCCGTTAAAATTTCCGTTGGTGACATTCACCGGTTTGGTTGCTGTAATTTTTGCACCAATGAATCCGTCAAAATTTCCTGTAATATTTCCTATTCCATCAATGATATAAGACTGTCCTTTATTCAAAGTAAAAGTCATCGTCGGATTTGTAGTTCCGGTAGTCCCGTTGGAAAACTGAACGTTGGGGCTATATCCGGAAATAGTCACTGTAGTATTATCTTCTGTGGCCAAAACACTGGTCATAAAGTCCAGAATAGTATTACTTACCGTGATGGGTGCGGATGCAGCATAGAAATTTTTTCCGGTAGAAGGAATTCCTTTGGAAGTAATAATTTCTGCGTGGTTGTATACTGAAAATCTAAAATTGGCATAAAATGGGAATTCTGCCTTCAGATATAACCCTTTTGTAGTAGGAGTGAATAAGTCTGCCTGCTGGGTAGTAATGATATAATTTCTTAGTACATCGAATTTCTGTGGATTATTTTTGCTGATATTCACAGTTCCGATTAAAACATTGTTGTTATATATACTTACAGGGAAGGGGGTTGTTCTGCTTGTTGATAAATACAGCTTCTGGAAGGGGCTGGGAGCACCGCTTCTGTCTACCATCGGTGCAAACCAATGTTCTCTGTCTAATTGGGCGAAAAGAGAAGAGAAAATATAAAATATAAATAAAAAAGATAGAGTTTTCTTCATTCAGTATTAGTATTTGTCACAAATTTAATAATAAAAAGCATTAAATACTTGAAAATATAATAAAAAAACCACGATTTCAAAATCGTGGTTTTTAAAATGTATATTTAAAATATTAGTCTCTGTTTTTTACGAGAATCCAGCCTGTATACTTTATTGGAGTTTTGTCTTTATTGGACTCATTCCAGTTGATATGATACCAATAAGTTCCTGTTACAAGTTTTTTGTCGAAATGTTTTCCATCCCATCTGTAGTTGTTGAATTTATTTCCGGTAAATACCATATTTCCATATCTGTCATATACTACAAACGAAAGATTTTCTTTATAAGCCAACTCGCTGTAATCTATAAAGTCATTTACATTATCTCCGTTAGGAGTGATTGCATTTACAAGATTAGGAATTGTAATTTCTACAGAAGTAGGATTACAGTTGTAAGCATCTTTCACATAGAAGGTATGTTGTCCTCTTGATAATCCTGTAAAAGTATTTGAATCTTGCCAGTTAGCTGTTCCATCTACTGCATACTTGTAAGGTGGCTTACCTCCGCTTATAATTACTGTTGCACTATTATTGTTGATCTCGATTGTTTGAATTACCGGATCTTCAACTTTCTTAACTTTTACTACCTGCGTAAGGAAACATCCGTTTTTACCAAGAATTACAGAGTATTCTCCAACTCCGATATTTCTGATGCCCTGCGTGGTTGCCCCTGTGCTCCATTCATATGAATCATACCCAGAACCGGCATCCAGATCAGTCTTAGCATCCATACAGATATACTGATCTACCAGAATTGGTGATTTTTTGATTGGAAGTGGAACTAAAGTAATTTTTGCATTTGCAGTACATCCTTCGGCAGTGGTAACTTTCACATATACTACTCCGCCCGTTGCAGGGAAGTTGTCAGGTGTTGTTATTTCATTTATCCCGGCAGTCAGGTCATTTAATGTACGGTAGTATTTTTTTACCACTGCATTATAGTCAGTAACCTTAGCTTTGGTAAGATCGAAATAAGCATAAGGAGCTACATCATACCAGCAGGCTTTAATCGTCACATCCTGTACAATAAATGGTACTACAGTAAGGGTTAAAGTTACCTGTTCGCAATCTGTGAATAAAGGATCATTTCCACAGAATTTATAAACAATCTTATCTGATCCCAGGTATCCTGCATTTGGATTGTAAGTGATTGTACCATTTGGATTCACTACAGCTGTACCTTTAGTGGGAGGGGTTACAATCACTACAGTAGTTGCTACCGGAGTCTGAGTAGATGAAGTAAACGCCGGTGTAATAATTTTTGTAGAGCAGGCATTAAGTGCTTGCGTTGTTTCTTTTAAACAAGTTTGTACATTATAGATTGGAGTAGTAACAGGAGGACATGATCCCATTGTTACTTTTACCGTATAATTTCCAGATTGGGTTGGAGTGTAAGTGTAAGAAGTAGCTCCCGGAATAGCAACTCCGTTACGATACCATTGGTATGTTTCGTAGCTGTCATCTACTTCCAGAATAATACCAGGAACACATTCTCCTGTTTTTTTAGAAATTACAGGAATTGATGAAAATCCTGCAAAGTACCCTCCGTATCCTGCTGAACTATACCCTCCATTAATACCTGCTGTTACAGCTTTTGTAGAAGTAATGGTAAGGTTTCCGGTAACTCCGGTTAATGCATAAGTTACCCAGTTGGTATTTCCTGTCAGGGGATAAGGTCCCTGATCAGCTGTAGGAGGGGTATTATTTACCAATACAGTAGCACCTGCTTCGGTTAGAATATTTAATTTTATAATTAAATCACTTTGTGTAATACTTGCCCCATTGGTACCGAGAGGCATTTCGTTGATCTTTCCGATTTCATCAATTTTTCTGGGAAGAAAACAGTTTAAAGGCGGAATATAGTTAAATCCGTTGGTTGCTGCATTACTTAATATTCCGATAAATTGATACAGATACACATTCTTGGTTGTTGAGATAAACATATTAGAATGGTTTCCGGTACCGGCCTGAGTTACATAGCTTGTTTCATTAATTCTGTACCATTGGCCTGCATTCAGGGTTTGAACCGGCGTTGTTCCACCGTTTAAATAGATTTCTGTATTGTCCTCTGTAGCAATAATAAGACCTCCTTCCATATTTAAAGTAGGCTGAGTAGATCTGGTTTTAACCATTGCAAAGGTGTTCCCAAGCCTGTCAACCGGAACGGACTGGTCAAGAATTGGATCTGTTCCTGATGTTGTTGCTGAAAAATTACCGTTACAGCTACCATTGGTAAGGGTTACTGGTTTATCGGCAACTACCTTCGCACCAATAAATCCGGATTTATTAGCTGATACAGACCCTAATCCTGCAAATAGAAAAGATTGCCCCTTTTGTAAAGTAAAAGAATGGGTATTACCGGTAGGGTTTCCATTGATAAAGGTGACCCCGGCAGTAGCATTCCATGATACAGTTACGTTGGTATTATCTTCAGTAGCAAGAATACCTGCTGTGAAGTTATAAACACTATTGGTATCTGTATTTGGGCTGGTAGCAACATAAAACATTTTCCCGATTCCAGCTTTCCCTTTACTGGTAATAACCTCTCCATGGATATCCTGAGCAAGCCTCAGACTGCAGTAAAAAGGTTTAGCCCCTTTTAAGTAAAGTCCTTTATTACCAATAACAAAGGCATCTGTTGTGGTACCTGTAGAGATCAGGTTATTAGCTACTTTGTAGGTTTGTGGGCTGCCCTTACTGATGGTAACGGTTGTAATTATATTACCATTGTTGTAAATGGTAACGTCAAAAGGGGTTGCCGAATCAGTGGACAGGTATATCATATTGGCATAACCTCCGTAACTGTCGTAGTAAGGAGCAATCCAATGCTCGGTATCCCTTTGCGCAAAGAGAGTATTAATTGTAAAAAAAATTAATACCAAACTGAGTAGAAATCTTTTCATGTGTATGGAATTAGGATTTGCACAAAATTAAAATAAAAATTCAAATACTTTTAATAAAATGTAAATAAATGTTAAATATTACTCTCTATTTTTAATTAAAAGCCATCCTGAATATGAAACTGGTAATTGAGTGTCTGGCTCAGTCCATTTGATTACATACCAGTATGTTCCGGTAGGCAGGTTTCTGCCATTAGATTTTCCGTCCCACATATAGTTTTTCTCAGATGATTTATATACCGAAGCTCCATATCGGTCCGCCACTTCTATGCTGACATTCTTCTTTATTCTTAACTCAGAATAGTTAAGAACATCATTAATCCCATCGCCGTTTGGAGTAATAGTATTAATAAGATTGATGACCAAAAATTCTTTTGTTACATGATGGCATCCGTCTGAACCTAATACATACATTGTGTGAAGTCCTCTTGATAATCCGGTGAAAACATTCGAAGCCTGGTAATCAAAACCATTTAATGAGTACTTATAAGGAGGAGTTCCACCAGTCACCGAAACTGTTGCTGTAGTTCCTATAACATCTATTTTGGCAATAATAGGAGCCTGTGATGTGGTTACATTCACATATTGACGGTACACACACCCGTTGAACCCAAGATCTACGTAATAATTTCCTGCTCCTGCAGATATTGATTGGCTGGTAGCCCCGGTGCTCCATAAATAAGATGAAAAACCTGGCCCTGCATCTAAGACTATTTTATCATTTGAACAGATAACCTGATCGTGAAGTCTCTCAGATTTCTTCGGAGATTTTAGAGCAAGGGTTAAAACGGCTGTATTAGGACAAGCTGTACTGCTCTGGAATCTAACGTAAAAAGTACCTGCTGAAGTAAGTGTTTGTGATGCTGAAATGGGATTTATTCCAGCCTGCGCATTAGCCAGTGAAGTGTAAAATGATAAAATAACAGTTGGGTCTGTGGTAAATAAGCCTTTATAATCATTAAGGTTTACTACTTCTGAACCATTCAGGTCATTGTCACAGATATCAACTTTTGCGGTACCTGTAATCAAAGAAACTTTATTTCCTATGGTAAAATTGATCTGTCCAAAAGCTGCTGGACATTCTCCGACAAGGCCAGTTACATTTATATATACTGTAGTGTTAGCTGTAAATGTCCAGTTAGCAGGAAGAGTATTGTTATTTCCTGCATTGGCATCAGCCTGAGTAAGATAATATCTGACAAGGAAGTTGGCGGGATTGGTTACTATCTGCGGAGTAACGTTGGCAAAATTAACACTTACAATTCCATCAAAATTATCATCACATATATTCGCATTGAAGTTATTGGTGTTGATATTTGGAGTAGGATAAGTAGTTAATGTTATCGTAGCAACTTTAGAGCATCCATATGCTGTTACATTCGCATACACTGTTCCTGAAGGTCCTGTATAAGAAGCTGGTGTTGCTATTGGCCCTGTTAAGTTAGCATTGGTGAAATAGGTTACAGTAGTATTTGGAGTCGAAGTTACATTGGCTGTTGTCAGGTTGAAAGTCCCATTGCCATTAGTAGTAGAGCAAGTAGTTAAAGAAGCGTTAGTCGTTTGAAGAATATGCGTATTCACGATAATCTTAAAATATTCAAATGAAGCCGGATTTCCAGTTCCCTGAATATAATAGGTAAATGTATCTGTAATATCAGTAGTAATCCCTGCATTCGGAGTGTAAGTAATTTGCCCTGTTGTAGGGTTTACAAAGACTGTTCCGTTGGTAGGATGTACAATAATACTTGTATTGGAAGGATCAACAGCCTGAGGAGAATTAGTAAATACAGGAGTAATTACTTTCGTATTACATGATCCAATATCATAAGTTGTAGTTGTAATAGGAGGACATGCTGTATAGTCAAAATCTGCAGTAAGCCTTGATTCACAGTTGTTTTTAGTAATATAACAGGTGTATATTCCGGTCCCATACAAATCCGGGTTGATAGAAGGAGAGGTTGCTCCAGTAATAAGAGTTCCGTTCAGGTACCATTGGTAGGCATCAAAACCTGTCTCTACTGAAAGAAGCACTCCATTATAGCAGTCTCCTGTTTTGGTAATTACCGGTACAGAAGAGAATCCCGCAAAATAGCCTCCATATCCTACTGCTCCGTTTCCTGCCGCAATTCCTGCGGTAACAGGTTTTGTAGAGTTCACGGTAATATTTCCCGTCACACTTGGAATAGAGTAAGTAACCCAGTTAGAATTTCCTGCTACCGGGGCAGGACCATTACCCGCGGCAATTGGTGCACCATTCACTGTCACAGCAGCACCTGCCTGAGTAATGATATTAAGTCTTGTATTAAACGTATCATTTCCTATTTTATTAATGGAGCCAATCTCATTAATCTCTTTAGGTAAAAAACAGCTTAAAGGGGGAATAAAATTCATTCCTCCTGTAGCATAAATATTACCTGTGGCAGTTCCTGCAAGTAACTGGTATACATATACATTGTTGTTGGCGGAAATACTCATGTTGAAGTTTCCGGTTCCCTGATTGATGTAATTTGTACCCTGAACAACATAGTATTGTCCGGCATTTAGAGTTACAGCATTTAAGAGAGTTCCATTGACAGTAAGCTTGGTGTTGTTCACTGTGGCAACTACTACAGCAGCTTCCATTCCTGAATTGGCCGGTCCATTTCCTTTTACCATTATAAAATCTTTTCCTAATCTTTCAACAGGAACTGACTGGTCCATCAGCACATCTACGTTAGTATTGTTTTGAGTAGTATAAATACTGTTGAAATTTCCGTTAGTTACAGATATTGGTTTAGTGGCCGTTATTTTTGCTCCTACCAATCCTGTTAAGTTGTTGGGATTAAGATTACTCTGTGCTTCAAGAATATATGACTTACCTTTATTAATGGTAAAAGTTCTTGACGGAGCTGAAATACCATCAGAGAAAACAACAGCAGGGTTATAGCCTGATATGGTTACTGTGGTATTGTCTTCTGTAGCAGTAACGCCAATTGTTGAGTTTACATAGGGCTTGGCAGTGGTATTAGGAGCCATACCTACAAAAAATGTTTTGCCTAGTCCTGCAGATCCTTTGGAAGTAATAAATTCAGCCTGATCTGAAACTGTAAATCTGTAGCTGGCAAAGAATTTTTTATTTCCTTTTACATACAGTCCCATTGAAGTTTGATTGAAAAGTCCGGATGGAATAGAGGCGATCATCATGTTATTGGCGATGGTGACCTGTGCGGGGTTTCCTTTACTTACCTGAACAGTAGTGATGACATTGTTATTGTTGTAAACCTGTACAGGGAAAGGGGTGATTTCGTTAGTCGAAAGATACAGGTAACCTTTTGGCGTTCCCTGAAGATTGCTTGCCGACATAGGAGCAAACCAGTGCTCAGTATCCAATTGTGCATTAACTAATAAACAAAGAAAAGCACAAATAGCTAGTAGAAATTTTTTCATGCGTTATTATAAGGGGCCGCAAATTTAAGCATTAATAATCTATTTTTTATACAAAAAAAACTTTGAAAATGTGATTATTATGTAAATGTTGAATATTTAAAATACACGTCATATTCTGTTAATAATTGCAACTTTTATTCATGAAAAAATCCCGGTGAAAATTCACCGGGATTCAATATTTTTTGAAAGATTGATTAAGCTAAGCTTACTCTTACAAATCCTGTTACCTTTAGGTCTCCGTTTACAGATTTTACATAATCAGCAACTGAGATACTTCCGTCTTTAATGAAAGACTGGTGTACCAATGTGTTGTCTTTGTAGAATCTCTGCATTTTACCCTTAAGGATATTGTCGATAATGTTTTCTGGCTTACCTTCTTTGATAAGTAGTTCTCTTTCGATCTCTAATTCTTTATCAATAGTTTCCTGAGAAACCTGAGTTTCATCCAAAGCGATTGGATTCATAGCAGCAACCTGCATAGAAACAGCTTTAGCAGCTTCGTCAGCTCCGTCTACTTTAGCAGAAAGAGAAGTGATAGCAGCAATTTTGTTTCCAGCGTGGATGTAAGCTCCTAAGAAATTCCCCTGGATTCTTTCGAAAGAACCGATCTCGATTTTTTCACCGATAACTCCTGTTTGCTCAATTAATTTTTCAGCAACAGTTAACCCGTGGAAATCAGTAGCTAAAAGTTCTTCTTTAGTTGCAGCGAAAATTGCCATTTCAGCTAATTCGTAAGCTAACTCGATGAACGCTTCGTTTTTAGCAACAAAGTCAGTTTCGCAGTTTAGAGAGATTACAACACCTAAAGTATTGTCTTCGTTTACTCTTGCGATTACAGCTCCTTCACTAGACTCTCTGTCCGCTCTGTTAGCCGCAACTTTTTGTCCTTTCTTTCTAAGGATATCTACTGCTTTTTCGAAGTCTCCTTCAGCTTCAACTAGAGCTTTCTTGCAGTCCATCATACCTGCACCTGTTTGGTTTCTTAATTTCGCTACGTCTGCAGCAACTGGTGTATAAGACATAATATCTATTATTTTTTATTTAAGATTAGTATTAATTTTTAGCTTAAATTTAGAGCAGTGCAAAGATAATGATTTTAATGATAAACTAAAAAATGACTTTTCACGTTATTAATATATTTAATACTATTTTAAAGATTTGATTAATGAAAAAAATCTTCTTTCTCCTGTTTATATGCATTTTCTCTCTTGGTTTTTCCCAAAAAAAGAAAAAAACAAAATCTAAAGCTGTTGTTGAAAAAGAAACAGTGATCATTTATACCGAGCAGGATGCAGAGTCCTCAAAAGAAGCCCGGGTTATTGCCGGTTTCCTGAAACAGAATCCGGGACATGCTAAGGCTGATTATTTTAAAAGAAAGCTGATCGATATGATTATGGCCAATAATTCTCCTGAAGCAAAACCTACGATTAAGCCCATCAGTAAAGATAAAATAGAAAATATTGTTAAAAATAATGAACTGAACAGCGGGAGAACAGTTGCTGTAAATAAACCGGCTGCTACCAACGGTAAAGCTGCCGTTAATAATAACACAGCAGCAGCTATAGAAGCTTTAAAAGAAGAAAGAAGAACAAGCTATGCTGCGGTAGGATCTGCAAAAAGCGCTGGGGTTAGTAAATCTGAGCCGAGTGAAGAAGCCAAAAGAACAGCGGCTATGCTTACGCATATGTTTAATAATGATGCTAATAAGAATGAAGCCTATATTAATATTAAAAACCGTTCTTCCTGTAATCTGGTTGTAAAAATAAGCGGTAAAAAATATTATAATCTGAGTGTACCCGCGAAAGGACAAAACTTTATATTGATAGATAAAGGAGAATATGTAATGACAACGATGGTATGTGATGCAAAATATTCTTCTGTAAAAAGAATTGATCAGGATATTGAGATTGCACTTAATGTAGCTGATTAGGAAAGAAGATTACTAAAATAAAAAAAGGTTAAGAAGAAATTCTTAACCTTTTTTATTTTTATCCTTTTGTCTAGTCCTGAAATAGCGATACATAAAAACAAATCGTTATGGAAGAACAATTAAAATCTGTGTACATCAAACGTACACAAAAAGATTACAGTTTAAGTTTAAAACTTCAAATAGTAAAAGAAGTTGAATCTGGAGCATCTACCATTACCGCTAGTCGCAAGAAGTATGGTATACAATCCCACGGGACTATTTTAAATTGGCTGAGAAAATATGGTAACTTTGATTGGGAAAACCAAAGACCTTATGCTATGGAAAAGACACCTGAACAACGTATTATGGAATTAGAAGCAGAAGTTAAGCTTCTTGAAAAACAGAAAGCCTTCTTGGAAAAACAGGCTTATATTGCTGATAAAAAAGTGATATTTTTTGATATGATGATTCAACTTGCAGAGAAAGAATATCACATTGATATTCGAAAAAATTCACCACCCGAACAATCGATTACTTCCGCAGTAAAGAAAAAGAAACTTTGATTTTTACTTGTGGATTGTTAGGGTTAAATAGACAAATCTATTATAGAAGTATCAAGCGTACAAAAGTCTGTAGGAACAGGGCTTCAGAGGTTGTAGATCTTGTGGAGGGTATTCGTATTAAAATGCCCAGATTAGGAGCAAGGAAACTATATTTTATTTTAAAAGAATCACTAAGTTCTATCAAAGTAGGAAGAGATAAATTTTTTGACATCCTAAGAGCGAATCATTTATTGATTATACCCAAGAAAAATTACCATGTTACTACCAACTCCCATCATCGTTTCAGAAAGCATAAAAATTTGATCCTAGACTATCAGATAACAAAACCCAATCAGGTTTGGGTTGCAGATATTACTTATATTGGGAACAGGAAAAATCCAAGTTATTTAAGTTTAATAACCGATGCATATTCCAAGAAAATAGTGGGACATTTTGTAGCAGATAATTTAAATACAGAGAGTAGTCTTGTAGCATTGAAAAGAGCTTTAAAGAAACACAAAGGTATGGCAGGCTCATTAATCCATCATTCTGATCGTGGCTTACAATACTGCTCGAATGAATATCAGAAAGTTTTGCAAAAACATCAATTAAAATGCAGTATGACACAAAACTCTGATCCTTATGAAAATGCAGTAGCAGAAAGGATTAATGGTATTTTAAAGCAGGAATTTAATATTGACAGGAATTCTATAAACAATGCTTTAAGAAGAAAATTAGTGGATGAATCCATTGAAATTTACAATGGTCTGCGTCCTCATTTTTCGAATTATTATTTAACACCAAATCAGATGCATACACAGTCGAAAATTAAAATGAGAACTTATAAAAATAAAAACCAAAGCAAAAGAAAATTTGCTCTGGTTTAATTATTTATTTTTGTCTTATAATCTGTATCAGATTTTCAGGACTAGTCATTTATACTGACCCATCGCAATGAATTTATCCTGCCTTTGGGTTTCAAGCTCATGTCCTGTAAATTTGGAGAAAGCTTTGATATTTTGTAAAATAGAATTTTTCAGGTTTAAGTAAGTTGTCTCCTGATCATACTGAGCACCTCCAAGTGGTTCTTCTATGATTCCGTCGATAAACTTTTCTCTTAAAGCATCCTGTGGAGTAAGGTTAAGTGCATTGGCTGCATCCTCCTTGTGATCCCAGTTTCTCCATAAGATAGAAGAGCAGCTTTCTGGTGCGATTACCGTATACCATGTATTTTCCAACATATATACTTTATTTCCTACCCCTATTCCTAATGCTCCACCACTGGCTCCTTCTCCAATGATATAAGTGAAGATCGGAGTTTTTAGCTGAACCATTTCAAAAATGTTTCTTGCAATAGCTTCTCCCTGTCCTCTCTCTTCAGCTTCCAATCCTGGATAAGCCCCCGGGGTATCTACTAAAGTTACTACAGGGATATTGAATTTTTCAGCAAGCTTCATTAGTCGTAACGCTTTTCTGTATCCTTCAGGATTTGGCATTCCAAATCTTCTGTACTGTCTCTCTTTAGTTGTTCTTCCTTTTTGAGTACCTATGATCATTACTTTCTGACCATCAAGGGTAATCAATCCTCCAATCATTGCCGGATCATCAGCGAAATTTCTGTCTCCGTGAAGTTCTAAGAAACTGCCCTTGTCTGCCATTCCTTTAATGTAGTCCAGTGTATAAGGACGATCCGGATGGCGGGACAGTTGTACTCTTTGCCAAGGTGTAAGATTTCCATAGATTTCTTTTTTCTTTTCTAAAATCTTGTCCTCAATCTGGCTGCATGCTAATTTTACATCAACACCACTTTCCTCTCCTACTAAAGAACACGTCTGGTATTGATCCATCAATTCTTTGATAGGAAGTTCGAAACTTAAATATTCCATTTCTTGAAGTAAATTAAATCTTTCAAATGTATGAAAAATATGGTAATTTTATTTAAAATTATTTATTGCATTGTTTATTCTGGAGGTAGTTTCCTCTTTACCAATGGTTTCCATGATATCCGGAACGTCTGGTCCCTTTAGTTCTCCTACTAAAGATAATCGCAGAGGCATCATTACTTTCCCCATTCCTAAACCTTTCTTTTCAGCAAAATCATGCATAGCCTGCTTCAATGTCTCAGCAGCGAAGTCTGTAGACTCAAAAATTGAAGCTAGCTCACCCAAGATAGCGGAGGTTTCATTATTCCAAGCTTTTTTTGATGCTTTTTCATCATAAGAAATTGGCGCTTCAAAGAAAAATTTTCCGTTTTCATAGATATCTTTTGGGAAAGTTGCTCTTTCTTTCATCAGGTGAATTACCTTTAAAAGCTTTTCGTCTGAAGCATTGGAAAGATCAACATCGGTATTTCTCATGATCTGAAGAATTTCCTCATCAGATTTCAACTGAATATATTGATGGTTAAACCATTCAGATTTCTCTTTACTGAATCTTGCTCCTGCCTTGTGTACTTTATGAAGATCAAATTCTTTGATCATCTCTTCTAAAGGAAGAATTTCTTTATCATCAGCAGGAGACCATCCTAATAGGGCAACCATATTGATAAAAGCATCAGGAAGATATCCGTTTTCTCTATATCCTTTAGAAATGATTCCTGTCACAGGATCTTTAAAATCAAGAGGGAATACTGGGAACCCGAACTTATCACCGTCTCTTTTGCTCAATTTTCCTTTTCCTTCAGGTTTTAAAATTAAAGAAAGGTGTGCAAATTGTGGTGCTTCCCACTTCATTGCTTCATATAATAAAGTGTGTAAACCTAAAGATGGAAGCCATTCTTCACCACGGATAACGTGAGATATTTCCATTTCGTGGTCATCAACGATGTTGGCAAAATGATAAGTCGGCATTCCGTCATTTTTTACCAAAACCTTATCATCTAATGTATTTGTATTGACAGAGAATTTACCGCGGATAATATCTTCAAGGTTCAATACTCTGTCTACAGGCATTTTGAAACGTATAACATAGGGTGTTTTTTCATCCAGTAACTTCTGAACTTCTTCCTCAGAAAGAGCAAGGCTGTTTCTGAGTCTGTTTCTGGTTTTATTATCATATGAGAAAACATCACCTTTAGCTTCAAACTCTGCACGCATAGCATCCAGCTCTTCAGGCGTATCAAATGCCAGGTAAGCATAATCTGTTTTCAGGATCTGCTCTACATATCTGTCATAGATGTCTCTTCTTTCAGATTGTCTGTAAGGAGCAAATTTCCCTCCTTTTTTAGGACTTTCATCAGGGATGATTCCGCACCATTCCAATGCTTCTTCAATATATTCTTCAGCTCCTTCCACATATCTTGCAGTATCTGTATCTTCAATTCTTAATACAAATTCTCCGCCTTGATTTTTCGCAAAAAGATAATCATATAATGCGGTTCTTACGCCTCCCAAATGTAAAGGTCCGGTAGGACTTGGAGCAAAACGTACTCTTACTTTCTCCATTTCAATTAAAATTTTGGTGCAAATTTACTTAAAATTATGCGGTTAAGTGACGATTTGTGATTGGGTATTATCTTTTTAATTCTGATTATTATTTTTTAAACAGGTGAAATTATGAGAATAGTGTTTAAATATTGGTGAGAAACTTTTGTAATGGGGAGGTATTAAAAAGTCCTGCTTTTTTCAGGTAAATGAGGATCTTAAAAATGATTTATAACCAGATGTTGGCTTTTTTGAACTTAATTTCTAAATTTGTACCCGTTAAGACAGATAATAATATACTGGAAATTAGGAATAGATATTGAGGAAATATTTTATATTGGCAGATGAATCTATCTACACATTAAAAAAAAATGGATGAATAATAATATTTCGCTTTTAATCGGACTGAAAAATAATCTTGAATATTCAAAGAGTTGTTATTATTCAATAAGAGAAAATTATCCTGATACTGAAATTGTTCTTGTAAGCTATGGAAGTTCAGACGGAACTCACATATGGCTTGATTCTTTACAAGATGAAAATCTTGTCTGTTTTTTTAGTGAAGAAGAAAAAACACTTTCAGATACTTATAACAAAGCAATAGAAATTTCTACCAAAGATTATATTTGTTTTTTACATAATGATATGGTTATTGGCCGAGATTTTTTGTCCTCGCTTGAGAAAGCTTTATCAAAAAATAAAGTGGTATATTACAAAGTAATTGAACCGCCTGTTTTTGCTTCAGATAAAAGGCTGTGGAAAGAAATTAAGGATTTTGGAAGCGACTTTGAAACCTTTCAGTTTGATCGTTTTTTTCAATTTGAAAATAATAGGATAAAACAAAAAGGAGAATATACTAATGATGTAAGCTTCTTTCTGGCAGCAAAAAAAGATGTTCTGGTAAAAATAAATGGACTAGATCCTCTTTTTAAACCCATGTTTTGTGAAGATGATGATTTAATTCTGAGGCTGAAGATGTCAGGAGAAAAAACCTTTGTATGTCCAGATGCTATTGTTTATCATTTTGTAAGTAAGACCTCTCGGTTTTCTGAGGAATTTCAGAACAAAACCAAAAAGATCGAAGAAAACTCTTTACGTAATTTTATACGGAAATGGGGATTTACTAATCAGTCTAAAACTAAAAAGAAACTGCAGTATGGTTTGATTTTGGATAACCCTACTGATGAAACAGTCAGAGAACTGGAGATATTTGTTGATCATATTTATTCGGACTATAACGCTTCGAAGTATATAGAAAATGAACAAAATAATACCAAATTTAATTTAAATGGCAAATTTAAAGGTAAAAACACTCCAGTTACTGATGATATTATCATAAAATTCGATGCTAAAAAACTTTCTGATAAAAACCGATCTACCTTCAGGAATCTTGCAGATTGTATTGAAGACAAAAAGAATTCGGAAAAGAATATTTTTCAGAAGTTTTTTGGAAAACCAAATTGTTTTAAAATTAATAATCTTAGGGTAGAGTTAAAGCAGCATAAGTCTTATGAACAACAACTTATAATCAGAAAAAATGTTTGATTTTTTTAAACCGATAACGATTACTTACGGAATTACAGTTTGTAATGAATACCAAGAGCTAAAGCTGCTTTTAGATGTGCTGTTTCCACTAATTGATAAAAATGACGAGATTCTTATCTTACGGGATGTAACTAATCCAGATCAGAAAGTCGGGGAGCTGCTGGAAGCTTATCGCTCCAAAGTAAATGTTATAGAAGCTAAGCTAAATGGTGATTTTGCAACCTTTAAAAATACGCTTATTAAAAATGCAAAGTCCCGGTATCTTTTTCAGATAGACGCTGATGAATACCCGAAAGAAAAACTGATTAAAGATCTCAAATGGTTTTTATTTAGAAACAGAAAGGCGGATTGTTTTCTTATTCCAAGGGTAAATATTGTCAATGGTATTACCAATGAATATCTTGAAAAATGGAACTGGAAAAAAGATAAGAATAATTATATTAACTTTCCGGACTTTCAAACCAGACTGTTTAAACTAAATAAAAATATCTGTTGGCAGAATAAAATTCATGAAGTATTGATTAACTATACCAGAAAGAAAGAACTGCCAACCGAAAATGATGATTATTGTCTGGTTCATATCAAAGAAATGGAAAGACAAAAAAAGCAAAATGCTTTTTATGATACTTTATAATTATAACACTAGAGAAATATATAATATTTCATGAAGATAAAACTTATTTTTGACGTTGAAGTTATTGGGAATGCCTATAAGATTAATCAAACCGGAATATTCAGAGTGGCTTATGAATTGTTTAGGCGCTTTGTTTCCCAGAAAGAAATAGAACTTTTTTATTCCAATTTTAACTTTAATAATCATAAAGAAACTCACTCTAAAATTGATCGTTTTCTTTCTGATCATCAGCTGGTGCTTAAGAAAGCCAATAATTGTGAAAGAATTAAGTTTATACCCTTTAGAAAAGAAAAACCTTTCAGAAAATTATACAATAAATTAGGAATATTTGATTATAAAATAAGTTATAATCAAGACATTCACGAAGCTCAGATTTATCATTCTTTATATTATCCTATTCATAAGAGCTTAGAAGAATTTCCTCACCTTAGAAAAATTGTTACAATTCATGATTTGATTCCGATTTTATTTCCTGAGTATAATGACAACACACAGCTTTTGAAAAATACGATTGAGAGTATCGGAAGAAATAATTATGCCATATGCGTTTCTGAAAATACAAGAAAAGATTTACTGGAGTTTGCTCCCTATTTAGACCCTAAAAAAGTTTTTGTGAGTAGGCTTGCTGCTTCTCCGGATATATTTTATCCATCTCTAGATAAAGAAAATAATACTTTAATAAAGGAAAAATATAATCTTCCTGAAAAATATATATTAAGTTTAAGTACATTAGAACCGCGTAAGAATATAGATCATTTAATCAGATCATTTGTTAAGATGATTACCAAGTATGATGTCAAAGACTTGTGTCTGGTATTAGTAGGTTCGAAAGGCTGGCAGTATGATAAAATCTTTGAAGAATATGAAAATGCCAAAGAACTAAAAGAACGAATTATCATTACAGGAAGAATTCCTGATGAAGATTTGGCCGCGGTATACAGCCAGGCTAATTCCTTTTATTATATGTCGCTTTACGAAGGATTTGGGCTTCCTCCGCTTGAAGCAATGCAGTGTGGTGTAGCAACAGTTACCTCCAATACTTCTTCTCTTCCTGAAGTGGTAGGAGAAGCTGGCATACTACTTGATCCAAAAGATGAAGATGCTTTATCGGAAGTGATCTGGACATTATACAACAATGATGAATACAGGGTAGAGTATGCCCGGAAAGCTATTTTGAGGGCTAAAGAGTTTTCCTGGGAAAAAGCAGTGGAAGAGCATATTAATATTTATAATGAGATATTGCAATAGAAAATTAAGAAGATATTGAAAAAGAAACTTTTGTATTTTATGCCTGATAATCCAATATCCGGAAAAGCAGGAAATACGACTAGACTCAATCAGATGCTTTCTTATTTTAATAATTTTGAGAGTGTTGCAGTAACATTTGTATCATTAAGAGACTGGGGGATGTGGAAAAAAGAAGAAGTGAAAATTTTTTCTGAAAAATACCCTAATGTTGAATTAATCCTTTTAGATAAAAAGTATAAACACGAATTTTTTAAATATTTTTTCCTTTACAAATTACCTTATTTTTTCAAGAAAAATCCAATTGATTTGACAAGTTGGATTTTGAGGAAAGAATTCGCAGAAATTGTTAATCCCCGTCATTATGATAATATAATCATCAGCTATGCCACTTGGGGAGAGATTATCAGTAATGTACAGCCCGAATCAAACTTTATTATTGATACCCATGACTTTATTACTGCTCAAAATAGTAATAAATGTAATAAAATTGGGAAATTATTTCAGTATGAAATTAATATTTTAAAGAAGTATGATGAGATCTGGACCTATTCTAAAGAAGAAGAATATATATTCGGACAATTTACCAATAAAAAGGTAGAATATTTACCAATTCCTTTTCCTCAAAAACCACTTACTCCTTTAAAGCACGATTACAAATATGACGTTGTGTATGTAGCGAGTAACAATCCACATAATGTTAATAGCATTCATTGGTTTTTAGAAAATGTTTTGCACTATTTAAAAGACAATATTAAAATTCATATTATTGGAAAAGTAGGAAAGGAAATTAAGAAAGAATACCCTAATGTAGTTATCTATGGAATGGTTGATGACTTGCAGGAATTTTATGAGAATGCAAGAATAACAATTTGTCCAATGCTGAGTGGAACAGGCGTTAAAATTAAAGTGCTGGAATCTTTGAGCAATAATTTACCTGTTGTGACCAATACCCGCGGAGTGGATGGTCTTTCACAGAAAAATGATAATGGCTGTCTGGTAACAGACGATGCCAAAGAATTCGCTGAATATATTGAAAAGCTTTTGGCGAATGATGAATTATATGATGCTTTAAGGTATAAAGCACATGAGTTTATTAAGAATAACCACAGTCTTGAAAAAGAAATCGTTTTCTTTAAAAACAAATTTTCCTAAACTTTCTCCGTTATTATTATATGGCAAAAATCTTAATTGATCTTGAACGTCTTAGATATCCCAACTCAGGGATTGCAAATGTATTTCGAAATCTGGCCAAAGGCTTACAAGAAAATAATTCTAAATTTGAAATATCTTATTTCGGAGAAAAGGAGCAGCTTGAGAGGTTCAAATCTAAAAATAATTATGTTTTCTGGAGTAAAACACACCGTTTCTTTGAACGTTTCAGTGGAGGGTTTGATCTGATCCATGTAAGTCATCAGCTTTCTTCTTATTTCCACAGGAATTATAAGAGAACTATAAAAGTTGTGACACTTCATGACCTTAACTTTTTACATGAAAACCTAACCGATCTGAAAAAGAAAAAAATGCTTGGAAAGGTTAAAAACAATGTGAAAAACGCAGACTATATTGTTTGTATCTCAGAGTATGCGAAGCAGAATTTAATTCAGAATAAAGACCTTTTTACCTTCACTAAGCTTAAAGATATAGTCGTGATCCATAACGGAATTGATCTTCCGGAAAACAGAGAATACCATTTAGGCAAATACAGCTTTTTAAAAGATAAAAAATATATTCTGAATATTGGGGTGCTTTTCAATAAGAAGAATCAGCTGACGCTGGTTGAAATGCTGCCTTATATTGAAGATGATCTGGTTCTTATAGCTTCTGACGAAAAACAACCTTATGCAGATGAAGTTCACGGAAGAATTCGGGAATTAGGACTTGAGAAGAGAGTTCATTTCATGAAAGATCTTTCTGAAGAAGAAAAATATGCAGTTATCCAGCATGCGGATGCCATGTGTCATCCTTCTATTGCAGAAGGTTTTGGGATTCCACCTATTGAGGCAATGGCTTTTGGAAAACCTGTTTTTCTTTCAAAGTACACAAGCCTTCCGGAGATTGGAGGAGATCATGCATTCTATTTTGACAGTTTTGAGCCAAAAGAAATGGCTGATTTATTTAAAGAGAAAATGCTTCTGTACAATAACCATCAGGAAGAAATGAGTCTGGAAATAAAAAATTGGACAAAACAGTATAGTTATACCGAAATGTCCAATAATTATCTTAAGTTTTATGAAAAAGTTCTTGGAAGAAATTAATTTTTATATTCCACGAATGTTTTCTCAATAATTTTTACACAATCAAGAAGTTGTTCTTCAGTGATTACCAATGGTGGTGCCAGCCTGATAATATTACCATGGGTTGGTTTTGCCAGTAGACCATGCTCTTTCAGCTGTAGACAAAGATTCCATGCAGTAGAACTGTCAGGAGTATCATTGATAAGAATTGCATTTAAAAGACCTTTTCCTCTTACTTTAGTGATAAGGGCTGTTTTATCCATTAATTTTTCGATTTCCGCTCTGAACAGCTGTCCAAGCTCTTCTGCTCTTTCAGACAATTTTTCTTCAGCTACAACATCCAGGGCAGCTACTGCTACTGCACAGGCAATTGGGTTTCCTCCGAAGGTAGAACCATGTTGTCCCGGCTTGATCACATTCATGATGTTGTCATTGGCTAATACTGCAGATACAGGATACATCCCTCCGGAAAGTGCTTTTCCGAGAATTAAAATATCCGGCTGAACATCTTCATGGTGGCAGGCAATTAATCTACCGGTTCTTGCAATACCTGTTTGTACTTCATCAGCAATGAAAAGCACATTATGTTTTTTGCAAAGTTCAGAAGCGTTTTTAAGGAAGTTCTCATCCGGTACATATACTCCGGCTTCTCCCTGGATAGGTTCTACTAAAAATGCCGCAATATTTCCTGCTTCTCTGTTCAGCACTTCTTCCAATGCTGCAACATCATTATAAGGAATCTTAATAAATCCTGGTGTAAAAGGTCCATAGTTTTGGTTAGCGTCAGGATCGTTGGAGAAAGAAACGATTGTAGTTGTTCTTCCGTGGAAGTTATTTTCACAAACGATAATTTTTGCTGCGTTCTCTGAAATTCCTTTTACTTCGTAGCTCCATTTTCTGGCTAATTTTACTGCCGTTTCCACAGCTTCCGCTCCGGAATTCATGGGTAAAACTTTATCAAACCCAAAAAGAGTTGTAATCTTTTCTTCGTATTCTCCCAGTTTTGAGTTGTAGAAAGCTCTTGATGTTAGCGCCAGTTTTTTAGCCTGCTCCACTAATGCTTCTACAATTTTAGGGTGGGAGTGTCCCTGATTCACAGCAGAATATGCTGAAAGAAAATCATAATACTTTTTGCCTTCTACATCCCAAACGAAAACACCTTCTCCACGATCCAAAACTACTGGAAGAGGGTGATAATTGTGCGCTCCATGTTTGTCTTCAAGGTCAATAAAATACTGTGAGTTTTTTGTTTTTTCTGCTGTTGACATATACTTTGGTTTTTTACAAATTTACGCAATATTAATTAGATGCCTGAACAAAAACGTAATGCAGTAGACGGGTGTCATTAAAGTGTATTTTAAGGTTGTGCTATACCGTTGTAGAAAATATTCCTTGAGCATCTCAGGGATGTAGGTTTTATATCTTTACAACTTAATTTTTTGTTTTTAATTATAAATTTTATTGGGAAAGAAGATTCTTTTTAATTTTCTCCTGAGTAGCCCTGTCAATATTCAGCCCTTTTTCAAAATAATTTTCTATTGAACCATAATTGTTCTGAACAGCTGTAAAAGCAGCATCAAGGTATTCTTTTTTCACGCCCAAAACATCAAGGATAATATTTTCTTCTCCGCCAGCGGATACAAAATCTTCGATTTCTTTCTTGTATGCAGGAACTAAGTAGGTATTTGAATCTAAATAATTGCTGTAAATCTGATCTTTGGGAGTTCCTAGGAGGCTCAAAAGAGAGGCTGCAGCCCAACCTGTTCTGTCTTTTCCAGCCGTGCAGTGAAAAAGAGCAGGTAGATTTTTTCCATTGGCTAGGGAAAGGAAAAAATCATGATAGGCTTTTTTAGCACTTGGCAGCACTATAAGGTCCAAATAAATCTGTTTAAATAACTCAACGGCCTTGCCGTTACCCAGAGCCTTATTAACTTCTACAGGATTTTGTAATGTTTTTCCTAATGTGGCAGCACCTACAGTACTGGCATCTGCCAGAACATCCAGCCAGACTTCTTTTACACTTCCGGGAATTTGATCCGGAGATTCTGATCTTTCTGCAGCCGTCCTTAAATCGTAAACGGTTTTTAAATGCAGGGCATCTATTTTCGATTCATCTTCTGTTGAAATCGGATTCAGCTGGTTGGAACGGTATAACAGGCCAGTTTTTATTTTTTTGCCGTCTGCTGTATCGTAGCCACCTAAATCTCTGAGATTAGGGATAGACGGGATATTAAGATTAGCTCCTGCACTGAGGGTATGCATGGATTCTGTTTTTACTGTTTTGTTGCAGCCTAAAATTGGGGTCATCATTAATAATACAATAGTTTTTTTAATACGGTTTCTTTTTATCATATTGTTTTTAAAAGCAGAGTTTGATTCGTTTACTCACATTCCATTTTTCTCTTTCTATACCAACGAATTTACAATATTATGGGCGAGAATCAAGTGCTTTTAAATCATTTACATTATATTATTGAAAATGGTTTATAATTTACTTTCATTGTTTCAAAAAGAAAAAACAAAAGAATGTAAATAGATTCCCTTTTCATCTTTGTTTCAGGAGAAAGCAGAGAGTTTTATTTTTATTATAAGGATTATTTAAATTTTAGAGCATCAAAAGTTGAGGTTTCATATAATGGTATTTTGGCTTTTATATCAGATATATCTCTTTTAAATTTTGAATAAGATTATTCACTTATGATTTTTATAACAGAAATTTCACCTACAATATTAATCAGGGTCTGTCTTTCTCAGCCAGGTACAAATAAAGTGCAGAAAATGAATATCTTATATAGTGTTTTCTTCATTTTGAAGATGAAAATGGGCTGTCTAAGTGAAGATAATGAATAATTTTATGATTTATAAAGCAAACAGGCGGTTCAATGAACCGCCTGTTGTTATCTGGATGATGTAATCTTAATGATTATCATATTTTTTATCCATTACAAAATCTTCCATGAATTTTGTAGTATAGTTTCCTGCAAGATAATCTTCATTATCCATCAGCTGTCTGTGGAAAGGAATAGTAGTTTTTACTCCTTCAATATAGAATTCCTCAAGGGCACGTCTCATTTTTGCAATAGCTTCCTCACGGGTTTGTGCCGTAGTGATGATCTTAGCAATCATAGAGTCATAGTTGGAAGGGATTGTATATCCTGAATACACGTGAGTATCTACTCTTATTCCGTGTCCGCCCGGGATATTTAATCCTGTGATTTTCCCTGGAGACGGTCTGAAGTCTGCATAAGGATCTTCCGCATTGATTCTACATTCAATAGAGTGCAGTTTCGGGTAATAGTTGATTCCTGAAATAGGAGTTCCCGCAGCAAGAAGAATTTGTTCTCTGATCAGGTCATAATCAATTACCTGTTCAGTGATAGGGTGTTCTACCTGGATTCTTGTATTCATTTCCATGAAATAGAAATTTCTGTGTTTGTCTACAAGGAATTCGATAGTTCCCACACCTTCATATCCAATGAATTCAGCAGCTTTTACAGCAGCATCACCCATTTTTTCACGAAGTTCATCTGTCATGAAAGGAGAAGGAGTTTCTTCAGTTAATTTCTGATTTCTTCTCTGTACAGAACAGTCTCTTTCAGAAAGGTGGCAAGCTTTACCATATTGGTCTCCGGCAACCTGAATTTCGATGTGTCTAGGCTCTTCAATCAGTTTTTCCATATACATACCTCCGTTTCCGAAGGCAGCTACCGCTTCCTGAATTGCAGATTCCCAGTGCTCTTTAAGGTCTTCCGCTTTCCAAACAGCTCTCATCCCTTTACCTCCACCACCTGCAGTCGCTTTGATCATTACCGGGTATCCTGTTTCTTCAGCAACCTTTACAGCATGCTCGTAAGATTCAATCAAACCGTCAGAACCTGGTACACAAGGTACACCTGCTGCTTTCATGGTAGCCTTAGCGTTCGCTTTGTCTCCCATTTTCTCAATCTGTTCAGGAGAAGCACCAATAAATTTGATACCGTTCTTCTGGCAGATTCTTGAGAAGTTAGCATTTTCAGATAAGAATCCATAACCTGGGTGAATTGCATCAGCATTGGTAATTTCTGCAGCGGCAATAATGTTAGGTATTTTAAGGTATGAGTCTTTGCTCATAGCAGGGCCAATACAAACTGCTTCATCCGCAAATCTTACGTGAAGACTGTCTTTATCAGCAGTAGAGTATACTGCAACGGTTTTGATCCCCATTTCTTTACAAGTACGTAAAATACGCATTGCAATTTCGCCACGATTGGCTATTAATATTTTTTTGAACATCTTCTTCAATTTGAAAATTAGATAATTTGAAAATCAGATAATGTTATTTCAATGTAGAATTTAATCTAACACCTAACGTCTAACATCTAACATCTAAATTAAGATGGATCTACTAAGAATAATGGTTGGTCGTATTCTACAGGAGTAGCATCATCCACTAGGATCTTAACGATTTTTCCGCTGATCTCAGATTCAATCTGGTTGAATAATTTCATTGCTTCAATTACACAAACAACTTTACCTACAGAAACATCATCACCTACATTTGCAAATACATCTTTGTCCGGAGATGGTTTTCTATAGAATGTTCCGATCATTGGAGATTTGATAGTTACATATTTGCTGTCATCAGAAGCGGCTTCAGCTTTCTCAGCAGCAGGAGCAACTGGAGCTGCAGCAGGTGCAGGAGCAGCTACCGCTTGAGGAGCTGTATGGTATACTGCAGGTTGTGCATATACAGCATCGCTTCCAGCTAATGGAGTTTTAATAGTGATTTCGAAATCTTTAGTCTTGTACTTTACTTCAGAAACTTCAGCTTTAGATACAAACTTAATAAGATTTTGTATGTCTTTAATGTCCATAAATTTGATATTTGATTTTGGGTCAAAGATACCAAAAAAACGTAAAAAACAACAAAAAACCGCCAAATTTTATCAAAATTGGGCGGTTTTTGTATTAAAATGAGGCTTTTTCAGTGAAAAGCGACTCTTAGTTTTCTTCAGTAGTAGCTACTTCTTTTTCCAATACTACTTTACCTCTGTAGTAAAGTTTTCCTTCATGCCAGTGAGCTCTGTGGTATAGGTGAAGCTCTCCTGTTGTTGCATCTTTAGCTAATTGAGGAACTACAGCTTTGTAGTGAGTTCTTCTCTTATCTCTTCTTGTAGACGACTGTCTTCTCTTTGGATGTGCCATTTTCTAATAACTTTTTTAATTGATGAGCGATGAGATTCATCATCTCATCATATTTAAATTATTCTATTTAATTATTGTCTCTTAATTTTCTTAAAGCGTCCCATCTCGGATCATTTTCATGTTCCTCCTCTTCAGCTTCTTCAACGTCTTTCGGACCGAACTGATCAAGAATCTCCAGATCTTCATCATTTATATTCGGTGAAATCTTTTTCATGGGGATGGAAAGCATTACATTTTCATAAATCAAATGTGCTACATTGAAAGCATGCTCGCCGGTAGGAATGGTAATGACATCTTCATTGCTGTCATCATATTCTTCTCCGAAATTCACCAGAATTTTGATTTCATTCTCGATAGGATAGTCGAAATCTTCATTTGTGATATCACAAACCAACTCTACTAAACCTTTTATCTTAATCACAAACTCTAAAAAAGTAGTGTGCTTATCTAATAAAGCAATTACTTCTATTCTAGGAGTTGTAAATTCCTGTTCAGTGTCAAATAATTGAAAGAACGTTTTATCGATCTCAAACTTGAACTCGTGGCTTCCGTTTTTAAGTCCGGAAAAGCTTACGTCATAGTTTCTTAACTTGTCCATAAAATGAGTGTGCAAAAATATGCATTTTTTTTATAATAACAAATAAAATTCAAAACAAATTAATTTAAAATTTGTTTTAATGATTTATCCTTCAGTTTCCTCAGGAAGATCCTCGTCTATTCCATTGTCAACAACCATTTTTCTAGGCTGTAGACGATTTTCCATCAGTTCACCGTATTCACATCTGTTCTTGAAAATTTTAATCGCAGTAAAAATAGCTTCTGTAAAACTCTGCTCATCGGCAACGTTCTTTCCTGCAATATCATAGGCCACTCCATGGTCCGGAGAAGTCCTGATAAAAGGAAGCCCTGCTGTATAATTCACTCCTTCTTCATAAGCTAGTGTCTTAAAGGGAGCAAGCCCCTGATCATGATACATGGCTAAAACCGCATCAAAATTTTTATATTTATTGGGTTGGAAGAAGCTGTCTGCCGGGAAAGGCCCGAATGTCAGTATTCCATTATCAGAAAGTTCTTTAATAGCTGGAGCAATGATTTCAATTTCTTCTGTGCCAATCACGCCGCCATCTCCGGCATGAGGATTTAATCCTAATACGGCAATTTTAGGCTTCTGGATACAGAAATCCTCAATCAGGGTCTGGTTTAATACTCTGATCTGTTTCTTTATTTTTTCTTTAGAAATATTCTCTGCAATCTGCGCAATAGGAATATGGTGAGTAGATACAGCTACTTTAAGATCTTCAGTAACCAGGAACATTAATCCTTTTTTATTGAATTTCTCTTCAAAATAGCCGGTGTGCCCGGCATGTTTAAAGCCCATTTTTACCATTTCATCCTTATTGATAGGAGCTGTTACCAGAACATCAATGTCACCTTTTATTAAAGCTTCAGTTGCTGCTTCCAAAGAATCAATAGCCATTCTGGTAGATTCTTCAGTGGGAACTCCCAATTCTACATTCACATTTTCTTTGGTAAGGTTTACCATATTAAGTTTTCCTGCCTGGGCCTGTGAAGCTTCATTAACGTAGTTGAAATTAAGATTCAGCTTAAAAATATTTTTCTGATAAGTGAATAATTTTCCCGACCCAAAAATTACAGGAGTGAAAAAATCTGTAATGGTTTTGTCTTTCAGCGACTTCATAATGATCTCCGGACCGATGCCATTGAAATCACCGATTGAAATTCCTACTCGTACTTTATGGTTTTTTGGGCTCATTTTGATTATCTTTGAAGATTATAATTTACAAATTTAGCAAAAAATAATATGTTCACAGGAATTATTGAAGCAGTTGGTGTTATTGAAAAGATTGAAGAAAAAGGAAGTAACATAGATTTCACCCTGACATGCCCTTTTACAAGCGAGCTTAAAATTGATCAAAGTCTGGCACACAACGGTTGCTGCCTTACTGTGGTTGAGAT